>CAZKJZ010000159.1:0-5139 GCA_964553145.1 uncultured Frigidibacter sp. | reverse complement strand
TTTCCGTCTGCCGTTGCAGTGTTGTCCGCTTCGGTGAGGCGGTATTTACGGATGGCGGCGGGGGACCGCAAGGGCTTTTTTTCGAAATATGTCATTTTTTTTGCGGTCGCATTTTTGGGCACAAAATCTGGGGGTTAGCCCGTGTCCGGCCACTAGGTTCGCGCGTTTTTTGCGGAAATATCGCGGCAGGGGGCGATTCCTGATTGACCTTTTGGCCCAGACTCGGGGGCTTTCAGCCGGTTTTTCACCTGCCCCAACCGGATTTCCGGCCCCCTATCCGCGACTGACCGGCCCGGCCCGCCCTTTCGGCCCCAAATTCAGGCCGACTGACCTTGCGTAAGGAGCCGAAGAATCTTTCCAGCCCCCGGAATCATCCGCGATTCCCCACGCCGGCCGGGACTCGGCCCGGGATTCGGCGAATCCTAAGGCCCAGGGCCAGCAGAATCGCCGCCAGATACAGGAACGGCTCCAGCGGCCAGCTTTTCACCAGCCATATATAATGCACCGCTCCCGCCAGCGCCGCCGGATAGGTCAGCCGGTGCAGCCGCTGCCAGCGCGCCGGGCCCAGACGCCGGATCGACCAGTTGTTCGAGGTGATCGCCAAGGGCAGCAGCATCGCCAGACCCGCCATGCCGATCGTCACATAGGGCCGTTTGACGATGTCACGCAGCGCCAGATCCAGCAGCAATCCCATATCCAGCACCAGCCAGGTCAGGAAATGCGCCAGGATATAGAAAAAGCACAACAGCCCCAGCGCCCGGCGGTACTTGATCAGGCTGATGCCGGTAATGCGGCGCAGCGGCGTCACCGCCAGCACCGCGATCATCAGCATCAGGCCCCATTCGCCCATTTGCCGTTCCAGCGCCTTGACCGGATCGGCCCCCAGCTGGTTCTGCAGCCCCAGCCACAAAAGCCACAGGGGCGGCATCGCCCCCAATATATAAAGCGGCCAGGCCGGAACCCGGCGCAGAATGCCGTTCACACGCTGCGCAAGGGTCATCAGAAGTCCACCTTCAGATCCTGCCCGGCATAAAGGCCGGCCACCTGATCCTCATAGCCATTGAACATCCGCGTCGGCACCCGGCCGCCAAAAAGACCGGCACCCAGGGGCCGCTCGGTCGCCTGGCTCCAGCGCGGATGATCGACATTCGGGTTCACGTTCGAATAGAACCCATATTCGAACTTGTTCTGCAGGTTCCAGCTGGTCTGGGGCTGCTGATCGGTCAGCGTCATCTTCACGATCGCCTTGATCGACTTGAACCCGTATTTCCACGGCACCACCAGCCGCAGGGGGGCGCCGTTCTGGCGCGGCAGATCCTCGCCATAAAGCCCGGTCGCCAGGATTGTCAGCGGATGCATCGCCTCGTCCAGCCGCAGCCCCTCGCGATAGGGCCATTCCAGTATGGGATAGGCCTGCCCCGGCATCTCCTCGGGCCGCATCAGCGTTTCAAACATTACATAGCTTGCGCCCGCACGCGCGCCCGCGCGAGAGATCAGGTCCGACAGCGGAAATCCGATCCAGGGCACCACCATCGACCAGCCCTCAACGCAGCGGAACCGATAGATGCGCTCCTCCAGCGTCACCTTGGCCAGAATGTCCTCCAGCCCATAGTCACCGGGCCGGTCCACCATCCCGTCAATCCGCACCGACCAGGGGCTGATCGTCAGCCCACCCGCCGCAAGGGCCGGGTCTTCCTTGCCGGTGCCGAATTCGTAATAGTTGTTATAGCTGGTGATATCTTCCAGCGTGTTCGGCGCCTCGTCCGTCGACAGGGCCGAAGGCCTGGCCGCGATCTTCGCCATGGCAGGCCCTGCCAGCCCAAGGGCGGCCGCACCGGCGATCAGCTGGCGGCGGTTCAGGAACATCTCTTTCGGCGTGACATCCGACCATTTCAGGTCGGTACGGAACGGGTGGCGCATCTCTGTCTCCCTCTGACTGACCGCCAGACTAACCCCGCACTGGCCCACCCGCCTAATAAAGTCCTGTCACAAGCCGGTCAGGCGCTGAAACATTCAGGGGCGATAGCTCACAAAGGCCAGATACCGCCCGTCCCGCGACCAGTGCGGCACATTCATCGTCCCCTGCCCGCCCAGAATGCTGCGCATCACCGCCCGGTCGCTGCCATCCGGCCGTATCAGGCAGATATCGACGGGCAGGTCCGCCGGATGCCCCTCCGTACCGGGCGGATAGGAAAGATAGCTGACCCATGCCCCATCCGGCGACGGATGCGGAAACCAGTTGACCCGACCGTCGGCAAAAAGCTGGCGCTGGCCCGTGCCATCCGCCCCCATCCGCCAGATCTGCGCCTGCCCGCCCCGGTCCGAATTGTAATAGATATGCCGCCCGTCCGCCGCATAATCCGGCCCGTCGCTATGCCCCTCGCCGCCCGTCAGCCGCCGTTCGTCCGCCCCGTCAGCCGCCCGCGCCGTGCAGATGTCGACAGGCCCGCCTGCACGCGCCGCGGCATAGGCAATACGGCCCCCATCCGGGGCAAAGGCATGAAACCAGCTTGGCCTGGCCTCGACCAACAGCCGCGCCCCACCCCCCGCCGCAGGCATCAAGAAGAGCTCAGCCCCCCGCCCCCGATGCGCCGAAAAGGCGATCCAGCGCCCGTCGGGCGAAAACCCATGGTCATTGTTGCAGCGCCCGGCAATACCGGTTTCGACCGGCATCAGGGCAGGCTGGTCCAGCGGCACACGGCAAAGGCCACCCTCGCTGTTCACCAGCAACGACCGCCCGTCCGGCGCGATGTTCGGGGCCTCCACCCGCCCGGCAGAGGTCAGGACCAACCGGCAGCCGCCCTCGGCCACATCCTGCAGCCAGATCAGACTTTCCATCCCTCAGTCGCGCTTCTTCGGGACAACCAGCGTCTTCGGCCGCAGCGCCTCGGCGGATTTGAACAGGCTGAAGGTCTGGTTCACATAGTTCACCGCCCCGCCAATCGCCTCGACATAGGCCATCAGCTCTGCCGTCCGCTCAACCTCGACCAGCTGCACCGGCCGCTCGGGGCTTGACCCTTCGAACTGGCAATAGAACAGGGGCTCGCCCCGCCGCAGGATGATGTCCTTTTCCGGCTCGTGCCATTCGAACGCCCACATCAAGGGGCGCGGCCACAGGCTGATAGGAAACCGCCCGCCAAACAGCGTGCCCGGCAGCGGGTCCTTGCGGTAATGGGCAAAGGCCCCCAGCTGCGTCAGCCAGACCGGCTCGTCGGCAATGAACGTATAGGGCAGCACCATCTGAACCGTGGGCCGGTCGGGATAACGCCATTCCGCCTCGCTCACCATCACCAGCACGTCGTTCAGCTTGGCAGTGCGGATCGGGCTCGCGTTGCCCGCCCGGTTCACGAACGCCGCCTTGCCCTTGGCATCACGGGCAAAGCCGACATGCAGATCAAACGGACAGGGCACGCTGAAATAGCGGCTTTCCATCTGAATGACCGCCGGACAGCGCGAGGCTGACTTCGCATGGGTCCGCGACTGGTCACGCGACTGCAGCCGCGTCGGCGGATCATAAAGAACCGCCCCCTTGTCGCTGGACCGAAACCAGCCCACCGTCACCGGTCCCGATCCCGGCCCCTCGTCCGGCCGGTCGTAGGTCAAAGTCACCTGCATCGCCGCAGCCCTTCTCCAATCACCCGCCCATCAAAGCAGAGGTCCGAACCCAAAGCAAAAAGAACATCCTTTCACCTTTTCCCAAATATCCCCGCCGGAGGCCGCCCGAGCGGCCGGCGCGCCAGCGCGGGCTGCGAGAGGAAGGGAACGGCGCCCCGCCAGGGGCGCCTCCGGCCAGCAAGGGTTTGGTAACGCGCGCATGGTTAATCTGACGCGGAAGGGACAGGAAAGGACCATCCCATGCGCATCCTCTCGGCCCGTGCCCGCCAGATCATGTTCGACCGCGGTGAACGGCGGGTCCATGCCACCATCATCCTTACCGTCGAACAGTTCGACGGTGCCACCGGCGAAGTCCGGGTCCGCACCTCGGCCCCGGTCACCGGCCGCGCGCCGCTGAAAGACAGGCTGATCGCCTCGGCCAAACTGATCCACGCCATGCAGACGGACGAGGCGCAATGGGCCGATGATGCGGACAGCGCGCGGCCAGCGGCTTAAGGCTGCCTGTCGCGCATTTCGTCCGAAAACCGCATCCCACTTTTCGGAATGCGCTTAACTCGCCCCCTTCGGCTGCGGCAACGTCCCCCGGTTATAGTCGGTCCAGTCGCTGACCTCGGGATAGAACTGCCGCCGCCAGGCCCGGACACGCGGGTTCATCACCCGCCGCCACAGGGGCGGGATCAGCGCCATCGTCGTCAGGACCGGATAGCCATAGGGCAGCTGCGGCGCCTCATCCTGCCCATAGGTCTGCAGCAGCGGAAAGCGTCGATCCGGCTTCGAATGATGGTCCGAATGGCGCTGCAGGTTGATCAGGAACCAGTTGGTCGCCTTATGCGCCGCGTTCCAACTGTGATGGGGCTTGATATGCTCATACCGCCCCTCGCCCAGATGCTTGCGGCTGAGCCCGTAATGTTCGACATAATCCACCAGTTCCAGCTGCCAGACCGCAACCCCGGCCTGCAGGAGGAAAAGGCCAAGCCCCGCCCAGCCACCCACCGCCGCCGCTGACGCCAGCGCCAGAATGCTCAGCAGGCCATAGCGCCAGAACGGATTGCGCCGGTCAAACGGCCCCTTGCCCGCACGGGCCAAAAGCTGCCGTTCCGCCCGCCAGGCCGACCCCGGCCCCTCGCACAGAACCCGCAGGAAATAGCGGTGGAAATTCTCGTTATAGCGGGCGCTGACCGCATCGCGCGGCGTGCCGACATAGCGGTGATGCACCAAAAGATGTTCGGTCCGGTAATGGCTGTACAGAACCGTTGCCAGCAACAGATCACCCAGCCAGCGTTCGGTCCGGTTCTTCTGATGCATCAGCTCATGCGCATAGACGATGCCGACCGCCCCCGACATAATGCCGATCCCGGCAAAAAGCGCGATCTTTTCCCAGGCCGCCAGCGGCGCCCCATGCGTCACCCACCACAGCGCGCCGTAGATCACCACCACTTGCAAGGGAAACCAGATCAGCGTCACCAGCCGATACCAGAACAGATCCGCCTCGGGCGTTTCCGTATCGGGATTGTCCCTGTTCAG
>CAZKJZ010000158.1:0-5157 GCA_964553145.1 uncultured Frigidibacter sp. | reverse complement strand
AACCCGCATCCCCCGCTTCCCCTTGCCGCGCGCCCGTGCAAATCTGGCACCGACAGCGGCGAGGGGGCTGATGCCGGGGTTTTGGGCCAAAGTGATTCGTACCAGGCTTGTGGCCTGTCTTTTCCCGCTGGCCCTGCCGCTGCTGGCGGGCTGCGTCACACCGGAAAGCCCGGCCCCGGCCCCGCCCGCACCGGCCGCTACCCCCGCCCCGCCGCCACCCTCGGCGGAAACCGAAGCGGCCCGGCGCCATTATGCGGCGGTCGAGGCCTATTACCGTGGTCAGGACCGGCTTCTGACCGACGGCGGCGCGGGCATCGGCTTTTCCGCCTCGGACCTTGCGCGCAACGTGCTGGCCATCGCCTTTCATGACGAATTCGCCGAGGCGGGCAGCCGTCTGGTGCCAAGCGGCCGCGAGGCACGCCTGCACCGCTGGCAGGGGCCGATGCGCGTCTCGCTGGTCTTCGGCCCCGAAACGCCCCCCCGCCAGCAGGGCGCCGACCGGGTCGAGATTGCCGCCTATCTGTCGCGTCTGTCGCGTCTGACCGGCCTGCAGATCCGCCTGTCGGACCGCGATCCGAACCATCTGATCCTGATCCAGTCGCCGCCCGAACGCCGCGCCGCCCGCGACCTGATCCTGACCTTTGTCCCCGGCATGTCGGCGGCTGCGCTGAACAGCGCCCTGAACATGCGTCAGGATATCTATTGCACGGTCTTCGCCAATGCACCCGCAGGCAGCGCCACCTATGACCGGGCGCTGACCGTGATCCGCACGGAACTGCCGCCGCTTTTGCGCAAAAGCTGCATTCACGAGGAACTGGCCCAGGCGCTGGGGCTGGTCAATGACAGCCCCGCCGCCCGCCCCTCGATCTTCAATGACGACGAGGAATATGCGCTGCTGACCAGCCAGGACGCGCTAATGCTGCGGCTGATCTACGATCCGCGCCTTCGGCCCGGCATGACACTGGACGAAGCCCGCCCCATCGTCGAAACTATAGCGGCGGAACTGGTCCCGGCGCAGGGTTGAGCCTTGGCCCGGGGGCAGCTAGAACAAAGATGTTTGCGATAACAGGGAAGGGCGGCCGATGATACTGAGCTGTGGAGAAGCGCTGATCGACTTGCTGCCGCGTCAGGCCACAACCGGCGAGGCGGCCTTTGCCCCCCATGCCGGTGGCGCGGTCTTCAACACCGCCGTGGCGCTTGGCCGCCTTGGCGCCCCGTCGGCCTTTTTCAGCGGCGTCGCCAATGATTTTCTGGGTCAGATCCTGGCCGACCGGCTGACGGAATCGAATGTCGACACGCGCTATCTGGTGCGCAACTACCGGCCCTCGACCGTGGCCTTCGTGCAATTGACCAACGGTCAGGCGCGCTATGCCTTTTATGACGAAGGCACGGCGGGCCGGATGCTGGCCGAAAGCGACATTCCCGCCCTGCCCGCCGATGTGTCCGCCTGCTTCTTTGGTGGCATCTCGCTGGTCAACGACCCCTGCGGCGC
The DNA here is from genome assembly GCA_964553145.1 of uncultured Frigidibacter sp. Taxonomy (GTDB): domain Bacteria; phylum Pseudomonadota; class Alphaproteobacteria; order Rhodobacterales; family Rhodobacteraceae; genus TMP-24. Next base: position 3,665 of record CAZKJZ010000158.1, on the reverse strand, counting down.
CACCTACGAGGCGATGATGCTGCGCTATGCCGCCAGCCGCGTCACCATGATCGACCCCAATGTCCGCCCCGGCTTCATCAAGGATCAGGCCGCCTATCGCGCCCGCATCGGCCGGATGGTCGCCGTCGCCGATATCGTCAAACTGTCGGACGAGGATCTGTTCTGGCTGGAAGGCGACGGGGATCTGGCGACGGTCGCCCGCAGCCTTTTGGCGCGCGGCCCCAAACTGGTGCTGATCACCGAAGGCGCCACGGGCGCCCATGGCTTTACCGCCAGCCAGACCGCCTTTGCGCCTGCGCACAAGGTCACGGTCGCCGACACGGTCGGTGCCGGTGATACGTTCAACGCCGGCGCGCTGGCCGCTCTGCATCAGGCCGGTGCCCTGACCAAGGCCCGCATTGCGGCGCTGAGCGACGCCGAACTGATGTCGGCCCTGAAACTCGGCGTCGCCGCCGCAGCCATCACCGTGTCCCGCCCCGGCGCCAACCCGCCCTGGGCGCACGAGCTGGTGGAATGAGGGCACTGATCCAGCGCGTCACCCGCGCGCGCGTTTCGGTCGAGGGCGAGGAGGTCGGGGCCATTGGCCCGGGCCTGTTGATTCTGGTCTGCGCCATGGAGGGCGACGATACGGCCCGCGCCGACCAGCTGGCGCATAAGATCGCCAAGCTGCGCATTTTCAAGGACGAAGCGGGCAAGATGAACCGCTCGCTCGCCGATACCGGCGGCAGCGCCCTGGTCGTCAGCCAGTTCACCCTGGCCGCCGACACGTCGCGCGGCAACCGCCCCGGCTTTTCTGCCGCAGCGGCGCCGGATCTGGGCCAGACGCTTTACCTGCACTTCTCGGATACGCTCCGCGCCCTTGGCATTCCCGTCGCCAATGGCCGCTTCGGTGCCGACATGGATGTCGATCTGGTCAATCAGGGGCCGGTGACGATCTGGCTGGAGGTCTGAGCCGCCTCAGGGCGTCATCGACCGCCGCTGCGCCGCCCGCTCCAGCCCCAGCCGCCGTTCGCGCCAGATGATCAGGATGCCCGCCGCGATCACCAGAACCGCCCCCAGAAGCACCCGGCCGGTCGGCACCTCGCTAAAGGCGAAATAGCCGACGGCCAGCGACAGGATCATCGAGGCATATTCAAAGGGCGCCACCAGCGACGCATCGGCATGGCGATAGGACGAGGTCAGGAACACCTGCCCCACCCCACCCAGAAACCCGCTGGCAATCAGGATCAAGGCCGTGCTCATATCGGGCCAGACCCACCCCATCGGCAGGGTGATCAGCGACAGGACCGCCGAATTGACCGAGAAATAAAAGACGATGGCCGAGGTCGTTTCCTGTGCCACCAGCTTGCGCACAAAGACCTGCGCAAGGGCGGCAAAAAGGGCGCTCGACAGAACCAGCATCGCCCCCAAAGCCTCGCGCGTCCCGGCCTCGCCCGCCCCGTGGCCGACCGACAGGCGCGGCGACAGGATGATCAGCACCCCGACCAGCCCCAGCCCGACCGTCGCCATGCGAAAGGCCCGCACGTCCTCGCCCAGAAACATGGCGGCAAAGATGACGGTCAGCAGGGGGGCTGCATAGCCGATCGCCGTCACCTCCGGCAGCGGCAGATAGGCCAGACCGGCAAAGCCAAAGCCCATGGCACAGGTGCCCGCCAGCCCGCGCCAGATATGGCCGGTGAAATTCGTAGTGCGCAGCCCCGCCCCCATCGCCCGGCTGGTCCCCAGCCAGACCAGAATCACCGGAATCGCGAAAAAGGCGCGGAAAAACACCATCTCGCCGGGCGGAACCCGGTCCGACGCCAGCTTGATCAGCGTATACATGCCGATGAAGACGACGACCGACGCCAGCTTGAAGCCGATCCCCTTCAGGGGCGCACGAGGCAGATCATGGGCAGGCATGGAACCGGTCATACTCGGGATGGTACCGCCTCCCCGGCTCGAACGGGGGACCCCCAGATCCACAATCTGGTGCTCTAACCAACTGAGCTAAGGCGGCACTCGCGCGGGGAATTAGGTCTTTTGCCGGGCGGGGTCAACCGGAAAACACCGCCCCGCCCCAGCCCACCCCTTGGATTTTCGCTCGTCCTGCGCCACAAGGACGAAGGCGCTGAAAGGGGACGGATCATGAGCATCAACAAGGAAAGCGACATTGCCGCCAACCTGCAGATCGGCCCGACAGATCAGGGCATGGTCCGCATTTTCGTCGAGGCCGAAGGGATCGACCTGCCGCTGGACTTCGACCCCGAAGAGGCCGAGGAGATTGCCGAGGAACTCCTGGCCGCCGCCGAGGCCGCGCGCGAGATGGGCCGCGGCGGCAAGGGGGGCAAGGGCGGCGGCAAGCCTAGACGTTGACCCCGTCCGTGGTCACACCCGGATCGCGGAACCCCTGCAGCCTCAGGGCCGCATGGCGAGCGAACTTCTGCACCATCACCTTGCGCCGCGCCCCCGCCAGCGGCACCTCGGCCCCCATGCGCAGGATCTCGGCATCATAGCCGTCGGCGATGATCAGCCCGGTGCCCTCTGGCAACAGATCGACCGGAAACTCTGCATCCACCGCCCAGAAGAACCGGTCGGCCCATTCCAGATAGTTCTGCCATTTCCGGTCGCTGGTGAAATCCAGCCGCGAGGATTTGCATTCGACGATCCAGACCTCGCCCTTCGGCCCCAGGGCCATGACATCGACCCGCAGGCCGGGCGCTGGCACCAGTTCCTCGACCGTGACAAAGCCATGGGTCAGAAGGTGGCGGCACACACCACGCGCAAGAATCTGACCGGGCATCATCGTATCTGGCATATGCAGATTGTGAACGTATCAGGAACAAAATGCAAGCCTTGCGAGCCGCCGCCCTGGCGCCTACATAGGGGGCGACGGGTTCTGCTCTTCCTGTGACCGGCCCTTTTCCAGTGGCCGATAACTTTTTCCGAGGGGGCTGGCTCTGCCCGGATCCTGGTCCGGTTACCTGGCTCCCACCTGACTAGTCAGGCTCTCGGGAAATTCACGCCGGCACGGTCGCTGCGGTTCCCGTCACCGCAGGCCACCGGCACAGGTTCCACCCCGACCCTGCTGCCGCCACCCGGCCCCTGCCCCTCTTCGGCCAGCCCCATCACCGCATGGGCAAACTGAACGCCGGCAAAGACAAGGCCGTTGAACAGGACAAGCATGACCAGCGCCACCATGCCCGCCTCGGTCTCCAGCAACAGATGGCGCAGATGGGCGACATCCAGCAGCACCAATAGCGCGGTGAACCCCGCACCCAACAGCAGACCGATCAGAACATGACGTATATAGAAACGCACAAGCAGCGGCATGGCAGGCACCTCCGCCCCCCAGCATAGGGCCGATCACAAAACTGGCCAGAGACAGGATGTCACGGCCGCGCGCCCTGGGGGCTCTGCCCCGGTGCCTGCGGCACCCGGCCCGCGCGACGCGCGCGGGCGTTCTTCGGGGCAAAGGTCCACCGGACCTTTGCTTCCCCCTCATCACCCCCCGGGATATTTGAACCACAATGAAAGCCATCAATTCATTGTGGTCCAAATATCCTCGCCGAAGGCCGCCCCTCGCGGAGCCGCGCGCAGCGCGGGCCGCGAGAGGAAAGGAATGGCGCCCCGCCAGGGGCGCCGCAATCGGATCCGGACCTTACCGCCGGGCCGCCAGCTCTTCAGCC
>CAZKJZ010000157.1:0-5218 GCA_964553145.1 uncultured Frigidibacter sp. | reverse complement strand
AGGTCTCCAGCGCGATCGTCAACCCCGAGGAGGATTCACTCGTCGTGAAGCTGAAGGATGGCACTGAGAGCACCGCCTATCCTGACAATCTTCATCTGCAACTCCGTTCAGCCGAAACGCCCGCCGAACGCGACACTATCCTGGAAACCTTTGTTTCAGCGACAGTAACGCCCTACCCCGTGGGCGTGCCGATTGGCCCCCCTGATCCCGCGCATATACTTCCCGTCATTCGGCCAACCGCATTTACGTCAGGCGTATCCCAGGCACCCGGACTTCTGGCGCTGCCATTTGCGGCCGATCTGTCGGTATATTTTGTCGTCGACCTGCCCCAGGCGATGACTTACGTAAATCAGGATGGTGAGGCGGCACCCGCCAGCAGGACCGACGACCTGCTTCGCCTTGCCAAACGAAACCTCGCCGCTTTGCCGAAGAAGCCCGTGGTCGAGGGGGATGGCCCCTATTTCATTGTCCTGGACGGAAATTATGAAGCGTCCATCCTGCTGGATACCGATTTCTGGAAAAGGCAGGATCAAGCCCTTGGGGACATTATTGCCGCACCGATTGCGCGGGATCTGGTGCTTTTTGCTGACCGGTCGGTTCCAGGGCAGGAAGATTTCGTCCGGGATTTGGTGGGCAAGTATGTCGGGCAGGTGGATCATCCTTTGACCGACAGACTATTGCACTGGGACGGAAGCGGCTGGACTGAATTGGCAGAGTAGATCGCTGTAGTGAGCGCGGTGCCCGGCAGGCGTGCTACTCTTCCCCCACATCCGGCGCCACATCCGGCGACAAGGCGATGGCGCCGACGCCTTGCGATTTGCGGGCATTGGCGACCATGATGCCCGCCAGACGCCAGCCCGCGTCGGTCTGGACCAGAACCGGCCCGCCGGAAAAGCCTGATACCGCCTTGCAGTCCAGCCCGAATATCGGGCCCGAGGCGACGGTCAGACTGCAGCCGGTCTGCACCACCGGCTGGCCGGGCGCGCTGCGCGGATAGCCCACCGTCGCCAGCCCCCTGTCGGGCGGCGGTCCGGCGAAAAGGGGCAAAGGCACTGCCACATCCGCGGGCACAGGTGCGGCAAGGCGCAGCCAGGCCAGACCGAACCCCATGGCGGCCGGGGTGGCGGGCAGGATCACGGCAGCGCCGCGCGCGGCATAGCGGCGATCGGGGTCGCCGAGCCCGGGCCGGAAGGTCAGCCGGGCGGCGTCGGCGGGCCGATGGTCGGGCCCCGACGTCAGGCAATGGTCGGCGGTCAGCACCAGATCGGGCGCCACCAGAACGCCGGTGCAGCTGGCATGGCGCGGGTCGGGCGCCGCCCCCCAGCCCAGCCAGCCGACAGCGGCCATGACCGGCCCGTCCGGCTGCGGATCGGCCCATGCTGGCATGGCGATCAGCGCAAGGGCAGCAAGGCAGCGGGCGGCAGGACGGCTCATGCGCCGCTTTTAGCCTCGCGGCCGTCACGGGGCGAGCAAAAACCATCCTGCCCCGCCCTACCGGCGCAATCTTGCAAATGGGGGGGCGCGACTATAGGTTCCCGGCCAATCCGGGGGACAGGCCCCCATAATCACGGGGCAGTCTTCATGTTCATCACTCCCGCCTACGCCCAATCCGCTGCTGGCGGTGCCGGTGGCGCCTTTGCCGCGGCCCAGTTCGTGCCTCTGATCCTGATCTTCGGGATCATGTACTTCCTGCTGATCCGTCCGCAGCAGAAAAAGGCCAAGGACCATCAGGCTGCGCTGAACGCCCTTCGGCGCGGCGACCAGGTGGTGACCGGCGGCGGCCTGATCGGCAAGATCACCAAGGTCAGCGATGACGCAACCAACGAGGTCGAGGTCGAGATCGCCCAGGGCGTCAAGGTCCGGGTGGTCAAGGGCACCATCGCCCGCATCCTGTCGAAAACCGAGCCGACCAGCGGCACGAACTGAGAAAAGACCATGCAGATCCCTTTGTGGAAACAGATCATCATCTGGGGGCTCTGCATCGCAGCCCTGGTGTTTTCAGCCCCGAACCTGTTCTACAGCCGGGTCGAGCGCCATAATGACGCGGTGACCCGGATCGGGAAATCGGGGCTGGAAACGCCGGAACTGGCGGCGGACCGGGCCTTGTGGCCGAACTGGCTGCCCTCGCATATCGTCAACCTGGGCCTTGACCTGCGCGGCGGCGCGCATCTGCTGGCCGAGGTGCAGACCGCCGATGTCTACAAGACCCGGATGGACGGCTACTGGCCCGAACTGCGCAAGGCTCTGGCCGAGGAACGCGCGACGATCGGCGGCATCCGCCGCGTGCCCGGCCCGGGTGACGAGCTGCGCGTGACGATCGAAAAGCCCGAGGGCATGGCAAAGGCGATGGAAATCGCCAAGACCTTGTCCAGCCCGGTCGTCAGCCTGGCCGGGGTCGGCCAAAGCGATGTCGAGATCAAGGGCGAAGGCAATACGCTGACCCTGCATCTGTCGGATGCCGAAAAGTCGGCGACCGACGACCGGACGATCCAGCAATCGCTGGAGATTGTCCGCCGCCGGGTGGACGAGGTTGGCACCCGTGAACCGACGATCCAGCGCGAGGGGCAGAACCGCATCCTGATCCAGGTGCCCGGCATTGGTTCGGCGGCAGAGCTGAAGGCGCTGATCGGCACCACCGCCAAGCTGACCTTTCATCCGGTCATCCGCCGTTCGACGAACAAGGCTGAAATCGCGGGGCCGGGCAATATGCTCTTGCCCGCCGGTGACGAGGAAGGCGTCTATTACGTGCTGGAGGAGACGCCGGTCGTCACCGGCGACGATCTGGTGGATGCCAAGCCCGATTTCGACCAGAACGGCCAGCCTGCGGTCGGCTTCCGGTTCAACCCGTCGGGCGCGCGCAAGTTCGGGGATTATACGGCCGAAAACATCGGCCAGCTTTTCGCTATCGTGCTGGACAGTAAGGTGATTTCGGCGCCGCGCATCAACCAGCATATTCCCGGCGGCTCGGGCATCATCACCGGCAATTTCAATGTGGAAACTGCGACAAACCTGGCGGTTCTGTTGCGCGCGGGCGCCCTGCCCGCCTCGCTGAACTTTCTGGAGGAACGCACGATCGGCCCGGAACTGGGGCAGGATTCGATTGACGCGGGCCGGTTGGCCGCAACGGTCGGCTATATCGCCGTTGCCTTGTTCATGATCGCCTCTTACGGCTTTTTCGGCACTTTGGCCGTAGTGGCGCTGGCGCTGAACATGGCGATGATCTTTGCCGTCCTGTCGATGATCGGCGCGACGCTGACCCTGCCCGGCATCGCAGGTATCGTTCTGACCATGGGCATGGCGGTCGATGCCAACGTGCTGATCTATGAACGTATCCGCGAAGAGCTGCGGCGCGGCAACGGCCCGGCACGGGCGATCGAGATCGGCTATGAAAAGGCCATGTCGGCGATTGTCGATTCGAACATGACCGCGCTGATTTCGACGACGATCCTGTTCTTTGTCGGGTCCGGCCCGGTCAAGGGCTTCGCCGTGACACTGACCATCGGCATCATCACCTCGGTCTTTTCGGCCGTCTATGTCACGCGGCTTCTGGTGACCAGCTGGTACAGCTGGCGCCGTCCGAAAACCATCACGGTCTAAGGGGAAAATCATGGCCTGGCGTCTGAAACTTGTTCCCGAAAAGACCAACTGGGATTTCTTCCAGTGGGCAACCCTGACCTTTGGTGCCTCGGTCGCGGCCGTTCTGGCCTCGATCCTGCTGGTTCTGGTGATGGGGCTGAACTTCGGCATCGACTTCAAGGGCGGCACGACGATCCGCACCGAAAGCGCACAGGCCGTCGACATTGCCGCCTATCGCGGTGCGCTGGACGGTCTGGGGATGGGCGATGTGTCGATCACCGAGGTCTTCGATCCGACCTTCCGTGCCGATCAGCATGTGGCGATGATCCGCATCCAGGCGCAGGCCGGGCAGGAAACCCTGTCGCCCGAGGATGTGGGCCGCGTCCAGGGTGCGCTGCAAAAGGTCGCGCAGGATGTGAAATTCGCCTCGGTCGAGACGGTCGGCCCCAAGGTTTCGGGCGAGTTGATCTGGTCGGCCATCACCTCGGTTCTGGCGGCGACGCTGGCGATCTGCGTCTATGTCTGGCTCAGGTTCGAATGGCAATTCTCGCTGGGGGCTGTTGCATCGCTTGTCCATGACGTGGTGGTGACGGTCGGCATCTTTGCCCTTTTCCGGATCAAGTTCGACCTGACCACGATCGCGGCCTTGCTGACGATCCTGGGCTATTCGATCAACGATACGGTTGTCGTCTTTGACCGGTTGCGCGAAAACCTGATGAAATACAAGACGATGCCCCTGCGGGATGTCATGAACCTGTCGGTGAACGAAACCCTGTCGCGGACGCTGATGACGTCAGGCACCACGCTGATTTCGCTGACCGCCCTGCTGATCTTCGGTGGCGACGTGATCCGCAGCTTTGTCTTTGCCATCTTCCTGGGTATCCTTCTGGGCACCTATTCCTCGATCTATGTGGCCAAGAACATCGTGCTGTTCCTGGGGGTCAAGCGGGACTGGACCAAGCCGACCGATGCAGGCGACGGGCCGAAGGGCAAGCAGCTTTACAACGCGAACTGAACGGGCGGGCGATGATTTCGCTGACCGACATCCCCTATTCCGGCCCGGCCCGCCCGATCGAAGCCTATGGGCCGGGTTTTTTCCGGCTGGGCGGTCAGGTGTTGCGCGGACCGCTTCTGGTGACGCCCGAAGGCGCGCTGCCTTGGGGCGGCGTGGCGGATCACGCGGCCCTCTTGTCGCTGGCGGGGCAAGTGGATGTGCTGCTTTTGGGCATGGGGCGGGTCATGGCCTATCCCGACCGCGACCTTGCGGTGGCGCTGGAGGCGGCGGGGATCGGCGCCGATCCGATGGACAGCCCGGCGGCGGCGCGCACCTATAACATGCTTCTGGCCGAAGGGCGGCGGGTTGCGGCGGCGCTTTTGCCCGTCTGAGGGGCGTGATCGCTGAGAGCGGAATCATCACCCCGCCTTCGGCTGCCCGTTTGCGGACCGATCAGGTGACCTGCCAGTGGCAGGTCGCCCGGTCCGTTGGCCGGAGGCGCAAGCCGCAGGGTGAGCCGCGCCCGGATATCGTGCCAGTGGCACGATATCAGCGGCGAACGCCCGATCCGTGAGGATCGGGCCGGTGGGGGCTATGGGAAGAACCGGACGATTGGGCGTGGGCAGCGCCCGCCCCGGTGGGGGCGAA
>CAZKJZ010000156.1:0-5232 GCA_964553145.1 uncultured Frigidibacter sp. | reverse complement strand
CGCCTGCAGCGCGTCAGGCAGGGCGGCGGCCAGTGCGGCAAGGTCGTCGGCGGTGCCGCACGAGATGCGGATGCAGCGGTCCTGTGGTGCGGCAAAGGGCATGCGGACAAAGATGTCGCGGGCGATCAGCTCGGTCACCAGCCTGCGGGCAAAGGTGCCGCCCTGGCCAGTGTCGAGGGCGACGAAATTGGTGGCCGACGGCAGCGGCATCAGGCCGTTCGCCCGCCCGATTGCGCCGATCCGGTCGCGGGCGCGGGCGATCAGGGCAAGGGTTGCGCTCAGGTGGGTCTGGTCCGCCAGCGCGGCCAGCGCGCCCGCCTGTGCCAGGCGCGACATGCCGAAGTGATTGCGGACCTTGTCAAAGGCGCGGATCAGGGCGGGGTGGGCGATCGCATAGCCGACGCGGGCGCCGGCAAGGGCGTAAGCCTTTGAAAAGGTGCGCATCCGGATCACGCGCGGGTCGTCGGGGTTCAGGGGCGGGGCGGTGTCGGCAGGGGCGCAGTCGACATAGGCCTCGTCCAGCACCAGAAGCGTGCCGTCGGGCAGCGCGTCGATCATCCGCTGCACGGTCGCGCCATCGTGCCAGCTGCCCATCGGATTGTCGGGATTGGCCAGATAGACCAACTTGGCCCGGGTCTCTCGGGCCTTGTCGACCAGCGCCTGCGGGTCTTCGTGATCGTCGCGGTAGGGGACCTTGTGCAGCATGCCGCCCAGGCCCGCGACGTGAAAATTGAAGGTCGGATAGGCGCCGTCCGAGGTGACGACCCCGTCGCCGGGCGCAATCATCAGGCGGCAGAGATAGCCCAGAAGCCCGTCGATCCCTTCGCCCACAACGATGTTTTCCGAAGCGATTCCATGATGTTGGGCAAGCCCCTGTTTCAGGTCATGGCTTTCGGGATCGCCGTACATCCAGGCCTGACCCGCCGCGCGCTCCATCGCGGCAATGGCATGGGGCGAGGGGCCGAAGGCGTTTTCATTGGCGCCAAGCCGCGCGGCAAAGGGGCGGCCGCGTTGGCGTTCCTGCGCCTCGGGGCCGACGAAGGGGACCGAGGCGGGCAGGGCGGCGATGATCGGCGTGGTGCGCGGGTCTGTCATCGGGCCTTTCGCGGACAGGGCCGGGGGCGCTGCCCCCGGACCCCCGGGATATTTAAGAACTGATGAAGGGAGAAGGTCAGGCAAGGCGGTTCAGGGCGGCCCTCAGTTTTTCGGCTTCTTCCTGGTTCATGGTCAGGTTGTCGCGGGTTTCCTCGATGATTTCTTCGGGGGCGGAGGCCACGAATTTGGGATTGTTCAGGCGGGCGTTCAGGCCTGCGATATCTTTGGTCAGCTTTTCCAACGTCTTGGAAAGGCGTGATTTTTCAGCCTCGATGTCAATGACGCCTTCCAGCGGCAGGGCAAAGCTGCCGCCTTCGACCGCGATGGTGATCGCACCTTTGGGGGCCGTGCCTTCGCTTAGCCCGTCGATGCGGGCCAGACGGTCGATGATGGTGCGGTTGCGGGTCAGCGCGGCGCGGCCCTTGTCGTCAAGGGCGGTCAGGATCATCGGCAGTTTCAGCCCGACGGGCACGCGCATCTGGGTGCGGGCAGAGCGTATTTCCTCGATGAGCTGGATGACCCAGTTGATTTCGGCGTCCGACGTTTCGTCAATAAGTTCAGTGCCATAGGTCGGCCAGTCGGCATGGACCAGCATCTTGTCGCGGGCGCCGGTCAGGGCCCACAGATCTTCGGTGATGAAGGGCATGATCGGGTGCATCAGGATGTAGCACTGGTCCAGCACCCAGGCCATGGTGGCGCGGGTTTCGGCGGCATGGTCGCCGTCCAGCAGCGGCTTGGCGAATTCGACATACCAGTCGCAGACCTTGCCCCAGACAAAGGCATAAAGCGCCTGTGCGGCGTCGTTGAAGCGGAAGGATTGCAGCGCCTCGTCGACGGCGATGCGGGCGCGGGCGACTTCGCCCACGATCCAGCGGTTTACCGTATGCTTTGCGTCGGACAAGTGTATGCCATCCGTACCGACACAGTCACGGCTGAGGGCGCCGTTCATTTCGGCAAAGCGGGTGGCGTTCCACAGTTTGGTGCCAAAGTTCCGGTAGCCGGCGATGCGGTTTGTATCGAGCTTCAGGACCCCGCCAAGCGAGGCCATGGCGGCATTGGCAAAGCGCAAGGCGTCGGCGCCGAACTGGTCGATGATCTCCAGCGGGTCGATGACATTGCCGAGGGACTTCGACATTTTCTTGCCCTTGGCGTCGCGGACAAGGCCATGCAGATAGACGGTATGGAACGGTACCTGATCGACGACGGCGAGCTGCATCATCATCATCCGCGCGACCCAGAAGAAGAGGATGTCCTGCCCGGTGATCAGGACCGAGGTGCCCTGCGGTTCGGCGAAATATTTCCGGTAGGCGGGATCGTCGGTGTTCGGCCAGCCCAGGGTGCCGATGGGCCAGAGGCCGGAGGAGAACCAGGTGTCGAGGACGTCGGGGTCGCGGTAGAGTTCGACACTCTTGTCAATTGTCACCTCGGTTGGAGATGCAATGAAATTGAAGCCACCCGTTTCAGTGACTGAGACGTTAATGCCTTCACCATAATATTTTTGCGCGAGGGCAATGGCTTCCTCCGTAGTGGAAGCACAGAATGGAACATACTGAACCTTTTGGCGTTCAAACGGATCAGGCAGCGGTAACTTGGGCCCATACCACACCGGAATCTGGTGCCCCCACCAGAGTTGGCGCGAGATGCACCAGGGCTCGATATTCTCCAGCCAGTGGTAATAGGTCTTTTCGCCCGAGGGCGGGATGATTTTCGTGGCGCCCAGCCGCACGGCCTGCAGCGCCGGTTCGACGATCCTGGCGGTGTCGACGAACCATTGGTCGGTCAGCATCGGCTCGATCACCACTTTCGACCGGTCACCGAAGGGCTGCATGATCGGTTTCGCCTCGACCAGCGGCACCCGTTCCAGATGTTCGGCGCCGGTGTCCTTGTCGATCGACTTTTTCAGGATGGTGACGGCGTTCCCTTCGGCGGTGATCTGGTCGATCACGCGTTTGCGCGCCTCGTACCTGTCCAGCCCGCGCAGATCGTCGGGGACGAGGTTGATCGCGTCGACCTCGGCCTCGGTCAGGTCGGTCGGCAGTTCGGCAAAGCCCGGCTGCAGATAGCCCTTGCGGATCAGCCAGCCGCGCGAGGCGGCCTGGGCGATGGCGGCGGCTTCGCCGTAGGGGGCGCCGTCGGCGCGCATCTGGGCGCGGGTGTCCATCAGCCGGTAGCAGGGGATCGCGTTCCGTTTGGCGACGCCATAGTCGTTGAAGTCATGGGCGCCGGTGATTTTCACGGCGCCCGAGCCGAAGGCGGGGTCGGGATATTCGTCGGTGATGATCGGGATCAGGCGGCGGTGTTCGCGGGGGCCGACCGGGATTTCGCACAATTTTCCGACGATTGGCGCGTAACGTTCATCCGATGGATGAACTGCGACCGCGCCGTCACCCAGCATGGTTTCGGGCCGGGTGGTGGCGATGGCGATATAGTTGCGCGTCTCGCGCAGGGTGACGTTGCCGTCCGCGTCCTTTTCCACATATTCATAGGTCTCGCCGCCGGCGAGCGGGTATTTGAAGTGCCACATATGGCCCGCGACCTCGGTCTGTTCGACCTCGAGGTCAGAGATGGCGGTCTCAAAATGCGGGTCCCAGTTGACCAGCCGTTTGCCGCGATAGATCAGGCCCTTGTTGTACAGGTCGACGAAGACCTTGATGACGGCATCGTGGAAATTGCCTTGCTCGCCTGCCGGTGCGCCGGGGGCGCCCGACATGGTAAAGGCCTCGCGGTCCCAGTCGCAGCTGGCGCCCAGGCGCTGCAGCTGGCCGATGATCGTGCCACGCGATTTCTGTTTTTGCTGCCAGACGCGGGCCAGGAACTTTTCGCGGCCCATGGTGCGGCGGTCGGGTTCCTGATGAAGCGCCATATCGCGTTCGGTGACCATCTGGGTGGCGATGCCGGCGTGATCGGTGCCCGGCTGCCACAAAGTGTCATCGCCGCGCATCCGGTGCCAGCGGACCAGAATGTCCTGAAGCGTATTGTTGAACGCATGGCCCATATGCAGGCTGCCGGTGACGTTCGGCGGCGGGATCATGATGGAAAAGGCCGGATGGCCGGGCTTGGCGTTGGCGCCCGCGGCAAAGGCCTTGCGCGCCAGCCATTCGGCGGAAATCCGGGCCTCGGCCTCGGCGGGAGAGAAGGTCTTTTCCATCGGCATGTCGGTCGTCCCATCTGATTGGCTTTGCCTTATCCAATCTTGGGGGCAAGGCCAAGCGGGTTGGGGTGGGCTGTTGACTCTGGGGTTTGCGACTGTATAAGCCCGTGCGTCCCGGGTCCCTATGGCCCGGACAATCATTGGTGTTGGTGGACCCCGCAAGGGGAAGCCTGTCGCCCTGGGCCCTTCGGTTCGGGGAAAGGACAACGCCCTTCATATCTTCGGCCCCAGGGCCGGACCCCAGGGGAAGGCGGCGCCTGCCGTCCGAGGCCCGAAAAGTGGGGACCGGTTTTCGGATCAGCCGAGGAGGCCATGTAGAAGGAGATCAGCGGTGACCAAACGCACCTCTGCCAAGTATAAAATTGACCGCCGGATGGGCGAAAACATCTGGGGCCGTCCGAAAAGCCCGGTGAACAAGCGTGAATATGGCCCCGGCCAGCACGGCCAGCGCCGCAAGAACAAGCTGTCGGACTTCGGTACGCAGCTGCGCGCCAAGCAGAAGCTGAAGGGCTACTACGGCGACCTGACCGAAAAGCAGTTCCGCAAGATCTATGGCGAGGCCGAGCGGGTCAAGGGCGACACGGGTGAGAACCTGATCGGCCTGTTGGAGCGCCGCCTGGATGCGGTCGTCTACCGCGCCAAGTTCGTGCCGACGATCTTTGCCGCCCGCCAGTTCGTGAACCATGGTCATGTGACCGTGAACGGCGCCCGCGTGAACATCGCCTCGTACCGCGTCAAGGAAGGCGACGTGATCGCCGTCCGCGACAAGTCGCGACAGCTGGCGATCGTGCTGGAGGCCGTGGGCCTGGCCGAGCGTGACGTGCCCGACTATCTGGAAACCGATCACCACAAGATGACCGCGACTTTCGTGCGCACCCCGGCCCTGGGCGACGTGCCCTATGCCGTGCAAATGGAACCGCATCTGGTCGTCGAATTCTACGCCAAGAACTGATCCTTCGCGGTCGGATATGTGGAAAGGCCGCCCC
>CAZKJZ010000155.1:0-5233 GCA_964553145.1 uncultured Frigidibacter sp. | reverse complement strand
CGCCCGGCGCCTCTGGCATCCCCGTTTGATCAAAGGGGACCAAGATGAACCTGTTTTCCGATATCCGCACGCTGGTGATTTCGGCGCTGACGGCAATGCAGACCGAAGGCACATTGCCCGCCGGTCTGGACATGGCCGCCGTTGCGGTCGAGCCGCCGCGCGATCCCGCCCATGGCGATATGGCCACCAATGCCGCGATGGTGCTGGCCAAGCCTGCGGGCATGCAACCCCGTGCCATTGCCGACGCTTTGGCTGCGAAACTGGCCGCCGATCCGCGCGTGACCCTGGCCGAGGTGGCAGGCCCCGGCTTTCTGAATCTGCGGCTGGCGTCGGCCCTGTGGCAGGGCGTCGTGCGGGCTGCGCTGGAACAGGGATGTGACTTCGGCCGCTCGACCCTGGGTCGGGGCCAAAAGGTCAATATCGAGTTCGTGTCCGCCAACCCGACCGGCCCGATGCATGTGGGCCATGTGCGCGGCGCGGTCTTCGGCGATGCGCTGGCCGCGCTTCTTTCCTTTGCAGGTCATAAGGTTACGCGCGAATATTACATCAACGACGGTGGCGCGCAGGTCGATGTCCTGGCCCGCTCGGCCTATGAACGCTACCGCGAGGCGCATGGCCTGTCGCCGGAAATCCGCGAAGGTCTTTATCCCGGCGATTACCTTATTCCGGTGGGCGAGGCGCTGAAGGCCAAATATGGCGCTACACTGCTCGACAAGGGCGAAGACCATTGGCTGGCCGACGTCCGCGACTTTGCCACCGCCAGGATGATGCAGATGATCCGCGAGGATCTGGCCACGCTTGGCGTGACGATGGATGTCTATTCGTCGGAAAAGGCGCTGTACGGCACCGGCAAGATCGAAGGCGCGATCGACACGCTGCGCGGCATGGGCCTGATCTATGAAGGCACGCTGGAACCGCCAAAGGGTCAGTTGCCCGAGGATTGGGAAGAACGCGAACAGACCCTGTTCCGCTCGACTGCGCACGGCGACGATGTTGACCGCCCGGTGCAGAAGTCGGACGGGAAATGGACCTATTTCGCCCCCGATATCGCCTATCACTTTGACAAGGTCCAGCGCGGGTTCGACCTGTTGATCGACGTTCTGGGCGCCGATCACGGCGGCTATGTGAAACGGCTGAAGGCCGTCGTCTCGGCCCTGTCCGGCGGGCGCGTTCCCTTGGATGTCAAGCTTATTCAGCTGGTCAAGCTTTACAAGAACGGCGAGCCGTTCAAGATGTCGAAACGCGCGGGCACCTTTGTCACCTTGCGCGATGTGGTCGAACAGGCGGGCGCGGATGTGACGCGCTTTGTCATGCTGACGCGCAAGAACGACGCGGCGCTGGATTTCGACTTTGACAAGGTTCTGGAACAGTCCAAGGACAATCCGGTCTTTTACGTCCAGTATGCCCATGCGCGTGTCTCTTCTGTTCTGCGCCGGGCCGCCGACGCGGGCATCGCCGCTGACGATGCGACGCTTGTCGCTGCGGACCTTGCCCGGAATGGTCATCCGGCCGAGTTGGAACTGGCCAAAAAGATCGCCGAATGGCCGCGCCTGGTCGAGATTGCCGCCAAGGGGCAGGAACCGCACCGGATCGCCTTTTACCTTTATGAACTGGCCTCCGACCTCCATGGTTTGTGGAATCGCGGGAACGAGGATACCAGCCTTCGTTTCGTGCAAGAGGGCAACGCGGCCACAAGTCAGGCGAAAATCGCGCTAGCGCGGGCGGCGGGCGTTGTCATTTCGGCCGGTCTCGGTATTCTGGGCGTCACACCGGCAGAAGAGATGCGCTGACAAGGCGCCAGGCCGGCGGGCAGCAAGGGCGTCAGGCAGGCAATGGCCGACTGGAATATGGACGGAAGGCGGGCGGCTGTGACCGTCCCGGGCGTGGGCGCCGACCGCCTGACGCGCATTGTTCGCCTGTCGGGCGGGGCGCTGTCGGCCGGTCTTGTGCTGTGGCTGGGCTTTTGGGCCTATCAGCAGGCGCTGCGCCAGATCAACGGCGCGCCGGTCCTGATCGCGCCCGAGGGCCCGGCCCGGACGCCGCCCGATGATCCGGGGGGCGAACTGGCTGAACATCAGGGCCTGCAGGTGAACCGCATCGCCTCGGTCGGCGAGGCGGGGGAAAGCGACGATCTGTTGCGGCTGGCCCCCGCTGCTCCTGACCTCGCGCCCGAAGATACCGCCAGCGACCAGCTGCAGATCAGCCTGGGCACCGCGCTGGCGCCGCCGCCCCGCAGCGAAACCTCGCCCCATACCGTTGCCCCCAGCGATGCGATGCGTGCGACCAGCGCACCCGCCACCGCCCCGGTCGCGCCCCTGCCGGACGATGCCGCCGAGCCGATCATCGACACGGATGCGGCGGTGATGGAGGCCCTGGGCATGGAGGTAGCACCTGCGGGCGAGGCGACGGCACCCGAAGAGCTGCGCCCCCGTCCGCGCCCGCGCGGCGATGCGCTGGCCGGTGTGGTGGCCGATGCGACGGCAGCCTCGATGGCGCCCGGCGGCGTCATCGACCTGCCGCCCGAAAGCCTGACGCCCGGCATGGCGCTGGCCCATATCGGGTCCTTCGGCTCTGAGGCCGAGGCAAAGCTTGAATGGGACAAGGCGCTGGCCCGGTTCGGTCCGCTGATGGAGGGTCATAACCGCGTCATCCAGGCCGCCGAAAGCGGGGGCCGCACCTTTTACCGGTTGCGTGTCGCGGGCTTCAAGGACAAGGACGAGGCCCGGCGTTTCTGCTCGGCCCTGCAGACCGGCAACCAATGCGTTCCGGCGACGGTCCGCTGATGGCGCCGCGCCCGCTGGCTGCGATCTTCGGTTGCGAGGGCCTGCACCTGTCGGCGGACGAGGTCGCGTTTTTTCGCGACACCAACCCTTTGGGCTTCATTCTTTTCGCCCGCAATGTCGAAAGCCCCGACCAGCTTCGTCGCCTGACCGGCGACCTGCGCGCCGCCCTTGGCCGCGATGCGCCGGTGCTGGTCGATCAGGAGGGCGGGCGCGTCCAGCGTCTGCGTGCGCCGCACTGGCGCGAGTGGCTGCCGCCTCTTGATCAGGTTGCCCGTTCGCGCCCCGGCGGGATGGAACGCGGCCTGTGGCTGCGCTACCGCCTGATCGCGGCCGAACTCCGCGCCGTGGGGATAGACGCCGACTGCGCGCCCACGCTGGATATCGCGGGCGAGGCGACGCATCCCTTTCTGAAGAACCGCTGTTTCGGTACCGACCCGGACATTGTCGCCCGTGCCGGTCGCGCGGCGGCCGAGGGGCTCATGGCCGGTGGCGTCCTGCCGGTGATGAAACATATGCCCGGCCACGGCCGCACAGTGGTCGACAGCCACCATGACCTGCCCTGCGCACCCGCCCCGGCGGACGAGCTGGAGGTGACCGATTTTGCCCCGTTCCGGGCGCTTTCCGACCTGCCGATGGGCATGACCGCCCATATCACCGTGCCCGCCTATGATGCCGACGCGCCGTCCACCCAGTCTGCCGCCATGGTCCGGGTGATCCGCGACAGGATCGGCTTTCAGGGCCTGTTGCTGACCGACGACCTGACGATGCAGGCCCTGCAGGGCAGTCTTTATGACCGCACCGCCCGGTCGATCGCGGCGGGCTGCGACGTGGCCCTGCATTGCAACGGCACGCGCAGCGAGATGGAGGAGGTGGCCGCCGCAGCCGGCCCCTTGACGGACGCCGCCCTGGCCCGCGCCGATGTGGCCCTTTCCCGCCGCCGTCCGCCCGAACCCATTGACGAACGCGCCCTTCTGGCCGAACTTGAGGGCCTTCTGTCTCCGGCCAAGGCCTAAGGCATGTCCGACCCGAGCCTTTTTGAGGAAGACCGCGCGACGGTCGGCGAACGGCTGGCGGCCGAGGCGCTGATCGTTGATGTCGACGGGTTCGAGGGGCCGCTGGACCTGCTTCTGACCCTGTCGCGCACGCAAAAGGTCGATCTGCGCAAGGTCTCCGTCCTGCAGCTTGCTGAGCAGTATCTCGCCTTTGTCGAACGGGCCAAGGCGCTGCGCATCGAACTGGCGGCCGATTATCTGGTGATGGCGGCCTGGCTTGCCTTTCTCAAATCCCGCCTCCTCCTGCCGCCCGACCCGGATGAAGAGGGGCCGACGGGCGAGGAGCTGGCCGCGCATCTGGCCTTTCAGCTGGAACGGCTGGAAGCGATGCGCGAGGCCGCGGCCCGGCTGATGGCCCGCGACCAGCTGGGGCGCGATTTCTTTGCCCGTGGCCTGACCGAGGAAGTCGCCCGCGTGCGGCGCGTCAGCTATACGGCGACGCTTTTCGATCTGATGCAGGCCTATGCCCGCATCCGCACCCGCGACGAATTTCGCCCCTATGCCTTTGACCGCAATCATGTCTTCACCATGGAACAGGCGCTGGACCGGATGCGCGGGCTGATCGGCTATGCGGGCGACTGGACCGACCTGATGGGCTATCTGCCCGACGGCTGGTCCCACGACCCGGCCCGCCGCCGGTCGGCCACTGCCGCGACCTTTGCTGCCTCGCTTGAACTGGCCAAGCAGGGGCAGATCGAGCTGCGCCAGTCCGAAACCTTTGCCGCCATCAGCATCCGGAAGAAACAGTGACCGACAGCGATCTTCAGGAACAAAGCCTGTTCGAAGCCCCGCCCATGGGCGAACAGGAACGGATGGTCGAGGCGATCCTTTTCGCCGCGTCCCAGCCGGTCACGGTGGCCGAATTGGCCGCGCGCATGCCCCATGGCGCCGACCCGGCCGAGGCTTTGGTCTATTTGCGCAAGCGCTACGAGGGGCGGGGGGTGGTGCTGGTCCGGGTCGGCGACGGCTGGGCCATGCGCACGGCGCCGGACCTGGGGTTCCTGATGCAAAAGGACGTGGTCGAGACCCGCAAACTGTCGCGCGCGGCGATCGAGACGCTGGCGATCATCGCCTATCACCAGCCCGCCACCCGGGCCGAGATCGAAGAGATTCGCGGCGTTGCCGTCAGCCGCGGCACGGTCGACCAGCTGATCGAACTGGACTGGATCCGCTTCGGCCGCCGCCGGATGACCCCGGGCCGCCCGGTGACCTTTGTGGTGACGCCGAAATTCCTGGACCATTTCGGCCTGGAAAGTGCCCGCGACCTGCCGGGCCTGAAGGATCTGCGTGCCGCGGGCCTTCTGGACAGCCGCCCGATGCCGGGCGCGGGGGCGGGGGATGACGAGGGCGAGGATCTGGCCGGCCAGACCGAACTGTTCGAGGATTAGGGCGATGAAA
>CAZKJZ010000154.1:0-5239 GCA_964553145.1 uncultured Frigidibacter sp. | reverse complement strand
GATCCGGGGCCTCTTGGCCCGGCAGAGGCCCCGGATCAAGTCCGGGGCGCGGTGCACCTAAAGGTCAAAGCGATAGCCATGGCACCGGACTTGCCGCCCCTTGCCCTTTCCGCGCCGCCATGGTCATCCTGACCGGCGGGGGCGGTTCGGTCAGGACGGGTCATGCGGGTCGCGGTCATCGACAATACGGAAGTGTCGCATCTGGGGCAGGTCGGGGTGGCGCTGCGCGAGGCGGATGCCGAAATTCAGGTCTTTCGCCCCTGGGATGGCGATGCGCTGCCCGACGGTATGTATCATGATGCTTTGGTGGTTCTGGGCGGCGAGCAAAGTGCGGTGGCCGATGCGTCGCACCCCTATCTGCCCGATCTGGCCCGGCTGATGCGGCGCATGGGCCAGGCCGACAAGGCGGTGCTGGGCATCTGCCTTGGCAGCCAGATCCTTGCCCGGGCCTGGGGGGCGGCGAACCATCTGGGCACCGCGCCGGAATTCGGCTGGCACCGGATCGCGCTGACCGATACCGGGCGGGGCGACCCGGTCCTGTCGGTGGTCGGCCCGGCCTTTCAGTCCTTTCAGTGGCATCGCGACACATTCGATCTGCCCGCAGGCGCCCGGCATCTGGCCCAGACCGGCAGCGTGCCCGCCCAGGCCTTTCGCATCGGCCGCGCAAGCTATGGCATGCAGTTCCATTTCGAGGCGCACCGCGGCGTGGTCGAAGACTGGAACCGCCAGTTTCCGGACACGGTCGAGCGTATCCGCCCGGGCTGGCTGCGCGACTATCCGCAACTGGCAGCAGCCGACGGCCCCGACGCCGATGCCGCCGGTCTGGCCATTGCCCGAGCCTGGGTCAGCCTGATCTGACGCTTTTTTGCTCTTCCCTGGCGCTATCTGTCCTTTTGGCCATGACAGGAATGTCGCACAGGCGTAGATTGCAGCTGCGACGCAACGTCGCGCGTTGACCGCTGGCCCACCCCGGACCTAGCCTTGAAACAAGGAGTTCACTCATGGGGATGAGTAAGATGGGACGGATACTGGTAACGGCAAGTGCGGCGGCACTGACAGCGGGTGCGGCCTTTGCGGGCGGGATCGACCGCAGCGGGCAAAGCATCAATCCGCTGTTCGAAAAGGGGAATTATGCCGAACTGAGTTTCGGTTCCGTGACCCCGACGGTTTCGGGCAAGGACCGCATCTTCGGGTCGAAGTCGGGCAATGTCGCCGGTGACTTCCTGCAGTACGGGTTTGCCTACAAGGCCGATATCAATGACCAGCTGTCCTATGCGGTCATCTTCGACCAGCCGTTTGGCGCCGATATCAAATACCCGGTCCCCGGCTCGACCATGCTGGGGGGCACGCTGGCCAAGACCACCGAAACCGCCCTGACCGGACTTCTGCGTTACAAGTTCGACGACAATTGGTCCACCTATGGAGGTCTGCGGCTGCAACAGGCCTCGGGTCAGGTTTTGCTGTCGGGCGTAGCCTATGGGCCGACCAGCGGCTATAATGTGGAACTCGATAGCGACTATGGGCTTGGCTATGTCGTCGGCGTCGCCTTCGAAAAGCCGGAAATCGCGCTGCGCGTGGCCCTGACCTATCAGTCCAAGGTCAAGCATGATCTGGACACGACCGAAACCTTTGCCGGCGTGCTGGCGGGTCTCAGCGGCACGTCGGTGACCACAGTCGAAACCCCGCAGTCGATCAATCTGGATGTTCAGACCGGCGTTGCCGCCAATACATTGGTCTTCGGCCAGATCCGCTGGGTGGACTGGAGCGCGTTTGACATTGACCCGATCAGCTTCACCAAGGCTGTGAATGGCGGCACCTTCGTAAAAGGCGGCGGGCTGGTCGATCTGGACGATACCACGACCTACACGGTCGGCGTCGGCCATAAGTTCAACGACAATTGGTCGGGCGCCGCCTCGATCAATTATGAAAAGGCCGGGGACCCGCTGGTCTCGCCGCTGGCGCCGACGAACGGGCAGCTGGGGCTGACGCTGGCGGGCATCTATACCAGCGGCAATACCAAGGTCACGGCCGGTATCAATTATACCAAGCTCGGTGACGCCCAGCCCGAAACCTCGAATGTGGCGCGGGCCGACTTTACCGACAACAGCGCCCTTGGCATGGGCATCAAGGTCGGCTTCAACTTCTGATCCCAAGGGTCCGGACCGACATAGCACCGGCCCCGCTTCGGCGGGGCCTGTTCTTTGGCACCTATGCGCAGCTTTCGGGTGGCGCCTTGCGCGGCCCGGCGCTAGGGTCCGGGCCATGTCCAGCAGTACCAATCCCCGCACCGCCCTGCGCATCACACCCGAAGCCTGGGTCCTGATGGCCGCCCTTGCCCTGATCTGGGGCGGGTCGTTCGCGGCCACCCGGATTGCCCTGGCCGAGGTCGGCTTTCTGACCATCGTCGCCTTTCGGGTCGTCGGCGGCGCCCTGGTCCTGTGGTCCACGATCCTTTGGCGTGGGCTGCCGGTGCGGGGCAGTTGGCGCACGGTGGCGATCTTTGCCACCATGGGCCTTTTGAACAATATCCTGCCATGGAGCCTTATCGTCTGGGGCCAGCAGCATATCGCCTCGGGTCTGGCGGCAATCCTGAATGCCTCGACAGCGATCTTCACCGTGTCGCTGGCGGCACTGGTCTTTGCGGACGAGCGGATGACAGCGCAAAAGATCGCAGGCGTGACCCTGGGACTGGCCGGAGTGATCGTGGTGATGGGGATGGGCGCGCTGGCAGCGCTGGACCTGACGTCACTTGGCCAGTTGGCGATCATCGCCGCCTCGGCCAGCTATGCGGTCGCGGGGACCTTTGCGCGGCGCTTTACCGCCGGTCAGTCGCCCGAGGTTGCGGCGGCGGCCACGCTGACCGCCTCGTCCTGCGTCATGCTGCCTCTGGCCCTGTGGCAGGAAGGTCTGCCCACCCTCCACTATGCACCAGAGACCTGGGCCGCACTTCTTTATCATGTGGTTCTGACTTCGGCCGTGGCCTTCCTCTGCTTTTACCGGATCCTGAGGATCGCGGGGGCGGGCAATGTCAGCCTGGTCACGCTGATGATTGCGCCGGTATCGGTTGTCGTCGGCGCCATCCTTTTTGGCGAAAGCCTGACCCTGACCGACTATGCGGGCTTTGCCCTTCTGGCGCTGGGTCTGATGATCATTGACGGAAGGCTGCGCTGGCCCGGGCGGCGCCTTGAAAAATCCGCGTGAACTTTCCGGCGACTGGCGCTAATCCCGCTGGGCGGGGTTGGCCGGCGAATGGGGCGGATGATGATCTATCGGGATGCGCAGGACTGGCTGGGCGCCACAAATCGCAAGGTGCTGATGTTCGGCATGTCGGGGCTGGGCAAGACCCATATCTCGAACCTTTTGCGGTCCAGCGGCGGCTGGTTCCATTACTCGGTCGATTACCGGATCGGCACCCGGTACATGGGCGAACATATCGCCGACAATTTCAAACGCGAGGCGATGAAGGTTCCCCTGCTGCGTGACCTTCTGATGACGGATTCCGTCCATATCACCTCGCATATCACCTTCAACAATCTGGCCCCCCTGTCGACCTATCTGGGCAAGCCGGGCGATCCGGCACGCGGCGGCATTGCCTTTGCCGAATATTGCCGCAGGCAGGAACAGCACCGCCAGGCCGAAATGGCCGCGCTTCTGGACACGCCCTATTTCATCGACCGGGCGCGGACGCTTTATGGCTATCCGTCGTTTGTCTGCGACAGCGGCGGGTCGATCTGCGAGGTGGTGAACCCCGATGACCCCGCCGACCCGGTGCTGTCGGTGCTGGAACAGAACCTTCTGCTGATCTGGATCGAAGGGTCCGAGGCGCACCGGGGCGAGCTGGTCCGCCGCTTCGACCGGGCGCCGAAGCCGATGTATTACCGCCCCGAATTCCTGCGCCAGACCTGGGCCGACTATCTGGCCGCCGAAGGAAAGGCCGAGGATCAGGTCGATCCCGATGCCTTCCTGCGCTTTGGCTATGCGCGGCTTCTGGACCATCGCCAGCCGCTTTATCGCGCCATGGCCCGGCGCGGCATCAGCGTGACGGCCGAAGAGGTCGCGGCCCTGACCAGCCCTGACGATTTTGCCGCCCTTGTCGCCCGCGCCCTTGAGCGGCGCGGGGCAAGCGCCTAGATCGCTGGGGCCAAGGAGACAGATATGCCCATCACCCTGCCCGAGACGCTTCCTGCCTTTGACGTCCTGTCGAAAGAGGGCGTCATGGTCATGTCGCCGGACCGGGCCAGCCATCAGGACATAAGGCCATTGCGCATCGGTCTTTTGAATCTGATGCCGAAGAAGATTCAGACCGAAAACCAGTTCGCCCGGCTGATCGGCGCTACACCGCTGCAGATCGACTTCCAGCTGATCCGCATGAGCGCGCATGAGACGAAAAACACCGCCGCGGATCATATGGAAACCTTCTACCGCCCCTTTGCCGAAGTGGCGGCGACAGGCGAGAAATTCGACGGGCTGATCATCACCGGCGCGCCGATCGAACATCTGCCGTTCGAAGAGGTCACCTATTGGGACGAGCTTTGTCAGGTCATGGACTGGACCCAGACCCATGTCCATTCGACCTTCGGCGTCTGCTGGGGCGGCATGGCGATGATCAACCATTTCCACGGCGTCAGGAAACATATCCTGCCGCACAAGGCCTTTGGCTGTTTCGCACATCAGAACCTTGCGCCCTCGTCCCCCTATCTGCGCGGCTTTTCGGATGAATTCGTCATCCCCGTCAGCCGCTGGACCGAAATGCGTCAGGCCGAAATCGCGGCCGCACCGGGCCTTCGCACGCTTCTGGGGTCGGACGAGGTCGGGCCCTGCCTGGTCGAGGATGCCGGCCACCGCGCGCTCTATATCTTCAACCATTTCGAATATGACAGCGACACGCTGAAGCAGGAATATGATCGCGATGTGGCCAACGGCACGCCGATCAACGTGCCCGGCAACTATTACCCCGGCAACGACCCGTCGCGCCCGCCGCTGAACCGCTGGCGCAGCCATGCCCATCTTCTCTATGGCAATTGGGTGAACGAGATCTATCAGGGCACACCCTTTGATCTGGCAGATATCGGGCGCTGAACCTATTCAATTGCGGCGCCCCTTGCGGGGCGCCATTCCTTTTGTCTCGCGCCCCGCGCTCTGCGCGGTTCCGCTCGGGGCATGCCTTCGGCGAGGATATTTGAACCACAATGAATAGTGGCTTTCATTGTGGTCCAAATATCCCGGGGGGTGATGAGGG
>CAZKJZ010000153.1:0-5246 GCA_964553145.1 uncultured Frigidibacter sp. | reverse complement strand
TCGCCCTGGCCGGTTTCGCGGTCTATATGGCGCAAGGCTACATGGCCCAGATGCAAAGCGAGCGTGACCAGCTGCTGGCAGCCCAGGCAAGTGCCCCGAAACTGGTCGATGTGGTCGTCGCAAAAAAGGCGCTGAAATACGGCGACCGCTTCACCTTTGAGGATCTCGACATCGTCAAATGGCAGGCGGACAAACTGCCGGAAGGCACGTTCAACGCCCTTCGCGCGCCGCAGGGCGGCGATCCGGCTGTCGTGCCGGCCTTTTTCGAAGGTGAAACCCGGCCGCGCGCCGCCCTGCGCAGCTATGAGGTGAACGAGCCGCTTCTGGCCAAGAAAATCACCGCACCGGGCGTCGACGCCGGCATCAACGCCAATCTCAGCCCCGGCAAACGCGCACTGGCCATCACCGTCGACGTGGCATCGGGCGTGTCGGGCTTCCTGCGCCCCGGCGACCGGGTTGACGTCTATTGGACCGGCGACGCGGCCGGACAGCAAGTCACCCAGCTGATCCAGGAGGCCGTGCGTCTGATCGCCATCGACCAAAGTGCCGACGCCGACCGCAGCGAGGAAACCCAGATCGCCCGGACAGTGACGGTCGAAGCCTCGTCCGCGGAAGTGGCCGCGCTGGCCCTGGCGCAGAATTCGGGTCGGCTGACGCTGGTGCTGGTCGGCGCCAATGATACCCAAAGCGTGGGCGCCGTGCAGATTGACCGCAACAGCCTGTTGGGCATCGCCGACGCACCCGCGCCGGTTGAGGCCGCGCCTGCACCCAAGGTGTGTACGGTACGCACAAACAAGGGCGGCGAAGTCGTCGAAACCCCGATCCCCTGCAGCGACTGACATTTCAGTGCCGTTCCAGTCGGCCGCCTGCCACCTGATCTGGTGGGCGGCCAATCGCTTTACGCTATCTCTGCCAGACTGTTGCACCCGGCGCACATACGATTCGCCCTATAAACAGCTGATTCTTGCAATGATTCCGGGATTAGCGCATTCTTCCGGCAATATTGGGCGAAAAGACCCATTCACCGGTGATCCGAGAGGCAGGTCACAATGAGCATCAGACGCATAGTCACCGTCGGCATGATGGGTGTGGCACTTGCCTGCCCCACCGCATGGGTGGCATCCGCAGAAACCCTGAAAATCGTCGAGGGCGCCACGACCGGCGTGCTGGCCGTGCCGATGAACCGGGCGGTCATCGTCGAAAGCGACCAGCCCTTTGCCGAACTGTCGATCGCCAACCCGGGCATCGCCGATATCTCGACCCTGTCGGACAAGTCGATCTATGTCCTCGGCAAGGCGCCGGGCCGCACGACACTGACCCTGCTTGGCCCCGACGGCAAGCTGATCACCAACGTCGACGTTCAGGTCAGTCTGGATGTGGCCGAATTCAAGGAACGGCTGAAGCAGATCCTTCCGAACGAGAATATCGAGGTGCGGACCGCCAATGACGGGATCGTCCTGTCGGGCATCGTCTCCTCCGCCGCGGCCCTGGACCGGGCCATGGACCTGGCCACGCGCTATGCGCCGGATAGGGTGTCGAACCTGATGGGTGTCGGCGGTCAGCAGCAGGTGATGCTGAAGGTCCGCTTTGCCGAAATGTCGCGTTCGGTCGAAAAGCGGCTGAACGGCGGCCTGACCATGGTCGGAAATGCTGGCAGCACCGGGTTTAGTGGCGCCACCGGAAGCGGGCGGCTTATCACCGGGTCGGGTCCGGGGTTGCCGGGATCTGCGATCAACGTGCTGGATTCCGAGGCAAAAGGGGCTATCGGCGTCGGCTTTGGCATCGGTAATGTTCAGCTGAACGTTCTGCTGGAAGCCCTGGAAAGCAAGGGCTTGGTGCGGACGCTGGCCGAACCCAACCTGACGGCGCTGTCGGGGCAGGAAGCCAAGTTTCTGGCGGGCGGCGAATATCCGATCCCGGTGTCGAACATCAATAACGTTGTTTCGATCGAATATAAGCCGTTCGGTGTTGAACTGGCCTTTACCCCGCGTGTGGTCGACGGTGACACGATCAACCTGGCCCTGAACGCCGCCGTCTCGGGCATTGACCCGACCGTTTCGGTCACGGCGAACGGCCTTAGCGTCAGCGCCTTCCGCCGCCGCGAAACCCAGACGACGGTTGAATTGCATGACGGCGAAAGCCTGGCGATCGCGGGCCTGTTGCAGGACGACTTCCGCGACCTGAACGGCCAGGTGCCGTGGCTCGGCGACATTCCGATCCTGGGCACCCTGTTCCGCAGCGCCGAATATCAGCGCAGCCAAAGCGAGTTGGTCGTGATCGTCACCCCGCATCTGGTCTCGCCGACCCGTGGCGAGGCGCTGGTCCTGCCGACCGACCGGGTCCGTCCGCCCACCGAAAACGAGCTTTTCCTGTTTGGCCGCACCACGGCGGGCAAGCTGGGCAAGGGTCCGGCGGGCGAGGTTGCGCGCCAGGATTTCAGCGCCCCTTACGGCTATGTGATGGAGTAAGGCCATGCGCAAGAATCTGACACTTCTGCTGATTGCCACGGCAGGGCTGGCCCTGACATCGGGCTGCGCCCGTGAAGGCAACGCGGCCCGTTCTTTCTATTCCGAGGCCGGGGCCGAGATCGAGACCAACGCCTTTGGGTCGGCCAACACCCATAATATGCAGATGATGATGTCCGGTCAGGACATTGCCGTGAACCTGACCCGCCGCTTCGCAAGCGAGGCGCAGAACACAGTCAATTTCGCCTTCAACAGCGCGGTTCTGGATGGCGAGGCGCAGGCGGCGCTGCAGACGCAGGCGGCCTGGATCAGCCAGTTCCCGGAAATCCGCTTCCGGGTCTATGGCCATACCGATCTTGTCGGCTCGGACGCCTATAACAAGGCTTTGGGCCTGCGCCGGGCCCAGGCGGTTGTCGCCTATCTGGTCAGCCAGGGCATCAGCCGATCGCGGCTCGAAGCCGTGGCTTCGTTCGGCAAGACCCAGCCCTTGGTCTATACGCAGGGGCCCGAGCGACGCAACCGCCGGACGGTTACCGAAGTATCGGGCTTTGTCAAAGGCAGCGGGCTGGTTCTGAACGGCAAGTATGCCAAGGTGATCTGGGACAAATATATCGAAAGCGCCCAGCCTCCGCACCAGCAGGCCGAAGTCACGGCCGGCAACGCCGCCGCCGGGTCCGGCGGCTGATCCTGATCGAATTGTTTCTTTCTCTGGGGCGGGCTTTGGCAACAAAGCCCGCCTTTGCCATCTGATCGTCTCAATAGATCGCATAGTTTCGATCTTTTGGCCCCAATCTTGCCAACTTTCTCACCGACTTTCGAAACTGAAGTGAGTGTGCCCGGATTCTGGCGTCCGTGGCGGGTAAGGGGACGTGCCCGGATCCGGTGGCGGGTCAGGCATGGTGGGGCGCAGGCCCGCAAGGATAAAGGACGAATGAGATGAGCAGTGTCGCAGCTTTGCAGCCCGAACCGGCGCCGATCCTGGCCTGCACGATTTCGCGGGATGTCAGCAACTTCGACCTTTTGATCGAGGATATGGAAGCCGAGCTTGGCGAAAGCTGGGGCGACCTCAGCTTTGGCGATGCGCTGGCCTTTCTGACGCAACCCGATGCCCAGTCGCTGGAGTTCGTGGCCATCGCCGTCGATGCCCAGGATGAAAGCGATCTGACCCGGATTTCGACGATCATCACCACCGCCAAGAACCGCGGCATCAAGGTGATCCTGATCGCGGATGAAGTCAGCCCCATCGCCCTGCACCATCTGTTGCAACTGGGTGCGGACGGCTTTGTCCCCTATCCCCTGCCGGAACATGCCCTGCATGATGCCATTGAGAAGACACGGAAAGCTCAGGCCATTACCCTGGTTGACCCTGGCACCCAGGCGCCAAGCTTCAAGGGGAAAAGCGACCGCGACGGCGTGATCCTGCCGGTCCATGGGCTTGCGGGCGGCGTCGGCGCCACGACCTTTGCGGTGAACCTGGCCTGGGAACTGGCCAATGTGCAAAAGGACAATGCCCCGCGCGTCTGCCTGCTGGATTTCAACTTCCAGTTCGGCTCGGTCTCGACCTATCTGGACCTGCCGCGCCGCGAGACGGTCTATGAAATGCTGTCCGACACGGCCAGCCTCGATGCCGACACGTTCCTGCAGGCGCTGCTGACCTTCAACGACAAGCTGACGGTCCTGACCGCGCCTGCCGATATGCTGCCGCTGGACTTTGTCACCTCGGACGACATCAACCGCATCCTTGATCTGGCCCGGGCCAACTTTGACTTCGTCGTCGTCGACATGCCGCCGACCATTGTCCAGTGGACCGAGGCGGTGCTGAACCATGCGCATCTTTACTTCACGCTTCTTGAACTTGACATGCGCTCGGCCCAGAACGCGCTGCGCATGATCCGCGCGCTGAAGGCCGAGGAGCTGCCGTTCGAGAAGCTGCGCTATGTGCTGAACCGGGCGCCCAAATTCACCGACCTGTCGGGCAAGGGCCGGGCAAAACGTTTGGCCGAAAGCCTGGACATTTCCTTTGAACTGCAGCTGCCCGATGGCGCCCAACAGGTCACCCAGTCGAACGACCATGGCATGCCCCTGTCCGAAACGGCGGCCAAGAACGTGCTGCGCAAGGAAATCGCCAAGCTGGCCAAGCAGTTGTTCGATCTGAACAAGGCCGCCGAAGTGGCCCGGGCGTAAGCCCGAAAAGGGGGTATAGATGTTTTCACGTTTCAAAAAGCCCGAAGGTCAGCCGGCCCGGCCGGTGGCCGCAGCCCCTGCCGCCGTTGCGGCACAGGCCGCGTCGTCTTCTGCAGCACCGGTCACCGCGCGCCGCCCGTCCGCAGCCACGGCTGCCGCACCGGCCATGGCCGCCGCCGCTGACAAAGAGAAAAAGCGCAAAGAGCGGATGGGCGAGATCAAGGTCGAGCTGCACAAGCGGCTTCTGGACAACCTGAACCTCGGCGCGCTGGAACATGCGACCGAGGGCGACCTGAAACAGGAAATCATCGCCATCACCGCCGAGGCGCTGGAAGAGATGAGCGTCGTCCTGAACAAGGATGAACGCTCGACGCTCCATCAGGATCTGTATGACGAGGTCATGGGCCTGGGGCCGCTGGAACCCCTGCTGAAGGATGACACAGTCAACGATATTCTGGTCAACGGCCCGCAGCAGATTTTCATCGAACGCGCAGGCAAGCTGACGATCAGCGACATCACCTTCAAGGATGAACGCCACCTTCTGCGGATCATCGACAAGATCGTGTCGGCCGTGGGCCGCCGTGTCGATGAATCGAA
>CAZKJZ010000152.1:0-5247 GCA_964553145.1 uncultured Frigidibacter sp. | reverse complement strand
CTTATATTGCTTGCCGCCCGTCTTGAGGACCGCGAACATGGGTCTTTCCTTCATCGGTTTCCGCGCCCTGTGGCCCCCGTTTCCAGGTGTTGGTGGCTGATGCCGCCTCGGACAGCGCGCCCCCTTTCGGGTGCGTCATTTCAACAAAATATCCCGGCGCGAGTCGCAGGACCGGCCGGGATGGCGCGCTTATGCGGGCGGGCAGGGGGAAAGTCAAGCGCATCGGGGTCTTTCGCATGCTTGTAAAAGCCGCGCGCTGCGGCTAGGAAGCGCGCGGGCCCGAGTGGCGGAATGGTAGACGCAGCGGATTCAAAATCCGTCGCCTCACGGCATGCGAGTTCGAGTCTCGCCTCGGGCACCACAGCTTCCTTTGATCTTTCTTCCGGCCCGCAGACCGCCGACGCCGGATTTCCGCACTGCCGAAATCGGCGCCGCGGGTCCTGCCGGGATGCACAAAGCCCGGAGCTTTGCGCAAAGATGCGGCAAATTTCACCGAACGCCATTTTTTTGGTGCAAAGCCCCGCGAAGATTTTAGACTGATCCCCATGGGGTGCGTCCGGGATGCCGTCCGGGCGTGTGAAATCTGGGGACATGGCCTGCGTCGATGCGACGGGATGAGTAATATATTTATCAGCGTTCGTGGGGTGGCTGGGCGAAAGGCTTTGTGTCGGGTGCGCGCCTTGCGATTTGATCATATCAAATTGGTGCCGCTAACGTTGAAATCCGACATGATGTCCGGTGTTGACACGACTCGCGGCTTCAGTTTAGCACCCCTGCAACAACAAAAATATTTGACGGGGATACTGCCTTGAGCTCTGCCACTGCGGCCGGTGATACGGCATTTGTCGAATTCGATCGGGTTCAGAAAAGCTATGATGGCCAGACCCTGGTCGTCAAAGACATGAACCTGAGCATGCCCAAGG
The DNA here is from genome assembly GCA_964553145.1 of uncultured Frigidibacter sp. Lineage (GTDB taxonomy): Bacteria > Pseudomonadota > Alphaproteobacteria > Rhodobacterales > Rhodobacteraceae > TMP-24. The sequence goes on along the minus strand of CAZKJZ010000152.1, from coordinate 4,324 downwards.
GCGAATTCTTGACCATGCTTGGGCCGTCGGGGTCCGGCAAGACAACCTGCCTGATGATGCTGGCCGGGTTCGAGACCGCCACCAACGGCGAGATCAGGCTGGCGGGGCGCAACATCAATCAGGTGCCGCCGCACAAGCGCGGCATCGGTATGGTGTTTCAGAACTATGCCCTGTTCCCGCATATGACAGTTGGCGAAAACCTGTCCTTTCCGCTGGAAGTGCGCGGGTTGGGCAAGGCCGAGCGCGAGGCAAAGATCATGCGCGCGCTGGACATGGTGCAGATGGGCAAGTTCGTGAACCGCCGCCCCGCGCAATTGTCGGGCGGCCAGCAGCAGCGGATCGCACTGGCCCGCGCCCTGGTCTTTGATCCCGAACTGGTCTTGATGGACGAACCCCTGGGCGCGCTGGACAAGCAGTTGCGCGAACATATGCAGTTCGAGATCAAGGCCCTGCACAACCGGCTGGGTGTCACGGTCGTTTACGTGACCCATGATCAGGGCGAGGCGCTGACCATGTCGGACCGCGTCGCCGTTTTCAACGATGGTGTCATCCAGCAGCTGGATGCACCGGACGAGTTGTACGAGCGGCCAAAGAACAGTTTCGTGGCGCAATTCATCGGTGAAAACAACAAGTTACCTGGCACAGTCGAGGAATTGTCCGGTGACAAGGCGCTGGTCCGGCTGGCCACGGGCGAGCTGATTGATGCGACGGCGGTCAATGTGACCGCCAAGGGGCAGAAGACCCTGGTGTCGATCCGCCCCGAACGGGTGGAATTCAAGCCCGAGATGATGCCCGCAGGCGCCCATACAATTGCCGCCGAGGTGCGCGATGTCGTCTATATGGGCGATATCCTGCGGGCGCGGCTGGCGGTGGCGGGCAGCGACGGGTTCGTCATGAAAATGCGCAACACCATCAACCAGACCCGGCTGGAACCCGGCCAGAAGATCAAGATCGGCTGGCATCCCCAGGATGCACGGGCCCTTGATCCGGTCTGACAGACAGGCCAGACTGCCTTAAAGCTGCGGGACAAGCAGTGAAATTCGCAGACAAAGTTCAACTTGGGAGAAACAGATGAAGAAAATCCTGATCCTGACCACCGCCCTGACCGGCTGGGGCATGGCCGCGCAGGCGGACGTGACCGTGATGTCCTGGGGCGGCGCCTATGAGACCAGCCAGGTCGAAGGCTATAACAAGCCCTATACGGCGGCGACCGGCAAGAATGTGACCATGGTCGCAGCCGACAACCCCAACGCGCCGATCAAGGCGATGGTCGAGGCCAAGAACGTCACCGCCGATGTGGCTGACGTTGAATATGCCGATGCCGTGCGCATGTGCGACGAGGGCCTGTTGGAGCCGATCGACGCCTCGGCCCTGCCGGCGGCACCCGATGGCACTGCCGCGACCGATGACTTCCTGCCGGGCGCTCTGGTCGATTGCGGCGTGGGCAACATCGTCTTCTCGACCGTCTTTGCCTATGACACGACCAAATTCCCGGACGGCGGCCCGAAGGCCATCGCCGACCTCTTTGACACGACGAAGTTCCCGGGCAAGCGCGGCCTGCGCAAGGGCGCCAAGGCGAACCTGGAAATGGCGCTGATGGCCGACGGCGTTCCGGCGGCGGATGTCTATACGACGCTGGCGACGCCCGAAGGCGTTGACCGGGCTTTCGCGAAACTCGACACGATCAAGAAGGATGTGGTCTGGTGGGAAGCGGGCGCCCAGCCGCCGCAGCTTCTGGCCGATGGCGAAGTGGTGATGTCGACCGCCTATAACGGCCGTATCTTTGCGGCGGCGGTCAACGAGGGCAAACCCTTCCAGACCGTCTGGGATGGCCAGGTCTATGAATATGACGTGTTCGTCATTCCGAAGGGCACGCCGAACCTGGACGAAGCGGTGGAATATATCAAATTCGCCACCAGCACCCAGTCGCTGGCCGAACAGGCCAAGTGGATCAGCTATGGCCCGGCGCGCAAGTCCTCGGCCCCGCTGATCGGCAAGTTCAATGACGGCAAGACCGACATGGGCCCGTTCATGCCGACCTCGCCCGAAAACCTGACCAACGCCCTGCCGTCGAGCTATGAGTTCTGGGCCGACCATGATTCGGAACTGAACGAGCGGTTCAACGCCTGGCTGGCGGCCAACTGATCTGACTGACCATCCGGGGCGGCGTGGTCGCCGCCCCGACCTTTCCCTCAGGCTTGCGGAAAACCCGATGTCCGATGTGACCCAACCGGCCCTGGCCGAAGCCAGAGATTTGAAGACGGCCGATGGCGTGCCGCTGAAAACCGCACTGGCCCGTGCGCAAGGCCGCGCCCGGCGCCGCGCCTTCCTGCTGGTTCTGCCGCTGTTGCTGTTCACGCTGGTCACCTTCGTTCTGCCGATCGGCACGATGCTGACGCGGTCGTTCCACAACCCGGATTTCGTCCTTTATGAAGATATCGGCACCGGCACCGAAACCCCGGTGATGCAGGGGCTGAAGGCCTGGTTCGCCGACCATCCGGCCGGAACCGAACCGGACGAGACGGCGTTCGCAGCCCTTGCCAAGGACATGGTGCAACTGAAGGCGCTGAAGGCCGCAGGCTCTGTCGGCACCCGCGTCAATTATGACGCGCCGGGCACCCTGTCGCTGTTCAAAAGCCTGGCGCGCAAGGCTGACAAGCTGGAACCGCCCTATAAAGAGGCGATCCTGGCGACGGACAAGGCCTGGGGCGACCCGATGCTGTGGCAGGCGATGCGGTCGGGATCGGCTGCCTATACCGGCAACTTCTACCTGTCCTCGCTGGACCGGACCCGCGACGCCGACGGGGCGGTGATCAAGACCGAGCCCGAGCGTCGGATCTATGTCTATCTTTACCTGCGGACCTTCCTTCTGTCGGCGGTGATCACCGGCGTTTGCCTGATCCTGGCCTTTCCCGTGGCGCATCTGCTGGCGACACTGCCCCTGGCCAAGTCGAACCTTCTGATGATCCTGGTTCTGTTGCCCTTCTGGACCTCGCTTCTGGTCAGGACCACCGCCTGGATGGTGCTGCTGCAGGGCGAGGGCGTGGTGAACAACCTTCTGGTCTGGGCGGGCCTGACCGACGATCAGCACCGGCTGACGCTGATCAACAACATGACCGGCACGATCATTGCCATGACCCATGTGCTTCTGCCCTTCATGATCCTGCCGCTTTATTCGGTGATGCGGACCATTCCGCCCAGCTATGTGCGGGCGGCGCGGTCGCTGGGCGCCACCAGCTGGACGGCTTTTCGCCGGGTCTATCTGCCGCAGACCCTGCCCGGTATCGGGGCGGGCGCTTTGTTGGTCTTCATCCTGGCCATCGGCTATTACATCACCCCCGCGCTGGTCGGCGGCGCCTCGGGCCGGCTGATTTCGAACCTGATCGCCGACCATATGTACAAGACGCTGAACTGGTCGCTGGCGGCGGCCCTGTCGGCCCTTCTTCTCTTTGCCGTCCTTGCGCTTTACTGGCTTTATGACCGGCTGGTGGGCATCGACAACCTCAAGCTCGGGTGATCCCATGGCACTTCCCGCCTATGCAACGCCGCTCGAACGGGCCTGGCATCTGACCTACAAGATCATCTGCGGCCTGATCTTTCTGTTCCTGATCGCGCCGATCCTGGTGGTTATCCCGATCTCGTTCAATGCCGAGCCCTATTTCAGCTTTACCAAAAAGATGCTGACCCTGGACCCGACCGGCTATTCGACGCGCTGGTATGACCTGCTGTTGACCTTCGGCATGAAGGCGCCCGACGCGGCGCGCGACAGCAGCTGGTGGGCCGATGTCTGGGCCAATGCCACCTGGGTCAAGGCCGCCAAGAATTCGATCATCGTCGGTTTCTGGTCGACGATCCTGGCCACCTGCCTGGGCACGCTGGCCGCTCTTGGCCTGTCGCGGCCGGAGATGCCGTTCCGCAAGCTGATCATGGCGATCCTGATTTCGCCCATGATCGTGCCGATCATCATCACCGGCATCGGCATGTTCTTTTTCTATTCCGACCCCTGCGGCCCCCTGCGCTGGCTGGGCGTCAACCTGCAATGCGGGCGGCTGACCGGCACCTATACCGGCATCGTCATGGCCCATGCCTTGTTGGGTATTCCCTTTGTCATCATCACCGTGACCGCCACCCTGATCGGCTTTGACCAGTCGCTGGCCCGCGCCGCAGCGTCTCTGGGCGCGGGCCCGCGCGTGACCTTCTTCAAGGTGATCATGCCGCTGATCCTGCCCGGTGTGATCTCGGGCGCGCTTTTCGCCTTTGTCACCTCGTTCGACGAGGTGGTGGCGATCCTGCTGATCGGCGGGCCGGAACAGCAGACCATTCC
>CAZKJZ010000151.1:0-5315 GCA_964553145.1 uncultured Frigidibacter sp. | reverse complement strand
GCGATCCACAGGATATCCGCAGGCGCAAAGGCCAGGCAGCCTGCCGTCGGGTGACAGACCCGCCGCCAGCGGTGCAGGAAAATCGCCGACCCGCGCCCGGGCACCGCATCGGGCCAGTTCCAGTCGGTCAGAAGCACGATGTCATACAAGGGATCGGCGCGGCGCAGCCGTTCGTCGGTCTGGCCAAAGGGCTGCTGCACCAGGTGGTTATAGGCCGGGTGGGCCGGATCGTCGCACCAGCGGTCACGCAGGCCGATGGGCCGCGCCCAGGGGGGCATCCGGCCCGCCGCCACCCGGTCCGGCCGGTAGAGCGTGCCGATGATGGTCAGGCGCCCTGCAGGCGTGGCGCCGTCGCCCTCGCGCTTGTCCGCCACGATGCCGCGCCGGCCCCATGTCACGGGAAGCCGCCGCCCAAGGTACAAAAGGCCGGTCGGTGTCAGGACCATATCGGCCCGCATTACAAAAGATGCCCGGACTTCCGCGCCTTGGTCGCCAGGTACGCGGCATTCTGGCGGGTCTGGCCAACGCGCAACGGCACCCGTTCGCTGACATGGATGCCGGCCTTTTCCATCATCGCGATCTTGCGCGGGTTGTTGGTCAACAGTCGCACCGCGCCAAAACCCATGCGCCGCAGGATATCGGCGCCGATGCGGAAATCGCGCTCGTCATCCTCGAACCCCAGGCGGTGGTTCGCCTCGACCGTGTCGAACCCCTGATCCTGCAGCGAATAGGCGCGCATCTTGTTGGCCAGGCCAATGCCCCGCCCTTCCTGGTTCAGGTACAACAGCACGCCCGCCCCTTCGTCGGCCATCTGGGCCAGGGCGGCGTGCAATTGCGGACCGCAGTCGCATTTCAGGCTGCCCAGAACGTCGCCGGTGAAACAGGCCGAATGCAGCCGCGCCAGAACCGGCTGGCCGCGGTCGGGGGCGCCGATCTCGATCGCATAGTGATCTTCGCCCCCGGCCTCGGGGCGAAAGACATGGACGCGCCCCGCCTGAGACGCGGCCATCGGCACCCGCGCGGCGGCGACCGGATGCAGGGCGACGGTCGACAGGGCCAGTTCGGCCCCAACGATATCAAGGTCCAGAAGCGTCAGCCCCTCATCCGCCGCAAGGCGCGGGCCGTCGGCCAGATCGACCATGAGGGCGGCGGGCATCAGCTGCGCCGCGCGGGCCAGTGCGATTCCGGCCCGGGCAAAGCGCGGCGATCCGTCACGCAGCGCCTCGAACGGGCCTTTCAGCGGGTTGGTCAGGTCATGGGCCGGATCGGCCAAGTCGCCGATCCAGTTGTGACAGGCCCGCGCGGGCAGCGCCAGCCGCACCAGATCGCCGTCATAGGCGGGGATATGCAGCGTTTCGGCCCGCCGGGCGGTCAGCGCCAGAACCGGCGCCCCCAGCGCCCGCATCGCGGCCAGCCGGGTGGGGTCCAGCCCTTCGGCAGCGACGGCCAGAACCGAGGCTCCGTCCGCCGTCAGCACCACAGGAACGCCCATGCGCAGATCGGCGCGGGCGCGGTTCAGACGTTCGGCGGGGTTCGGTCCAAGGGTCATGGTCCGATATAGATAGTCAGGACTGACAGAAATTGAAACATATCCCGGCAATCTGACACGAGCGCGTGAAATCTGTGTCGCCTGCCTTGCCGGATGCGTTCCCGGGGCGCATGTCGGGATCACGGGAATGTGGAGGCCGCAATGGCAAGCCTGAAGAAAATCCTGCTGGTCGACGATGACGAGGACCTGCGCGAGGCGCTGGCAGAACAGCTTTTGTCGACCGACGATTTCGATGTGTTCGAGGCCGGCAGCGGCGCCGAAGCGTCTGAAAAGTGCAAGGCGGGCGGGTTCGATCTGGTGGTGCTGGATGTGGGCCTGCCCGATACCGACGGGCGCGAGCTTTGCCGCAAGCTGCGCAAGAACGGGGTGAAATGCCCGGTGCTGATGCTGACCGGCCATGACACGGATGCCGACACGATCCTGGGGCTGGATGCGGGCGCCAATGACTATGTGACCAAACCGTTCAAATTCCCGGTCCTGCTGGCCCGCATCCGCGCACAACTCCGCACCCACGAGGCGTCCGAGGATGCGGTCTTCGCCCTTGGCCCCTATACGTTCAAACCGGCGATGAAGATGCTGGTGGATGCGCGCGACAAAAAGATCCGCCTGACCGAGAAAGAGACCAATATCCTGAAGTACCTCTATCGCGCGGGCGATGCGGTGGTGGCGCGGGATGTGCTGTTGCACGAGGTCTGGGGCTATAACGCCGGGGTCACGACCCACACGCTGGAAACGCATATTTACCGTTTGCGCCAGAAAATAGAACCAGATCCGTCAAATGCCCGCCTTCTTGTGACCGAATCAGGGGGCTATAGGCTGGTGCCATAGGTTCCCCTGGCCGCATCGGGGTCATGATGCGGCATCCTCCCTGTTGGACTGGCCCGGGCTTTGCCCGGGTCTTTTTTCATGGGGTATCGGGAAAGCGCAGCCGCGACAGCGACCAGAGCGTCAGCAGGGCAGTAGCCAGGCCTGCAATCAGGAACGGCGCACTAAGGGCCGCAGGGCGGCCCAGAACCGGTTCGGCCAGCCGTACGGTCAACCCGCCCAACAGCGCGCCAAAGGGGATCATGCCCCAGCCGACGAACCGATAGGCGGCATTGACCCGGCCCAGAAGTGCGGGCGGGATGGTGCGCTGGCGGTAGGACACGGTGACGACGTTCCACAAAACCCCGCCGAACGCATCGCAGAAAAGCCCGGTCGCGACGGCAGCGCTGGTCGGAACCAGCCCCATCAGCAGATAGCCCGCGCCGAAAATCGCCATCGCCAGATGAACGGTCCGGGTCTGGCCCAGCCGCGCGACAACAGCGGGGCCCGCGAGACCTGCCAGAACGCCGCCCGCCGCGCCGGCCGTCAACAAAAGACCATAGCCAAAGGCCCCCAGCCCCAGCCGTTCCTGCGCATAAAGCGCCAGCATGGTCTGGGCGGCGGCAAAGACCATGTTGGTCAGGCCCAGAACCAGCGCCAGCCTGCGGATCAGCACATCGCCCATCAGCCAGCGAATGCCCTGCCGCAGCTCGGTTGCAAATGACAGGCGCGGGCCGGGCACGAACGGCGGCAGGCGCATGCCCGCGACCAGAATGGCCGCCAGACCAAAGGTCGCCGCGTCAAAGCCAAAGGGCAGCGCGACGGACAAAGCGATCAGCATCCCGGCCAGGGGCGGCCCGGCGAACTGGTTCATCACCTGCTCAGCGCTCCACATCCGGCCGTTGGCCCGCTCCAGATCGCCGGGGGCGACAACGGCGGGCATCAGCGTCTGGGCCGCATTGTCGCGCAGAACCTCGGCCGTGCCCAACAGGAAGACCAGCGCCGACAGGGTCAGGACCGGCCAGACAGCACCGCCTGCGGGCAGAGGGAGGGCGGGGCAGGCCATGACCAGCGCCAGAACCGCCAGCGCCAGACCCATGCGGATCAGATCGGCGCGGACCATGGTTCTTTGCCGGTCCAGCCGGTCCGTCAGGACACCTGCGGGCAGCGAGAACAGGAACCACGGCAGGCGGCCCGCCATGACGGTGAGTGAAATCAGCAAAGGGTCGCGGGTCAAAAGCGTGGCGAGCCAAGGATAGGCCAGAAGCGAGACGCCATCGCCCAGGTTCGAAATGGCGCTGGCCAGAAACAGTCGCCGGTAATTGCGGTTCTGGCCCAGCCCTTCGGTCACGGGGCGGGCTGGCTGTCCGAGGGCGGCAGTCTGGCACCCGCGACGAACGGATAGGCCAGGCCCAGAATCTGCTGCTGCTGCGGCCCGTCGATGCGGCTGAAATACCACTGGCCGCCCTCCTGCACCGCCAGCAGGGGCTGGTGGTTGCGGGTCTTTTTGCCAGCCGTCTCGGCATCGAACTGGGCGCGGACCAGAACCCAGATCACGCCGGTCCCATCCTCCAGCACCGCATCCTCGGCCTCATAGGGGCCGGGGGCGGTGACAAAGCCGGTGATGGCGGTCTCGGCCATGGCGGCCTTGGTCTGTTCGACCAGGGTCTTGGCGACTTTCGACGCCTCGATCCCGGCGGTTCCGGCAACGATCGACACGACATGGGGCGGGATTGTCGCGACGATCCGTTCGGCATCCTTGGCCTCGGTCACCCGGCCATAGGATTTCAGCGCCTTTTCCAGCGCCGCAGCCTCGTCCGTGGTCATGGGGCGGGCCTGGGCCCCACCGGCGGCCAGCGTTGCAAGGACAAGGGACAGAACAAAACGCATGTGAAACTCCCGGACTGGTCGCCCCTGTCTGGCATGGGGGCAAATAAGGCTCAAGTCACAATCCGGAGGGGCCGGTGGGGGCGCTGCCCCCTCCCGGCCCGCGCGACGCGCGCGGGCGTTCTTCGGGGCAAAGGTCCACCGGACCTTTGCTTGTCCCTCATCACCCCCCGGGATATTTGAACCACAATGAAAGCCATATATTCATTGTGGACCAAATATCCTCGCCGAAGGCATGCCCGAGCGGAACCGCGCATCAGCGCGGGCCGCGAGACAAAAGGAATGGCGCCCCGTGAGGGGCGCCGCATCGGGATCAGGGGTTGAGGTTGCGTGCTCCGCTCGCGTAGCTTGGCGCGAGCACGAGGGAGACAGACATGACCTTCACCATCGCCACATGGAACATCAATTCGGTCCGGCTGCGCGAGGCGATCGTGCGCCAGCTGATGACGGGCGAGGCGCCGGATGTCCTTTGTCTGCAGGAAATCAAATGCCAGTCCGATCAGCTGCCCCTGGCGGCGTTCGAACCCCTCGGCTACCTTCATGCGGTGGTCAGGGGGCAGAAAAGCTACAACGGCGTGGCGATCCTGTCGAAGCGGCCGATCACCGATGCGGGGGGCGAGGATTTTGCCGCCCTTGGCCATGCCCGCCATGTGGCGGCGCGGCTGGAGAATGGTGTCACGATCCACAATTTCTATGTGCCCGCAGGCGGCGATATTCCCGACCGGGAAGAGAATGTGAAGTTCGGGCAGAAGCTGGATTTCCTGACCCATATGCGCGACTGGTTCCGGGCTGCGCGGCCGGAAAAATCCATCCTGGTGGGCGATCTGAACATTGCCCCGCGCGAGGATGACGTCTGGAACCACAAGGCCCTGCTGAAGATCGTCAGCCATACGCCCATCGAAGTCGACCATCTGGCCGCCGCACAAGAGGCGGGGGCCTGGGTCGATGTGACGCGGCAGGACATTCCCGAGGGGCGGCTTTACAGCTGGTGGTCTTACCGGTCGCCCGACTGGGATGCGGCAGACAAGGGCCGCCGGCTGGACCATGTCTGGGCCACGCCCGACATTTCCGGTGC
>CAZKJZ010000150.1:0-5377 GCA_964553145.1 uncultured Frigidibacter sp. | reverse complement strand
CACAGACACTCCAGCGGTTCGGAATGATCCGCCTGCACCGTGGCCGCCCCCGCCAGCCGGTCAAGGCGGCGGGCCAGATCAAGGTCCAGCGCCGTCAGCCCGTCTGCGTCATGGGTGACCAGGGTCACATCGACGATATTGTAGATATTGGTCCATTCGGGATGGTGATTCAGCTTTTCCGCCGCCAGCGCCGCGCGCGTCATGAACCCCCAGGCTTCGGAAAAGCTGCGGAATTTCCAGACCTTGCGGATCGCATCCCGCCCCGGCAGTGCCCGCCAGCCGGTCGCTTCCAGTGCCGGCAGCGATGCGCGGCGTTCGTCTTCGGTCAATCGCGCGGTCATGGTGCCTCCTTCATGTCATTCTGTGCGATGCGTCCATCCTGCCGGAACGGCCCCTCTGCCGCCATTGCCGCCATATCCCCGGCCACCGCCCGGCGTTCGGACTGAAGATACTGGTCCACCGCCCGCGCCAGACCGGGATCGGCGATCCAGTGCAGGGAATGGGTGGCGGCGGGCAGATAGCCGCGCGCCAGCTTATGTTCGCCCTGTGCGCCCGCCTCGATCCGCGACAGGCCACGGGCGATCGCCTCGTCCATTGCCTGATAATAGCAGGCCTCGAAATGAAGGCAGGGGTGATCTTCGATGGCGCCCCAGTAGCGGCCGTAAAGCGTATCGCGTCCCAGAAAGTTCAGCGCCCCGGCCACCGGACGCCCGTCCCGTTCGGCCAGAACCAGCATTATATCGTCGCGCATCGTCCCGTGCAGCCGCTCAAAGAAGGCGCGGGTCAGATAGGGCTGGCCCCATTTGCGGCTGCCGGTATCCTGATAGAAGTCCCAGAATGCATCCCAATGTCCGGGCTGAATATCGTCGCCCGTCAGGCGGCGGATCGTACCGCCAAAGGCCTGCGCCGTCGCGCGTTCCTTGCGGATCGCCTTGCGCTTGCGCGAGGCGAGGCTGGCCAGAAAATCGTCAAAGCTGCGATAGGCGCGATTGTCCCAGTGAAATTGCTGGGTCAGGCGCGGCATCAGCCCCGCCGCGGCGCCCCAGTCGCGTTCCTCTTCGCTGCAAAAGGTGATGTGCAGCGACGAAAGCCGGTTCTGCCGCGCCAGCGACAGGGCGCCCGACAAAAGTGCCGGACGCGCCCGCGCCGCATCCTGGGGCCGGCACATCAGCCGGGGGCCGGTGACGGGGGTAAAGGGTACCGCCGCCTGCAGCTTGGGGTAATAGCGCCCGCCTGCCCGCTCATAGGCATCCGCCCAGCCGTGATCAAAGATATATTCGCCCTGACTGTGCGACTTGGCATAAAGCGCCATGACCCCGACCAGCCGCGCCCCGTCGCGCGCTGCCAGATGCAGGGGCTGCCAGCCCGTGCCTTCGCCGACCGACCCCGAGTTTTCCAGCGCCTCCAGAAACCGGTGCGTCACGAACGGGTTGGCAGGGCGCCCGCCGTCCGCCGCCTCGGGGCAGGCGCAGGCATCCCAGTCGGGGGCGGCGATCTCGGCGATCGACGAATGGACGGTGACAGTCAGGTTCATGCCGCCATGGGGCCGCTGGCGGTCGGCAAGGTCAAGCGGGAATGGCGGCAGGGTAGCCTTCGAACGTCACATTCTGCGCGACTTTGCGGGCCTGTACCTCGGCCTCGGGCGACCGGATGGTCCAGGTCAGCACCGGTATCCCGTCCGACCTGATCGCCGCGACCAAAGGCCGGTCCAGATCGGACGCCTCGTGCGAGATGAAGCTGGAGCCTGTCCGTTGCAGATCGGCGATATCGCGCAGATCGTCGCGGGTGCGGGCGGGCAACAGCGGCCAATCCTCGGGTCGATAGGCGCTGGTGGTCAGGCCGCGCGGCAGATGCGGGGCGGCGGCGGCCAGTGCTGCCACCGAATGCGGGTTGAAGGACATCAGCGCGACCGGCCCCTGATAGCCGTCCAGCACCCCGGCCACAGCCCGTTCCAGGTCGCCGACGGCAGGGCCCATGGCGCCGTCCTGATCCTTGACCTCGATCAGCAGGGGCACGCGGCCCGCGACCAGCGCCAGAACCTCTGCCAATGTCGGAATGCCCTCGTCGCCCCCGAGCAGGGGAATGGCCCCCAACTCGGCCGCCGTCAGGCCACGGATGCGGCCCGGCTGGCCGGTCAGGCGGCGCAGGTCGTAATCGTGAAAGACCATGGGCACGCCATCCGCCGACGGCTGGATATCGCATTCGATCGCATAGCCCGCCGCAACCGCCGCCCGCATCGCGGCCAGCGAGTTTTCGGGCCGCCCCGCCGCAAGATCGTGGAAGGCGCGGTGGGCGATGGGCAGGCGCAGAAAGGCCCCGGGCAAGGGAACGGGCAGCGGCACGGGGGTAGCCATCATTTCACCTGAAAGATCGCCTCGATCTCGACCGCGACGCCCAGGGGCAAGGCGGGCGCGCCGACCGCTGAACGGGAATGGCGCCCCGCCTCGCCAAAGACCTCGACCAAGAGGTCGGAACAGCCGTTGACCACCTTGGGCTGGTCGGTGAAATCGGGGGTCGAGTTCACGAAGCCGGTCAGCTTTACCACCCGGACCACCCGGTCCAGATCACCGCCACAGGCGGCGCGCGCCTGGGCAATCAGGCTAAGCGCGCAGCGACGGGCGGCGGCGGCCCCGGCGGCCACATCCATGTCCTGCCCCAGCCGCCCCTTGATCAGCCCGTCCGCGCCTTGCGAGATTTGCCCCGAGACAAAGACCAGATCGCCCACGCGCACCCAGGGCACATAATTGGCCGCAGGCGCAGGCGCGTCGGGCAGGGTCAGGCCAAGGTCGGCCAGGCGGGCGTCGATGGTTCCGGTCATTGGGGCCTCCGTTTCTTTGGCGGCACCCTATCATCCGGCGCGGCGCCCGCAACCGGGTCGGTGCGTCACCTTTCCAAGCGTTTCCGACATATCGTCGACATGTTCGTTATTATGCATATATTTTCTGACATATTGGTTGATCTGACCAGCGCTTTCGCCGCCGGGATCACCGAAACTGGGCGAAAGCCAAGCCCGGAAAGGACCCATCATGTCATTCACAAACGTCGCCGTCCTGGGGTTGGGCAAGGTCGGCCATCTGGCGGCGGAACTTCTGGCGGGGGCGGGCTTTGCCGTCACCGGCATCGATGCCCGCCCGGTCAGCGCCCCCTTCCCCACCCGGACCGCCGACCTGACCGACAGTGCCGCCCTTGCCGGCCTTCTGCAGGGTCAGGATGCGGTCCTGTCCTGCCTGCCCTATCATCTGAACAAGACTGTCGCGACCATCGCCCACGGCCTTGGCCTGCATTATTTCGACCTGACCGAGGATGTGCCGACCACAAAACATATCCGTGATCTGGCCAGGACATCGCGCGGGCTGATGGCGCCGCAATGCGGCCTTGCCCCCGGCTTTGTCGGCATCGTCGGCGCGCATCTGGCCGGGCAGTTCGACAAGGTCCGCTCGATCCGCCTGCGGGTCGGTGCCCTGCCGCAGAACCCCACCGGCCTTTTGGGATATGCCTTCAACTGGTCGCCCGAAGGGGTCGTCAACGAATATCTGAACGATTGCGAGGTGATCGAGGAGGGTGTGCTGAAAAGCGTCTCGGCCATGGAATGGCTGGAGACGCTTTACATCGACGGAATGCAGCTGGAGGCTTTCACCACCTCGGGCGGGCTTGGCACAATGTGCGAGACCTATGCGGGACGGATCGAGAATCTGGATTATAAGACCATGCGCTATCCGGGCCATGCGCAGCTGATGAACTTCTTCTTCCACGAACTTCTGATGCGCGAAAACCGGGCCGAGGCCGGGCGGATCCTGACCAATGCCAAGCCGCCGGTGGACGAGGACGTGGTCTATGTCCATGTCGCTGCCGAAGGCTGGCAGGCGGGGCAACTCCGCCGCCGCGAATTCGTGCGCGCCTACTATCCCTTGGAGATCGGCGGCAAAAGCCGCACGGCCATCGCCTGGACCACCTCGGCCTCGGTCGTGGCGGTGATCGAGATGGTGCGGGCGGGCGCCCTGCCGCAACGGGGGTTCCTGAAGCAGGAAGATATTCCGCTGGACCCCTATCTGGCGACCCGGACCGGGAACTACTACCAGATCGGCCACCGCAGCCGCCATGCCTGACCGTGGGCGGAACCCCCGTTCCTTTTCCCCGGGTTTTGGCCTATAGACGGTCCTTCACGACCCCGAAGGACCGATCATGACCGACCCCGCCGCCAGCCCTCTTGTGCCCGATGTCCGCGCCCTGCCCCGCCAGCCTGTGGCGGCCGACGGCAAGGTCAATCTTGTCGGCCTGACGCGCGAGGGCCTTCGCGCGGCGCTGATCGCGGCGGGCACGCCTGAAAAGCAGGCCAAGATGCGCGTCGGTCAGGTCTGGCAATGGGTCTATCACTGGGGCGTGCGCGATTTCGACGCGATGACCAATCTGGCCAAGGATTACCGTCGCCTTCTGGCCGAGAATTTCACCATCACCCTGCCCGAGGTCGTCACCCGCCAGATTTCATCCGACGGCACGCGGAAATATCTGGTCCGCATCGCCGGCGGGCACGAGGTCGAGGTGGTCTATATCCCCGAAACCGACCGGGGTACGCTCTGCATCTCGTCGCAGGTTGGCTGCACGCTGACCTGTTCCTTCTGCCATACGGGCACGCAGAAACTGGTGCGCAACCTGACGGCGGGCGAGATCATCGGCCAGGTCATGCTGGCCCGCGACGATCTGGCCGAATGGCCGGTCCCCGGCGCGCCGAAGGACGAGGTTCGGCTCATATCGAACATCGTGCTGATGGGGATGGGCGAGCCGCTTTATAATTTCGAAAATGTCCGCGACGCGATGCAGATCGCGATGGACGGCGAAGGCATCGCGCTTGGCCGCCGCCGCATCACCTTGTCGACCAGCGGTGTCGTGCCCGAAATTGCCCGCACCGCCATCGAAATCGGCTGCCAGCTGGCGATCAGCTTTCACGCCACCACCGACGAAGTGCGCGACCAGCTGGTGCCGATCAACAAGCGCTGGAACATCGCGACCCTTTTGGACGCGCTAAGGGCCTATCCCGGCCTGTCGAATTCCGAACGGATCACCTTTGAATATGTGATGCTGCAAGGGGTCAATGACACCAAGGAAGACGCCCACCGGCTGGTGAAGCTGCTCGACGGCATCCCCGCTAAGGTCAACCTGATCCCGTTCAACGAATGGCCCGGCGCGCCTTACAAGCGGTCCTCGGGCAACCGCATCCACGCCTTTGCCGACATCATCTATAACGCGGGCTATGCCAGCCCGATCCGCACCCCACGCGGCGAGGATATCATGGCCGCCTGCGGGCAGCTGAAATCGGCGACCGAGCGGGCCCGCAAAAGCCGGGCCGAGATAGAGGCCGAGACGGGGTTGTAGGGGTAGC
>CAZKJZ010000149.1:0-5386 GCA_964553145.1 uncultured Frigidibacter sp. | reverse complement strand
CCTGTCGATGGATGTGGTCGACCGCGATCTGCTGACCTATTTCATGTCGATCGACAATTGCAAATTCCGCCGCATGGTGGTGCCGGGCGACGTGCTGAAGCTGCATATGACCGTCAAGCGCGGCGGCGGCAAGATCTGGAAGTTCCATGGCGCGGCCAAGGTCGATGGCCAGATGGCCTGCGAGGCGGAAATCACCGCGATGATGGACCTGCGGGACTGACGATGGCGACCGATCCCAGCGCCTCGGTCCACCCGTCATCGGTGATCGAGCCCGGCGCCATCATCGGCGCGGGCGCGACCATCGGGCCTTTCTGCGTGATCGGCCCGCAGGTGGTGATCGGTCCGGGCGTGGTTCTGAAAAGCCATGTCGTCGTTGCTGGCAGGACCGAGATCGGCGAAGATACCATCGTCTTTCCCTTTGCCTGTCTGGGCGAGGTGCCGCAGGATCTGAAGTTCCGGGGCGAAGAGACGCGGCTGATCATCGGCAAGCGCAACCGCATCCGTGAAGGCGTCACGATGAACCCCGGCACCGAAGGTGGTGGTGGGGTGACGCGGGTCGGCGACGACGGGCTTTACATGACCAATTGCCATGTCGCCCATGACTGCCAGATCGGCAACCATGTGATTCTGGTCAACAATGTCGCCATCGCCGGCCATTGCGTGCTGGAGGACGAGGTGATCGTCGGCGGCCTGTCGGGTGTCCATCAGTTCGTCCGCATCGGCCATGGCGCGATGATCGGCGCCGTGACCATGGTCACCGCTGATGTCATTCCCCATGGTCTGGTGCAGGGGCCGCGCGGGGTGCTGGACGGGCTGAATCTGGTCGGGCTGAAACGGCGCGGCGCAGGCCGGGCCGACATTCAGGCCCTTCGCGCCCTTCTGGGCGATCTGTCGGCAGGGTCTTTCCGCGATGCGGCGCGCGCGCGCGCCGACGCGGGCGTGGACAATGGCTATGTGCGCGAGGTTCTGGACTTCATCCTTGGCCCGTCGGACCGTTCGTTCCTTGGTCCGCGATGAGCCGGACAGCAGTCATCGCCGGGCAGGGGGGGCTGCCCGCCCTGGTGGTGGCAGCACTGGAACAGGCGGGCGAGGCACCGCTGATCGCCGAGTTGCAGGGGTTTCCGGCTGACCTGCCGGGGCAAAAGGTCCAGCCCATCCGGCTGGAACGGCTGGTGCCGTTTCTGGACCATCTGGCAGAGGCGGGCGTGACCCGCGTCACCTTTGCCGGTGCAGTCCGCCGCCCGCGTCTGGAACCAGAGCTTTTTGACGCACGCACGGCGGCCGTCTTTCCGACGATCCTGAATGCGCTGCAGCAGGGCGATGACGCGACCCTGCGCGCGATCGTCGGTCTTTTCGAGGATTGGGGCCTGACTGTGGTCGGCCCCGACCAGCTGGTGCCTGACCTTGTGCCCGGCCCGGGTCTTCTGACCGGCCAGCCCGGTGCGCAGGATCAGGCCGACGCCGCCCGCGCCTGCCAGATCGTCACGGCGCTCGGGCCGCTCGACCTCGGGCAGGGGGCTGTAGTGGCGAATGGCCTGTGTCTGGCCGTCGAAACCCTGCCCGGCACCGACGCGATGCTTGACTTCGCGGCCCTGCATGCCCCCCGCCTGCGGGGCGGCAGCGATCTGCGCGGCGGGGTCTTCTACAAGGCGCCGAAACCGGGGCAGGACCGGCGCATCGACCTGCCGGTCATCGGCACCGACACGGTCCGCACCGCGATCCGCGCCGGCCTTTCCGGCATCGCATGGGAGGCAGGCGGCGTCATGCTTCTGGACCGCGCCGGAATGGTCCGCCTGGCGGACGAGGCGGGCCTTTTTCTTTGGTCGCGCTTGCCATGAAGATGGTCCTGATCGCGGGCGAGCCGTCCGGGGATGCCCTGGGTGCTGCGCTGATGACGGGTCTCAAAAGCCTCCGGCAGGGCATCCGCTTTCAGGGCGTCGGCGGGCCGCTGATGCAGGCCGAAGGTCTGACCAGCCAGTTCCCGATGCAGGAATTGTCGGTGATGGGCCTTTTGGAGGTTCTGCCCAAATACCGCCATCTGAAACGCCGGATCGCCGAGACGGCGCAGGCGGTGATCAATGCCGCACCCGATGTGCTGATCACCATCGACAGCCCCGATTTCTGCCTGCGGGTCGCGGCACTGGTGCGCGCCGCGCGGCCCGGCCAGCGCACCATCCATTATGTTGCCCCGACCGTCTGGGCCTGGCGCCCCGGCCGCGCCGCCAAAATGGCGCCCTTTATCGACCATGTCCTGACCCTCTTCCCGTTCGAACCGCCCTATATGGAGCGCGCGGGCATGGGCGCCACCTTTGTCGGCCATCCGGTCGTGGCGCAGCCCCTGGCCAGCGCCGATCAGGCCGCAGACTTCCGCGCCCGCCACGCGATCGACGGGGACGCCCCTTTGATCCTTTGCCTGCCCGGATCGCGGCGGGGCGAGGTTGCGCGGCTTCTGCCGCGCTTTGGCCAGACGCTCGACCTGTTGCGCCCGCGCCATCCCGGCCTGCGGATCGTGCTGCCGACCGTCGCGCCGGTGGCCGATCTGGTGCGGGACCTGACCCGCACCTGGCCCGACCCGCCGCTGATCCTGCAGGATGCGCCCGACAAATCCGCAGCCTTCGCCGCCGCCGATCTTGCGCTGGCCGCCTCGGGCACCGTCAGCCTGGAACTGGCGGCGAACCGGCTGCCGATGGTCATCGCCTATGATTTCAACTGGCTGACCTACCGGCTGATGAGGCGTGCCGCACTGATCGACACATTCACCCTTGTCAATATCGTCACCGGCAGCCGCACGGTGCCCGAATTCATCGGCCCCGACTGCCGTCCCGGCCCGGTCGCCGACATGCTGCACCGCTACCTGACCGAACCCGCGCTGGTCGCCGCCCAACGCGCCGCCCACGACCAGACCATGGACCTCCTTGGCCGGGGCGGCGAGGCCCCGGGCCTGCGCGCCGCCCGTGCCGTTCTGGCAGAGATCGGCTGATCCTTTCTTCTCTTTTGAAATATCCCCGCCGGAGGCTTCCGCAGCCGCCGCCCTAGCGACCCTTCCAGATCCAGCCGCCGCCCAGGATCCGGCTCGTGCCCGGCTCATAGAAGACGCAGGCCTGACCGGGGCTGACCCCGTCCTCGGCATCCAGAAGCTCGACCATTGCCTCGGTCGCCGACAGGGGCCGGATGACGGCAGGGCGGGGCGGGCGGGTCGAGCGGATCTTGACCATCACCTGCCGTTCGGACGCGCCGTCAAAGGCGGCGTCCCCCAGCCAGTTGATCTCGCGCAGGGGGACGGTGCGGGTGGCCAGCGCCTCTTTCGGGCCGACGATGACGCGGCGGGTCTCGGGGTCCAGCCGCACGACATAAAGGGGATCACCGGTGCCGCCGACGCCCAGGCCGCGCCGCTGGCCGATCGTGTAATGGATGACGCCGGGATGGTCGCCCATCACCCGCCCGTCCAGATGCACGATCTGGCCGGGGTCCGCCGCCCCGGGGCGCAGCTTTTCGATGACGCTGGCATAATTGCCGTTCGGCACAAAGCAGATGTCCTGACTGTCGGGCTTGTCGGCGACGCTGAGGCCATATTTCGCGGCCAGGGCCCGCGTTTCCGCCTTGGACGGCAGATGGCCCAAGGGAAAGCGCAGAAACTCCAGCTGTTCTTGCGTGGTCGAGAACAGGAAATAGGACTGGTCGCGGTTCGGATCGGCGGCGCAATGCAGTTCCGGCCCGGCCGCACCCACCTTTCGCTGAATATAATGGCCGGTCGCCATGCAGTCGGCGTCGAGATCGCGCGCGGTGGCCAGAAGATCCTTGAATTTCACCCGTTCGTTGCAGCGGATGCAGGGCACCGGGGTCGCGCCCGCAAGGTAGGCATCGGCAAATTCCTCGATCACCGCTTCACGGAACATGTTTTCGTAATCAAGGACATAGTGCGGAAATCCCATCGCCTCGGCCACCCGGCGGGCGTCATGGATATCCTGGCCCGCGCAGCAGGCGCCCTTGCGGGCCAAAGCCGCGCCATGGTCATAAAGCTGCAATGTGACGCCGACCACGTCATAGCCCTCGTCCTTCAGCAGCGCGGCCACGACCGAGGAATCGACGCCCCCCGACATGGCGACGACGACCCGCGTGTCGGCGGGGGCCTTGGGCAGGCCAAGCGAATTCAGGGGCAGATCTTTCATCACATCTCGCAGGGGCAGGCGGGGGCAGGTGGGCCGGATTGCGCAGGAATATAGGAAAATTGCACGCACTCTCAACCCCGCCTTTCACCCGCCATTAAGCCTGCGCCCCAAGGATGGGCCCCGGTGAAGAATGGGGTGACCGATGTTTCTTAGGAAAATCGACGGGCCGCGCTTTGTGACGCTGCCCGACGGAACGATCATGAGCCGCGCGGACCTGCCCGCGGCCGAGACGCGGCGCTGGGTGGCCAGCCGCAAGGCGCGGGTGGTGCGGGCGGTGGCTTACGGGCTGATCACGCTGCGCGAGGCGCTAGACCGCTATGGCCTGTCCGAAGAGGAGTTCACGATCTGGCGCGATGCGGTCGAGGCGCATGGCGAACAGGGGCTGAAGGTCACAGCAATACAGAAATTTCGTCAACTTTAAGTTGCAATTCAACTGCACCCTGCGCCGGTAACGAGTGGTTAACCAAACTCGGTAACAGTGCACCGTAATGAAGCTTAACGCGGAGTGCGCCGGATGAGAATTCTGTTGGTCGAAGACGATCCCACGACCTCGCGCAGCATCGAACTGATGCTGACGCATGCCAACCTCAACGTCTATTGCACCGATCTGGGCGAGGAGGGGATCGATCTGGCGAAACTGTATGATTACGACTTGATCCTTCTGGACCTGAACCTGCCCGACATGACCGGGCACGAGGTGCTGCGCCAGTTGCGCCTGTCCAAGATCGACACGCCGATCCTGATCCTGTCGGGGTCCGACGACACCGACAGCAAGCTGAAGGGTTTTGGCTTTGGCGCCGACGATTACATGACCAAGCCCTTTCACCGCGAAGAGCTGGTGGCGCGCATTCATGCGATCATCCGCCGGTCCAAGGGCCATGCCCAGTCGGTCATCCGCACCGGCCGGGTCAATGTGAACCTCGATGCCAAGACCGTCGATGCCGAAGGCACGCCCGTGCATCTGACCGGCAAGGAATATCAGATGCTGGAGCTTTTGAGCCTGCGCAAGGGCACCACGCTGACCAAGGAAATGTTCCTCAACCACCTTTACGGCGGCATGGACGAGCCGGAATTGAAGATCATCGACGTCTTCATCTGCAAGCTGCGCAAGAAGCTGGCCGAGGCGACGGGCGGCGACAATTACATCGAAACCGTCTGGGGTCGCGGCTATGTCCTGCGCGAACCGCAGGCGGACGAGTTCAGCCCGAAACTGGCCG
>CAZKJZ010000148.1:0-5389 GCA_964553145.1 uncultured Frigidibacter sp. | reverse complement strand
TGTCGGCGATGACCAGCATCGACCAGCCCGCGCTGACCCGCGCCATTGTCGATCTCTGCCGTGATCCGGCGCGGCGGCGGGCGATGGGGGCAGCGGCCCTGAGACGGGCAAAGGCCCTTTATGACTGGGCGGCGGTCGTGCCGCAGATGCAGGACTTCTGGGCTGACCTTGCCGCGCGGCGCCGCGCGGGCCAGGGCAGGGCGCGGACCTATGATGCCGGGCGCCTGCCGGTCGGCCCGTCGCCGACCGCGCTTTTTGCCGCCTATCCCACGGTGACCGGCGGCTATGGGGCCGAGCGGTTTCTGGCCCAGCCCGACCGGCCCATGCCTGCCGATCTTTTCCGCCTGCGGGGTTACAGCTCGCCCCGCCGTCCGTTCGAGACATTGGAACGGGTGGATCAGGTGCTGGCGGCGATTGCCGCGTGGCCCGAGGGGGCGAGTGCGACGGATATTGCCGCCGCCACCGGCCTGCCGCAGCTTGCGGTGCAGCGGTGCCTGATCTGGCTGGTGAAATATGATCTGGCGCGGCGGGTCGGCGGTTAGCCTGTCGCTTCAGACGCCGTGATGCGGACCAGACGGTCGTTCAGCGTCCGGTCGGCATACAGCACCGCGTCCGGCACATCCGTAAGGTCGGCGCGAATGCGCTCGATCTCGGCCTTCAGCGCGGGCAGATAGGACAGGGCCGTGCTGTCGGGCACTTCGTTACGGTCGTGTTCGGCAAAATAGACCTGATTGCGACCGGTATCGCCTGCCATCATGTCAGCGCGCCCGACCCGGGCCTTCCGATAAAAGAACTCGTGGCGCGATTTCACCACATAGTGGTTCAGGCGCAGATTCTCCCAGCAACATCTGTCCGTCAGGCCACTTTCAGCAATCTTGAACGGTATATAAGCTCCTGAACTGTCGCCGAAATAGGTCAGGCGGCTTAGTCCCGTCGCATGTGGATTCAGCACCATCTTGCGCCAGGCCCAGCCGCGGGCAATCGATTTGATATGCCTGTTGGTCGCGTTTGACTGCTCGGCCCGGTTCTGGAAACGCTCGATCACCGGTCCATCACCCGGTGCATCCCGGCCAGACGCGCCAAAGAGCGACCAGTTAAGAGCAATGGCCCCCTGTCGTATCTTGCGGCTGGCCAGATGGTCCAGAACCGGAAAGCGGCCCTGCACAAATGCCGCCGAAGGCATCAGGAATTCGTCGGCGTCGAAAAAGGCGAACCACTTGGCCCGCGCCCGATAACGGGCCATCAGCGTGTTATAGGCGTCCAGCTGCGGGGCGCGGCCCGGCTGGCGCGGGAAGGGCAGATGGGTGACATAGCCCTTGCGCTGCAGGGCCGCCAGCAGCTCTGTCGTGCCGTCGGTGCTGTCATTGTCGGCGATATAAAGCTGACCTGCCCCGATCAGCCGGTACCAGGCCACCCATTCCAGGATGTAAGGAAGTTCGTCCTTGAAGATCGCGCATATCGCCAGATCGGCCCGCTTTTCGCGGCGACCGGCCCAGCGCAGGGCGGCATAGCCGTACAAAGCCTTGATCTCGCGCCCCGCACCGCGCACCTTTTGCTTCAGCGATCTCAACCCCATGCCGGCCCCTTACTCCTTGAAGTTCCGGCTGTCCTTGATCTGGTCCCAGGCCCAGACAACCTCTTGCAGCCGTTCTTCGTCGGACCGGTCGCCGCCGTTCATGTCGGGATGAAGATCCTTGACCAGGCTTTTGTATTGCTTGCGGATTTCGGCCTTCGTCCAGCTGTCGCGCGCTTCCAGTATATCCAGCGCCTTGCGTTCGGTCGGCGGCAGCTTGCGGCCTGCCGCCGCGCGGCCGGGATTCAGCGTTGCATTGGCGCCAAGGATCTCCATCGGGTCGCTGACGCCCAGCCGCTGCCAGGCGCGATCCTCGTCGCCGCGCTTGCCGAAAGGTTTGGTCTCGCGGCCCCAGACCCGGTCCTTGTCGATGAATTTCTCGAACTCTTCCTCGGTCGCGCCATGGAAGAAGTTCCACTTCAGATTATACTCGCGCACATGATCGCGGCAGAACCAGAAGTAATCGTCCAGCGTGTCGGGCGACTTTGGCGCCCGGTACTGGCCCGCCTGCGCGCAGCCCTTGTGGTCGCAGGCGCGGGTCGAGGTTTCAAAGGCGCCGGACATGCCGCGCTTGCCCTTGACGCGCCGCTTCTTGTCCGAAGCGGCGGAAATATCGAAACCAAAGGGATCGCTTCTGGTCATTCAAACCTCGGACCGCAGCCGACTCGGACGGGTGAGTTTAGGGGTTTTCGCCGCCCTTTGAAGGGGGGGGGCGGCAAAAAACCCATCCCGGGCAGGGCTGGACTAATTATTTCTGTCGTCCTCTGCCCCCGTCGCGGGGCCAAGACGGGGGGCGGTGCTGTCAGCGACCGGATCAATGCGCGGGGCGGGTGCGGGGGCCGCGTCGGCGCGGCGCGGGGCAAAGGCGCGCAGACCCAGAAGCGGTTTGGGGGTCGCTGCTGCCGGTGGGTCCAGGGGCCGATCTGCCCCCTCGGCCAGGGCACGGCGGAAGACCAAAAGGTTCACATAGACGGTGCGGCGCCCGGTCAGGCCTGCACGTTCCTCGGTCGGCAGGGTTTCGCTTTGCAGATAGTCCCAGCCCTGCCGCGCCTCGGCGTTGATGGCATTGGCCAGCGCCAGGGCGAATCGCCCCTCGGTGCTTTTGGCGCCGCGGGCCTTTTCGCCCTGGGTCGGCGCGGGAACGACCTTGTATTCGTACTGCTGCATCTGAACCTCAACCCTGGATCTGTCCTGCCCCGCGTTTCCGATCTGCGGATGATAAAGGCGCCAGAATGCTTTTTGTCTCGCAAGGCGCAAAAGGCAAGGGCAATTCCAAGCCGGATGCCGGTGAAATCGGGTCGGGCTGTGCAGAAATGGACCGGGCCGACCGCATGGCCCAATTTGGCCTTAATTGGCCGGTAACCAAGCCGGTGGAAGGTGAAGCACGCCCGGAGTTTGCGCATGGTGCGCGTCAGGGCAGGTGACGGTATGGGGTCATGAAGATCAAATCACTTGGGCGCTGGGCGCCCACTATTCTGGCGTTGGCCCTGATGGGTACGTCAGCCACGGCGGCGACGGTCCATCCCTCGCTTCTGATCAACGGCAGTTTTGAAACCGGCATTCCGGGCAAGGCCAAGGGGTTGGTCAACAGGGCCAACTTCAACCAGTTGCCGACCAGCGGTCCGACCTGGGATGTGTGGAAAACGCTGAACGGCTGGAAGACCACGGCAGGCCCGGGGATCGAGGTTGACTCGAACCGCACCTCGCCGCTTTTGGATGCCGAGGATGGCAGGCTTTACGCCCAGCTGGACAGCACCGGCAATTCGGCGATGAACCAGGGCCTCAGGCTGGGGGTCGGGCGCTATAACCTGACCTTCTGGTACAGCCCGCAGACAGCGGTCGCTGCGACCAATGCCATCGCCTATGGCCTGGGCAATCTGGTGTCCGGGCAGGTGACTGTCGGCACCGCAGGCGCGCAGGTCGGTGTCTGGACGCTGGTTCACAAGACGGTCAGCGTGACCAGGTCGGGCTATTTCAACCTGTCCTTCGCGGCGGCGGGCACCAGCGACGGTGTCGGTGGCTATCTGGACAATATCGGACTGGCGCCCGTGCCGGTGCCCGCGGCGGGCTTTGCCCTTCTGGGCGGCCTTGCCGGTCTGGCCGGTGTGTCGCGCCGCCGTCGGGCCTGAAGGCGGCTGGCGGAAAAATCAAAGGCGTCCCGGCGGGGCGCCTTTCCATTTAGGCCCGTGGAAACGCATTGTTGCCTGTTCAGGTGCAAATGTCATGGGCCGTCAAAGGTCTCGCCGCAACTCTGCCCAGATTGCGGGATAGTTGGGACAAAAGGCATGAGTGGTGCGGACAAATGATCGGTTTCAGGTGGATATCTGCGGTGCTGATGGCGGCGGGCGCTTTGTTGGCGTCGCCATCGATGGCCGTAACCATCAGCAACTTCGGTTTCGAGGACGGGCCGAATGGCAACCAGCCTGGCCATGTGTTCGGCCTGCGCTTTGGCCAGCTGATGACCCGCAATCCCGGCTGGGACACCTATTCGACCCTGTCGGGATGGCAGAAGTCGGGGCCGGGACGGATCGAGATGCAGTCGGACCGCAGCGCGGCCCTGAATGCGCACAGCGGCAGCCACTTCATCTCGCTGGACGGCGGGGCAGGCCGCAACGCGGTGATCAGCCAGGACCTGACCCTGGCCAAGGGCGTCTATATCCTGTCCTTCTGGTACAGCCCCGAAAGCCTGAATGCCGCCACGAACGAGATTGCCTATAACCTTGGCAATCTGGTCAGCGGCCGCGCCACGATCGGCACGTTCGGCGCGCAATATGGTATCTGGAAGCAGGTTCATACGCGGATCGCGGTGACGACTGCGGGCAGCTATACGCTGACCTTTGGCGGCATGGGGGCCGCCGATGGTGTCGGCGGCTTCATCGACGATGTCGAGGTCGCGACCCATGTGCCGGTGCCTGCCGCCGGTTTCGGCCTTGTCACCGGTCTTGGCGCCCTGACCGGGCTGCGGCGCCGCCGCAAGGCCAAATGAAAAACGCGCCGGGCTAGCGGCGCGTCTTCCCTTTTACGTCTGGCTGTTCAGCCGCGCTGACGGCGCCGCAGGCCCGCCAGCATCAGACCGGCACCTGCCAACAGTCCCGCCGTTGCGGGCAGCGGCACCTCGGCTGCCAGTTCCACCTCTTCCAGATCGAACCCGGCGCAGGGCGCGCCGCAGGACGGCCAGTCCCGGGGGGTGATGATCTCGATCAGCAGGGCGTCGAGCGCGGCAAAGCCCGACCCCAAAAGCAGGGTCTGCGTCGCATAAAGATCGTCGGTCATGACGAACTTCTTGGTGGCAACGGTCGAGCCGCCGGCAAATCCTGTGACGACGATATTGGCGGGCAGGCGGCGCGGACGGTCGGTATAGTCATAGCCAAGGGCCGTCAGCGTGAAGCTGACCGCCGAAAAGGCCTTGTTCATGGTGAACATCAGCCCGGTGGCGAAAGGCGTGCCCGAATCGCCCAGATAGGCGGCACCGGGCGTCGTGTCCCAGGCCAGCGTACCGTTCTGCCCGGTCACGTTGACGCCCTTTTCCCGATAGGGCTGCGGGTTGGTCACCGCCGTGCCATAGTCGGCAAGCTTATGAAAATCCACAGTTATTGCATTCGCTGCCGTGGCGCCGACCATGGCACAACCAAGAATTGCAGCCCGCAGAACATTCGAACCCGACATGCCAGCCCCCGTCACCCACCAAATTCATTAATATTAATGTTTACAGACCGTTCCGCGGAGCAGTCAATCTTTTTGTCAAAATTGTGGCATTTTGCCAAAATTGTGGCAAAGACCCCGGCTTGCGCCCCCCGCGGGCCATCGCTAGGCAGG
>CAZKJZ010000147.1:0-5445 GCA_964553145.1 uncultured Frigidibacter sp. | reverse complement strand
CTTCGGGAACATGGACGTGGATGTCCATCTTTTCGAACTTCGGCGGCTTGACCCCCAGTTCGGGACTGACCGAACGGACATAGCTTGCCGCCGCCTCGATCGATTCCTTCATCACGTCGCCCAGCTTGCCCGTGGTCTTCATCCGCCCCTTGCCGGGCAGTTTCAGCGCTTCGATCTGCAACAGATCGCCGCCGACGGATGTCCAGGCAAGGCCGGTGACAACCCCCACCTGATCTTCCTTTTCGGCCAGCCCATAGCGGAAGCGTTTGACGCCCAGATAATCCTCGAGAACCTCGGGCGTGATCTCGACCCGGGTCACTTCTTTCTTCAGGATCTTGGTCAGGCCCTTGCGCGCCAGTTTCGAGATTTCGCGTTCCAGATTCCGCACCCCCGCCTCGCGGGTATAGGTGCGGATCATTTCGGTCAGGGCCGCATCGGCCACTGCAAACTCGCCCTTCTTCAGCCCGTGATTCTTGATCTGCTTGGGCAGAAGATGCTGCTTGGCGATCTCGCGCTTTTCATCCTCGGTATAGCCCGCCAGCGGAATGATCTCCATCCGGTCAAGAAGCGGCCCGGGCATGTTGTAGCTGTTGGCCGTGGTGATGAACATCACGTTCGACAGGTCATATTCGACCTCAAGATAGTGGTCGACGAAGGTCGCGTTCTGTTCGGGGTCCAGCACCTCCAGCATCGCGGACGCCGGATCGCCACGGAAATCCTGGCCCATCTTGTCAATCTCATCCAGAAGGATCAGCGGATTGGTGGTCTTGGCCTTTTTCAGCGCCTGGATGATCTTGCCGGGCATGGACCCGATATAGGTCCGCCGGTGGCCCCGGATTTCCGACTCGTCGCGCACCCCGCCCAGGCTGATGCGGATGAACTCGCGCCCCGTGGCCTTGGCGACCGACTTGCCCAGGCTGGTCTTGCCCACGCCGGGCGGGCCGACGAGGCAGAGGATCGGGCCTTTCAGCGCGGCAGAGCGCGCCTGTACGGCCAGATATTCGACGATCCGTTCCTTGACCTTGTCCAGCCCGTAATGGTCGGCATCCAGCACCGCCTGCGCGGCACCAAGATCCTTTTTGACCCGGCTTTTCACACCCCAGGGCAACGACAGAAGCCAGTCCAGATAGTTGCGCACCACCGTCGCCTCGGCCGACATGGGCGACATGGACCGCAGCTTTTTCAGCTCGGCATCCGCCTTGTCGCGGGCTTCCTTGGAAAACTTGGTCTTGGCGATCTTTTCGGCCAGATCGTTCAGCTCGTTCTGACCCTCCTCGCCGTCGCCCAGTTCCTTCTGAATGGCCTTCATCTGCTCGTTCAGATAAGATTCGCGCTGGGTCTTCTCCATCTGGGTCTTGACGCGCGACTTGATGTTTTTCTCGACCTGCAGGACGGACATTTCGCCCTGCATCATCCCGTAGACCTTTTCCAGCCGCTCGCTGACATCCAGCGTCTCCAGCAGGTCCTGCTTTTGTGCGACCTCGACGCCCAGATGACCGGACACAAGATCGGCCAGCCGCGCCGGTTCGCGCGTCTCGGACACGGCCGACAGCGCCTCTTCCGGCACGTTCTTCTTGATCTTGGCGTATTTTTCGAATTCCTCGGCCACCGCCCGCACCAGGGCCTCGACCGAGGGCGCATCGCCCGCCCGTTCGCTCAAAGGTTCGGCATGGGCCTCGAAAAAGACCGGGTTCGGGATGAAATCGGTGATGCGCACCCGCGACTTGCCTTCGACCAGCACCTTCACCGTGCCATCGGGCAGCTTCAGAAGCTGCAGCACATTGGCCAGAACCCCGGTGCGATAGATGCCGTCGGTCTTCGGGTCATCGACCGTCGGGTCGATCTGCGAAGAGAGAAGGATCTGGCGATCATCCTGCATCACCTCTTCCAGCGCCCGGACCGACTTTTCGCGCCCGACGAACAGGGGCACGATCATATGGGGAAAGACCACGATATCGCGCAGCGGCAATACCGGATAGCTTTGGGTGGAATGATCAGACATGCGCGTATCCTTCGTGGTGCAGGAAGGCGCCGTCCCCGACATGCAGCAGCCCGGCCTTCCCCTTCGACGCTCAATCTAGGGGCTGGCGGGCACGACTTCAACGGCCAGAAGCGGCGGGGGCATCGGGATGCCCCCGCCCGACAGGTTCAGTGGGCCCGTACCGGCATGTGCGACCGTTCGGCCGGCATCGTCAGAACCGCATAACGCCGCCCGTCGCCGGGATTGTCATAGGGTTCGCCGATCCGGTCCGCCTGCCAGCCAAGCTGCCGCAAGGCCCGCATCAGCGACACGGGCGACAGGGACATCAGTTCGCTGGCCCCGTGCCGCCGGGCCACATCGGCCAGCCCCTGAACGATCAGCGACAGGCATTCTGACCGGTCGTGATGATTGTTGACGCTTTCCGACATGACCAGCCGCGTACATTCCCACACTTGCGGCGTGTTGATCTCGCGCCCCAGAACCTTGGGCGGGATGTCGATCAGCTTGCCCGCCACGGCATCGCGCAGCATATAGGTATACTGCCCCCAGCTAGAGGTTGTGGGCATGGTCCGCGCCCCTCCGATCACCTCTCCGTCACGCAGGACCAGCGAGTAATGGGCCAGCGGATTGTCATACTGGTCCATCTCGACCTGGTCATTGTGGGGAATGTCCCACCCCAGCGTGTCGACGAAGAAGTGCTTTCTCAACCCAAGATAATCGTAAAAGGCGGACCCATATTGATGAAGACCGGACAGGTCGAACGTAATGTTCTGCATGGTTGCCCCTCCTTTTCAGGCGAGGCAATTAGATCAGCACACGAAACAATTGATAACCTTTAGGGCGAGTCGCCTGTGTAAAATATCCCGAAACGTGTCCGTTCAGATCAGCCCATAGCCCGTGGCGGTGGAAATCGCCTGGCTGCGGGTCTTGGCGCCCAGCTTGATGCGGGCGCTTTTCAGCCGCTGCTTGACCGCGCCGTCCGATATGCCCAGGCGATCCGCGACCTCTTTGACCAGCATGCCCTCCTTGATCATGCGCAGGGCTTCCAGCTCGGCAGCCGTCAGGTTCGTGGGCGGGGCCATCGCGACATGCAGCCACTCCAGCCGCTCGGCCAGCTGCGCGATCTCTTCGTCGGTATATTCGCGGTCGCTGCGCGCGAACGACCCAAAACTGCGCAGCCCCTTGGGGCCGGGATCGTCAAAAGCGATCGCGACCCCGTAGCGCATGCCAAAGGTCGCCGCCGCAGCCAGCACCCCGCGCGGGTCCGGCAGGGTGATCTCGCTCCAGCGGAGCGCACCGGAATGGCCGTAAAGCCAGCGCATCACCGGATCATCCAGCATGAAGGCCCGCCGTGTATAGAGGTCGACCCAAGGGGTCGGCAGGGCATTATGTTCCGCCAGCGGAAAGGCAAAGCCGATCCGCAGCGCGATATAGTAGCCAGCTGGCGCCAACGTGGCGAATTCGTTGCCCGCCCTCATCGCCTCGGCCCGTTCCGAACTGTTGATTCCCCGCGTCAGTTTGTTGCATTCCGCAATTGTGAACCACACAAATCAAATCTATGTCATCTTTCTACAGGATGAAATTGAAACTGTCAGGATTCGATGGAATTTCCGAAGTGAAGAGTGCCAACGAGCTTTTGCGTCGCCTGCGCGCCCAGTCCCCGGCAGGGTTTGCCATTGCCCTGCATGTCCAGTTCACCACGCCCCGCTACCTTTTTCAGTCCTATGACAAGGATTGGCAGGATTATTATTCGGCCAACAGTCTGGTCATGCAGGACCCGACCGTGCGCTGGGGCTTTGCCAATGTCGGCTGGGTCCGCTGGCGCGACCTGGCGGCGGACGATTCGGCAGGCGTTCTGACCAGGGCCGCCGACTATGGCGCCCGCCATGGCGCCACCTTTGCGCTGACGGACGGCGGTTCGCGCAGCATGGCCAGCTTCGCCCGCCCCGACCGTGAAATCAGCGACATCGAGATTGCGCGCATCGGCGCCGACTTCAGGGCGCTGCATATGGCGACCATGGGGGCCGAGATCATGACCCCCGAACTGCACGAGATGCTGCGGCAGATGTCGATTTTCCTGACCCACGGCTGAGGCGCCGGATTTCGCGCTTTGGGCCCGGGCGTCACAAGGGTTCGATATCGCCCTCGGCGCGGCGCGCATGGAAGTCGGCGGTGAACTCTGCCAGCCGACCCGCCGCAATCGCCGTGCGCAGGCCCTGCATCAGCTCCTGAAAGTAATGCAGATTGTGCCAGGTCATCAGCATCGAGGATATGATCTCGCCCGCCCGGAACACATGGTGCAGATAGGCGCGGCTATAGGTGCGGCAGGCGGGGCAGTTGCAGTCTTCGTCCAGGGGGCGGGGATCGTCGGCATGGCGGGCATTCTTGATATTGACCTGCCCGCGCCGGGTCCAGGCCTGCCCGGTGCGACCTGACCGTGATGGCAGCACGCAATCCATCATGTCGATGCCGCGCGCCACCGCGCCGACGATATCGTCGGGCTTGCCCACCCCCATCAGGTAACGCGGCCGGTCGTTCGGCAGAAAGCCCGGCGCATAGTCGAGGACGGAGAACATCGCCTCCTGCCCCTCGCCCACGGCAAGGCCGCCGACGGCATAGCCGTCAAAGCCGATTTCCCTTAGTTTCTCGGCGCTTTCCTGGCGCAGTTCGCGCGTCACGCCACCTTGCATGATGCCGAACAGGGCATGGCCGGGACGATCACCAAAGGCATCGCGCGATCTTTCAGCCCAACGCATCGACAGGCGCATCGACCGGGCCACCGCCTCGTCCGTCGCGGGCAGGGCCGGGCATTCGTCGAAACACATGACGATATCCGACCCCAGAAGGCGCTGGATCTCCATGCTGCGTTCGGGCGTCAGCATATGATCGGACCCGTCGATATGGGATTTGAAACGCACGCCCTCTTCGGTCAGCTTGCGCAGGTCTGACAGGGACATGACCTGAAAGCCGCCGGAATCGGTCAGGATCGGCCGGTCCCAACCCATGAACCGGTGCAACCCGCCCAGTCGCGCGATCCGCTCGGCTGTCGGGCGCAGCATCAGGTGATAGGTATTGCCCAAAAGGATATCGGCGCCCGTCGCCCGCACACTGTCTGGCAGCATCGCCTTGACGGTCGCGGCCGTGCCCACGGGCATGAAGGCCGGCGTGCGGATATCACCGCGCGGCGTGTGGATCACGCCGGTCCGGGCCAGCCCGTCGGTCGCATCCAGTCGAAAGGAAAATCTGTCGCTCATCGCGCGCTGATACCTCAGGGGCGCGGCCTTGCCCAGCACCGGCAGGCCGCCCAAACGAAAACCGCGCCCGAAAGGGCGCGGTGTCATACAGGCCAGAGGGCAGATCTTACTTGATCTTGCCTTCCTTGTATTCGACATGCTCCCGCTTGACGGGGTCGTACTTCTTGATGACCATCTTTTCGGTCATGGTGCGGGCATTCTTCTTGGTCA
>CAZKJZ010000146.1:0-5536 GCA_964553145.1 uncultured Frigidibacter sp. | reverse complement strand
GGCGCGCGCGACAGGCGCCATTCCGTGACCTGTGTGACCGGCTGGCCCGGCCAGAGTTCGGTCGGAACAAACCCCGGATGGTTCGCGGCATCCGGCCAGCCCTGCGCCTCGATCGCGAACCCTTCGTATCCGGCGCGACCGGGGCGCACCGCATCGCGCCCGTCGAAAATCTGCATGCCGGGTTCGGTCGTGGCCACCGCCAGCGTCAGGCCGGACTGGCCGGTCAGCCACAGAACCTCGGTCAGGGGGCGCCGTTCCCGGGCCAGGGCCAGGCAATAGTCTATGTCCGGCTGCCCCGGCGCGATCCGCCGTCCGGCGCGAAAATCAAAATCGGTGCCTCCGACATCGATGATTTCGCCCGTTGCGCAAAAGTCATCATCCGTCGGCAGGCAGCGGTCGGCGGCGACACGCAGGCGATGGCCCGCCCAGCTGTCGGTGCCATCAAGGTTCCAATAGCTGTGGTTGGCCGCGTTGAAAAGCGTCGGCTGATCGGTCACCGCCGTCACCTCCAGCCGCAGCCTGTCCGGCCCGGGCAGGGAAAAGCGCGCCGTCACCCGCCGGTTGCCGGGAAAGCCGCCTTCACCATCGGGCAGGGTCAGGGCCAGCGTGACGGCATGGGCATCCGCCGCCGCGACATCCCACAGTTTCAGATGCGTGCCCGCCTGACCGGAATGCAGCGTATGGCGGTCCCGAAAGTTGATCTCGGTCCGGATCGTCCGCCCCGCGACCCTGGTCTCGCCGCCCCGGATCCGGTTCACCATCGGCGCGATCAGCGACCCATGATAGCGCATCGCGCCTTCGTAGTCGGCGATCCGTTCAGACCCCAGCGTCAGGCTGTGCCCCACCCCCTGCAGCCACAGACCCTGCAAAACCGCCCCCCAGGTCAGGATGCGGGCCGTCAGGGGGCCGTTTTTCAGCGTCAGGGCATGCACCTCCCGCCCGTCAGAAGTCTGTCCGAAACGCTCCATCCCGATCCTCAATAGCGTGTTGTCATCCGGTGGCCGGGGGCAAAGCACAGGCGCACATGGGTGATGGGCTGGCCCTGCCACCAGGTCGCCCGTTCGACCGCGAACAGGGGCGCGCCCTGCGGGCAGGCCAGCGCATTGGCGGTGGCGCCGGTCGCCGCCACGGCTGTAAAGCTGATTTCGACATCCGAAAAGGGCACGGCCTGCACCAGCCATTCGTTCGGGCCGACCGCGTCAAACGCTTCGTCCGCCGCCGCAGGCAGTGCGGCAAGGCTGATCCAGCGATCTTCATGCTGATAGGGGCGACCGTCTGCCAGATGCAGGCAGGTCAGGTGCAGGCCCGGGCTGCCCAGGGTCAGGGACAGCCGCGCGGCAACCGCCTCTGGCACCGGCGCCTTTGCCCGCGACAGCAAAAGGTAGCCATAGGCCGCCCCCGCCGCCTCGATCTCGGCCCGGACCAGCGGAATTTCGAACCGCGCCGCCCGCAGCGGGGCCGCGCGCACCCGTGTTCCGGCCTTGCGACGACGTTCCAGAATGCCTTCGTCCACCAGTTCGCGCATGGCGCGGTTGACGGTCGCGCGCGCCACCTGAAATTCGGCAGCCAGCTCCACCTCGCCCGGCAGCAGAACGCCCGGCCCCCAGTCGCGTTCGGTGATGCGCTGCAGGATCGCCGACTTCACATCGCGAAAGCTGACTTTGTCGGGCAGAGGGCCTGCTGGGATTTCGGGCATGGACCGGGACGGGATTGCTGCTATTTGTCTGACCATATCGCGAAGCGAACCGCAGGCAAACCTTATGCGCATTCTTCCCCCCCAATCGTTCCAGACCCAGCCTTGGAAGAACGGCGGCGGCGTGACCCACGAAATCGCGCGGGCGGACCGGGAGGGCAGGCTCCTCTGGCGTCTGTCGATTGCCGAGGTCGCGTCGGACGGCCCCTTTTCGGCCTTTCCCGGCCTGACGCGCATTCTGACGGTGATCGGCGGTGCCGGCCTGTGGCTGGACACGCCCGAGGGGCGGCTGAGTGCCCTGCCCGGCGCACCCTTGCGCTTTTCCGGCGACCTGCCGGTCATGGGCCGCAGGATCGACGGGCCGGTGCGCGACTTCAACCTGATCTGGGATGCGTCGGCGCTGACGGCAGAGGTCACGCGCTGCGACGGCGCCGTGCCCGCCTGCCCGGCCCGGCCCGGCGGCCTTTATGCCTTTTTGTCGCTTGGGCCGTCACATGCGCTGTTCGGCCCGGATTTGCCTGGCGGCGGCGCTGCCCTTTTCGAACAATTCAACGCCATCGAAGCCCAGGAAGTCCAAGGATTCCTTGTCACTATGGAACAAATTGACTGAGTCAGTCGGGATGGCGCGGCATCTGGCGCGAGGGTGCCAGATAGGGTTGGGTCACATCCCGCAGGATCACATCCAGACACTCAACATGTGCAGCGATTGCGCCATCACCGGCCAGGGTCAGAACGACGCGCCCCGCGCCATCCGCGCCCGGCTCGAACGTCACGGACAGAAGCGACAGGACCAGATCGGCGTCGCCGCGTGCTACGCCCTGACTGGCCACCGACAGAACACCGCTGATGACCAACAGCGCCCGCGTCCGTTCAAAGCTGCGGCCCTTCTGGTCGGCGACGGCCCGGTCTTCCCAGCGGAAGCGATTCAGGAACAGGGCCAGCGTCCGGCCCGTCCGGTCCCAGCGGATTTCGCTGGCGGGCAGGACGGCATCCTGCACCAGGGCCGAAATGACCTGCAGATCCTCGGGCCCTTCGGCCCGAAGGCTCAGCGCCGCTTCGTCCCCATCCTTGAACCGCGCGTCTGCCATCACTCGCCCTTGATCCGCTCGACCCGTGCCCCGACTGCGGCCAGCTTTTCCTCCAGCCGCTCATAGCCGCGGTCCAGGTGATAGACCCGCCTGACCAGCGTTTCCCCCTCGGCCGCCAGCCCCGCCAGAATCAGCGAGACCGAGGCGCGCAGGTCGGTTGCCATCACCGGCGCGCCGCGCAGCCGCTCGACCCCGGTAACGGTCGCATGACCGCCATGAACCTCGATCCGGGCCCCCATCCGCGTCAGTTCCGGCGCATGCATGAAGCGGTTTTCAAAGATGGTTTCTTCCAGAACCGACGTCCCCTGGGCGGTGCAGAGAAGCGCCATCATCTGCGCCTGCAGGTCGGTCGGAAAGCCGGGGAAGACCTCGGTTTTCACATTCACCGCATGGACGCGGCCGGTCGCATGGCTGACCTTCAGCCCGGTCTTTGTCTCCTCGATCCCGACCCCGGCCTCTTCCAGCTTGTCGCAGAAGGAGGCCACCAGTTCGCGCCGCCCGCCCAAAAGCTCGACCTCGCCCCCGGCAATGGCGGGCGCGATCATATAGGTGCCCAGTTCGATCCGGTCGGTGACGACGCGGTGGGTGGCGCCATGCAGACGGTCCTTGCCCTCGATCGTGATCGTAGACGTGCCTTCGCCGTCGATCGCGGCGCCCATGGCGCGCAGGCAGCGGACCAGATCGACGATCTCGGGCTCTCGTGCCGCGTTCTTCAGGACCGTGGTGCCCTTGGCAAGCGTCGCGGCCATGACGATGTTTTCCGTGGCACCGACGCTGGCAAAGCGCTGTTCGATCACCGCGCCCTTCAGCCCGCCGGGGGCCTTGGCATGCAGATAGCCATCCTTCAGCTCGATCCTGGCGCCCAGCGCCTCGAGCCCGGTGATGTGAATATCCATGGGCCGCGCGCCGATGGCGCAACCGCCCGGCAGCGACACGACCGCCTGCCCCGCCCGCGCCAGCAAGGGCCCAAGGACAAGGTTCGAGGCGCGCATCTTGCGGACGATGTCATAATCGGCCGTCAGCTTGGTCAGGTCATGCGAGGACAAAGCCAGCACCTGCCCGCCCTGCATCGAGGTGACTTCGGCCCCAAGCGACTGCAAAAGCTGCGTCATGGTGCGGATATCCGACAGGCGCGGCGCATTGGTCAGCGTCAAGGGTTCGTCCGACAGAAGCGTCGCGGGCATCAGCGCAAGGCAGGCGTTCTTGGCCCCCGCAATCGGAATGTGCCCGCGTAGGGGGCCGTTGCCCCTGACCAATATCGAATCCATCTGCCCGCCTCAGCTTTCTTGTTCTGCCGGTCCGGCGGCATCATCCGCCTGCGCATCCCGCGCCCGCGCCTGCGCCTTGCGGCGCTGCAGATTGGCGCGCAAGGCGGCCTTCAGCCGTTCGTCGCGCGTCTCTGCCCGGGGCCCGGACCCATCGTTTTTCGCCGGTTTCCTGTTCATTTTGCCTTCCTACAGCGGAACGGGAAAAGGGTCCAGATTGCCCTTGCACGGCGGCGGAAATCCGTCTAACACGCGCCCCACGAAACGGCGCTGCAGTAGCTCAGTGGTAGAGCACACCCTTGGTAAGGGTGAGGTCGAGAGTTCAATCCTCTCTTGCAGCACCATCCTCCCAAAGAAAATCAAGTGGTTACGGGTAGAACACGGCATGTTGGCTGCGTTACCCCAGATTACCCCGGCCAACTCTCACAATGCCCATTGACTACATCTGGTATTGTCTGGCCAACTGCCCACAAAAAGGCGGTGGCGGTTGGCGGACGAACGATTTCACATTTCAGAGTGGTATGGGCACCCGTTCGAACAACTGGGTGACTGGGACCGGGTTCGCTTAGCCCGGCACAAGGTCGGCGTGGCACCGATGCCGAAGGCGGATCAGGTTCGGCTGGCCGCGCTAGAAAAGGTCGCGGCGGCTGGCCCACTGGCGGCGAAGGAAGCCACCCGCCTAGCCGCCTTGCGCGCCAAACTGGCCCTACAGCAAGAACACGAACTGCCCTGCCCATTCAAGATCAACATCCCGAACCTGACCTGCTCGAAGCCCGGCGGGGTCTGTTCGATCCGGCCATACACCGAGGAATCAGGCGTCGTGCGGCCAGTAGAGGGCAAGCGGGGCCGCGTCCGCGCGCTGTGCCCTTGGCGCTTCCATCAGGACGGCACGGCATTCGACAAGATCGGCGAACACCTCTTGGCCGACCCAAAGCCGAGGCGTTCGGGCGAAGTCGGGTTCCTTGAGTCAACCGGCAACCTCGACAGCGATGCAGGCGAAGATGTGGGCCGGATCGACATGATCTTGGTCAAGTCGAACAGTGCCGCCGGGGCACCGATGGAATGGGTCGCGGTGGAGGTGCAGGCGGTCTACTTTTCCGGCAAGAAGATGGGTATCGAGTTCGACCACCTGACCGAGACGCAGGGCAAGTTTTCCATGGCCCGCGAAAAGCGCCGCCCAGACTACCGCAGCAGCGGCGTCAAGCGCCTGATGCCCCAGTTGCTCACCAAGGTTCCGACACTGCGCCGGTGGGGCAAGAAGATGGCGGTCGTGGTCGATGCGCCGTTCTTCGATTCAATGGGCAAGATGGAGCGGGTCAGCGACGTGTCGAACGCCGACATTGTCTGGTGTCTGGTCGACTTCGTTGACGACGGCGACGGCGGGCCGTTCAAGCTCAGGGTGGTCGAGCAGTTCTTCACGACGCTCGAAAGCGCCACCCTAGTTGTTTGATCCCACGGTTTGATGGTGCGATCCTTTCGCAGGAATGGAA
>CAZKJZ010000145.1:0-5540 GCA_964553145.1 uncultured Frigidibacter sp. | reverse complement strand
TGAGATCCTCCTGCGATGGGCCCCCGCCCGGGAAAATCATTGGCACGATTCGCGCGAAAAGGGAATTGGCTATTCAGAGGATCGCGGCGAAGGACATGCCTTGGCCGATGGGCGTTTGAGGCTTCCGCAGGACCCTCAGGGCAATTGCATTTGACCTTTATGCGCACCGCGCCCCGGACGTGATCCGGGGCCTCTGCCGGGCCAAGAGGCCCCGGATCACGTCCGGGGCGCGATGTCCGGGCGAAACAGGGGCGCGAGATCGGCAACGTTGCCCGGTCCGAGCGCGGGAGCGACCAAATGCGGGGAACCCTGACAGG
The DNA here is from genome assembly GCA_964553145.1 of uncultured Frigidibacter sp. Classification (GTDB taxonomy): domain Bacteria; phylum Pseudomonadota; class Alphaproteobacteria; order Rhodobacterales; family Rhodobacteraceae; genus TMP-24. Next base: position 5,223 of record CAZKJZ010000145.1, on the reverse strand, counting down.
ACCCTACTCGGCCGCCACGGCCACATCTGCCGCCGGGGCAAAGCGCTCGATCCTGACCTCGCCGCCCTCGAACGTGCAGAAACTGCCTGGCGGCACCGCCTCCCAGCATTCATCGCTTTCCAGCGGCTCTGACACCACAGCCCGTCCCATGCGGCTGTCGGACCAGCGGTGATAGAGCGTCGGCGCCTGATCGTCGGACGCATAGCGCACGGCATAAAGCCGTTCGCCATCCGACAAAGCGGCGGTCATGCGGACGTGGGGGGCGGCACCTTTTGCCCGCGACAGGGCTTGCAGCCGCGCCGTGGCGCGTTCCAGGGCGCCCTTGGGATCTTGGTCCAGCCCCTCGCCCAAGGCGACCAGAAACAGCGCCTCGCTGTCGGTCGCTCCCCGGCGGTGGGCATAGAGATCGTCGGGGATCATCATTTCCGCGTGGCGGCGAAACCGGTCATAACCGCCGATCTGGCCGTTGTGCATGAAGCTCCAGCGCCCCACGGCGAACGGATGGCAATTGTTGCGGCTGGTTGCCGTGCCGGTCGAGGCGCGAACATGGGCCAGAAACAGGCGCGACGACACCTGCCGGGTCAGCGATGCCAGATTCGGGTCCGACCAGGCGGGCAGGATATCGCGGAAGAGGCCCGGTTCCGGCCGGTCACCGTACCAGGCAATGCCGAACCCGTCGGCATTGACCTGCGTCCGGCATTCTGTCGCCTCGTGGCTTTGACGCACCAGGGAATGGCCGGGGCGGCTGATGATATCTTCCAGAAAGATCGGTTGCCCGATGTAGGCGGCCCATCTGCACATGGCCTAACCCTGCCCGTTTACTGTCGCACGCATGCCTGTCACCACGCCCTTGTCCGGTCTGCTGCCAGTCTGCAGGGTAAAGGTTAACCCATCGCTGCGCCGGAATTGGGGCGGGACTTAGCAGATTTGCGTCAGGGGGTCAAAGGCGGGGCGGGTCAGCTTTCCTCGACCACCATCAGGTCGCGTTCCGAGGCGCCCCGGGCATAGGTCAGCGCCTCTTGATAGGCGGGGCTGTGATAGCAGGCGACGGCGGCCTCGAAGGACGGAAAGCGGGCCACGACATTGCGGGGGCGGTCATTGCCCTCAAGCTGCACATAGCGTCCGCCGCGCGCCAGAAAGACCCCGCCATGGGCTGCGATGGCAACCGTCGCGCGCCTGGCATAGTCGGCGTAGCGGTCGGGGTCGGTGACGCGCGCATGCGCGATCCACAGGGCGCCCTTGGCCGCACTCATGCCAGGGCCCCGATCACCGCCTCGGCGGCCTTGATGGCGCCTTCCGCATTCTCGGCACTGGCGCCCCCGGCCTGGGCCATGTCGGGACGGCCACCACCGCCCTTGCCGCCCAGGGCCTCGGCTGCCGCCTTGACCAGATCGACCGCCGACAGGCGCGCCGTCAGGTCGGCGGTGACACCCGCCGCCACGGCCGCCTTGCCGCCGGTATCGGCAACAACCAGCACCGCGCCGGACCCGATGCGGCCTTTGAGCTCGTCCACCAGCGCGGGCAGGTCCTTGCCCGTCACCCCGGTCACCGTCTGAGCGATGAACCTGATGCCCGCAATCTCGCGCGCCTCGGCCCCGCCCTTGGCCCCACCGCCCATGGCAAGGTCGCGGCGGAGCTGCGCCACTTCGTTCTGCAGGGCCTTGCGCTCGTCGATCAGCGCCTTGACCCGGTCGACCACATCCGAGGCCTGCGCCTTCAGCGCCGCGCCAATATCCGACAGCCGCGCGTCCTGCGCCCGCAGATGGTCCAGCGCCGCCTGCCCGGTCAGCGCCTCGATCCGCCGCACACCGGCGGAGGATGCACTGTCGCCCAGAACCACAAAGGCGCCGATCTCGCCCAGCCGCGCGACATGGGTGCCGCCGCAAAGTTCAACCGAATAGGTCGCGCCATCCGTGCCCTTGCCCGACCCGGCCAGACGGCCCATCGAAACGACGCGGACCTCGTCGCCATATTTCTCGCCAAAAAGCGCCTGTGCCCCCAAGGCCCGCGCATCGTCGGGCGCCATGATCCGGGTTTCGACCGTGCCATTCTGGCGGATATAGCCATTCACCTCGGCCTCGACCGCGGCCAGTTCCGCCCCGGTCAGCGCCTTGGAATGGGAAAAGTCGAACCGCAGCCGGTCTTCGGCGTTCAGCGACCCTTTCTGCGCCACATGATCGCCAAGTGCGGCCCGAAGCGCCTCGTTCAGAAGGTGCGTTGCCGAATGGTTGGCGCGGATTGCCTGGCGGCGCTTGTGGCCGACCTCCAGCCGGGCAGGCTGGCCGCGCGCGATCTGGCCTTCGCTCACCTCTGCCACATGGACAAAGACGCCCTGCGCGCGCTTGGTGTCGCTGACGACGGCCAGACCCGTATCGGTACGGATCAGGCCGCTGTCGCCGACCTGACCGCCGCTTTCGCCATAAAACGGCGTCTGGTTCACGATGATCTGGATCTTCTGCCCGGTCGCGGCCGACCCGACCTCGGCCCCGCCGACGACCAACGCCACGATCTGGCCTTCGGCGCTTTCCGTGTCATAGCCCAGGAATTCGGTTGCGCCATGCTTGTCGGCCAGTTCGAACCAGATCGTCGCATCCTTGGCCTCGCCCGATCCCGCCCAGGCGGCACGCGCCTTGGCCTTCTGCTCGGCCATCGCATGGTCAAAGCCCGCCACATCCACCGCCCGACCCTTTTCACGCAAGGCATCCTGCGTCAGGTCCAGAGGGAAGCCGTAGGTGTCATAAAGCTTGAAGGCCGCCGCCCCCGGCAGGTCGGCGCCGTCCCCGAGACGCGCCAACTCGTCGTCCAGAAGCTTCAGCCCCCGGTCCAAAGTCTGCTTGAAGCGCGTCTCTTCCAGCCGCAGGGTTTCCTCGATCAGCGCTTGCGCCCGGGTCAGTTCGGGATAGGCCGCCCCCATCTGGCGGACCAGTGCCGGCACCAGGCGGTGCATGACCGGATCGACGGCGCCCAGCATATGGGCATGGCGCATCGCGCGGCGCATGATCCGGCGCAGCACATAGCCGCGCCCCTCGTTCGATGGCATGACCCCGTCGGCGATAAGGAAACTGGTCGAGCGCAAATGGTCGGCGATCACCCGGTGATGGACCTTGCCCGGCCCGTCCGGGTCGGCACTGGTCGCATGGGCCGACGCCTCGATCAGCGACCGCATCAGGTCGGTGTCGTAATTGTCGTGCTTGCCCTGCAGCAGGGCGCCGATCCGTTCCAGCCCCATGCCGGTGTCGATCGACTGCATGTCCAGCGCCCGGCGGCTGCCGTCCTCGAACTGTTCGAACTGCATGAAGACGTTGTTCCAGATTTCGATGAACCGGTCGCCGTCCTGGTCGGCGCTGCCGGGCGGGCCGCCCCAGATCGACGGGCCATGGTCATAGAAAATCTCGGTGCAGGGACCGCAGGGGCCGGTCGGGCCCATGCGCCAGAAATTGTCGTCGGTGGGGATGCGGATGATCCGGTCATCGCTGAATCCGGTGACCTTTTTCCATATCCCCGCCGCCTCGTCATCATCATGATAGATGGTGACCAGCAGGCGTGACTTGTCCAGGCCGAAATCGCGGGTCAAAAGCTCCCAGGCAAAGGGGATGGCCTGATCCTTGAAATAATCGCCGAACGAGAAATTCCCCAGCATTTCAAAGAATGTATGATGCCGCGCCGTATAGCCGACATTGTCCAGGTCATTGTGCTTGCCGCCCGCGCGCACGCATTTCTGCGCGGTGGTGGCGCGCTTGTAGTCCCGCACTTCGACCCCGGTGAAACAGTTCTTGAACTGCACCATGCCCGAGTTGGTGAACATCAGCGTCGGGTCATTCCGCGGAACCAGGGGCGAGCTGTCGACGACCTGATGGCCATTGCGCCGGAAAAAGTCGAGGAATGTCGATCGGATATCGTTCAGCGAGGCCATGGTCAGCGGGGCTCCTTCGCGGGCATCATGTCAGCCTGACGGATTTAGCGCCCCTCTGCCCCCCTGTCCACGGGCGATTTCCGCGATGCGGCAGCGGGCGGGCCATGCTAGGATCGGGCGGCAATCAGGGGGGATGTCCGTCCGATGATCGCTTCGACCGACGCATATTTTCAGAAGGGTTGCGGCCGCTGCGCCCGCTTTGACACGGCTGATTGTTCAACCCGGCTTTGGGCACGGGGTCTGGCCGACCTGCGCCGCATCTGCCTGGGCGTCGGACTGGCCGAGACGGCGAAATGGGGTCATCCCTGCTATATGCATGCGGGCCGCAATATAGCGATCATCGGCGCCTTTCGCAGTGACTTCCGCCTGACGTTCTTTAATGCAGCCCTGATGACGGACCCCGGTCAGGTCCTGCAGCGTCAGGGGCCGAATGTCCGCCATGCCGACATGATCCGCTTTACCGACAGCGGCCAGCCCGGGGCGCAAGAGGTGCTGATCACCGCCTATCTGCGCGAGGCGATGTCCTATGCCGCAGCGGGGATCAAGCCACCGCAGACGGCGGCCGAGGTCACATTGCCGGACGAACTGATCGACGCGCTGGACGGCGATCCCGATCTGGCCGAAGCCTTTCAGCTTCTGACCCCGGGGCGGCAGCGCAGCTATGTCATCGCCCTCAGCTCCGCCAAAAGGCCCGAGACGCGGGCGGCCCGCATCGATGGGTTCCGCGCGCGGATATTGGCGGGCAAGGCCGCGACAGACTGATCCCGCGCACCAATAGAACAGGCCGGGCGCAGGGCCCGGCCGTTCATTCCTTGCGGGTCGGGGCCGGATCAGGCCTCCATCACATCCTCGCCGTCGCCTTCGGGCGCCGCGCCGAAGTCCAGCCCGTGGCTTGCGCGGATCTTATCCTCGATCTGCAGGGCAATATCGGGATTGTCCTTCAGGAACTGCTTGGCATTCTCGCGGCCCTGGCCGATCCGTTCGTCGCCATAGGAATACCAGGCGCCCGACTTTTCGACGACACCGGCTTTGACCCCCAGGTCGATCATCTCGCCGGTCTTGGAAATGCCCTCGCCATACATGATGTCGAATTCCACCTGCTTGAAGGGCGGCGCCACCTTGTTCTTGACGACCTTGACGCGGGTCGAGTTGCCGACAATCTCCTCGCGGTCCTTGATCGCGCCGATGCGGCGGATGTCCAGCCGGACGCTGGCATAGAATTTCAGCGCATTGCCGCCGGTCGTGGTTTCGGGATTGCCGAACATCACGCCGATCTTCATGCGGATCTGGTTGATGAAGATCACCATGCA
>CAZKJZ010000144.1:0-5654 GCA_964553145.1 uncultured Frigidibacter sp. | reverse complement strand
CAAGCGGGCTGATCCGATTGCGGCGCCCCTGCCGGGGCGCCATTCCTTTTGTCTCTCGGCCCCGCGCTTTGCGCGGCTCCGCTCGGGGCATGCCTTCGGCGAGGATATTTGGACCACAATGAATATATGGCTTTCATTGTGGTCCAAGTATCCCGGGGGGTGCGGGGGGCAGGGCCCCCGTTATCCTTCCAGCTTGCCCAGATCGGCGACCGACAGGCAGACGGTGCGGATACGGCTGAGCCGGTTGCGGCGCACGACCGGATTGTCGCTGTTGGCCTGCACGGCGGCGAAAAACCAGTCGATGGGGGCGCGAAGGGCGGCCATAGCGGCGGCGCTGCGGCCAAGGTCACTCGCCTTGCCGGGAAGGAGCGGCCCGGCGGCCAAATGGGAATCCCCCAGATGAAGACCCTGTCCGGAGGTTCAACAGGGTAGAACCCGCCTCTAACGTCGGCGCAGCATCGCCAGCAGCCGTGCAGGCCCGCCCGGAACCATCAGGAACGACAGGCCGAACCCGGCCGCAAAACCCGCGATATCGGCAATCCAGTAGGGGCTGCCGCCAAAGAGGATGCCGTACACAAGCTTGATGGCAAGAAGAAAGCCGATCAGGCGAAAGGCCTGCGCGCGGTTCGCGCCCTCGGCCCCCAGCCGCGCCCAGATGACAAAGCTGAAGGTGCCGATCAGCCCGTAGGCCGCGGGATAACCTCCGACCAGCCAGACCTCGCCCGACCAGGGCACCAGCGAATAGACCAGCCCGCCGATGATGCCCGAGCCGAGGAAAATCGCGACAAAGGCCCAGGGGCGAAAGAGGCTGCCCACGAACTTGCCAAGCGCCAGCACATAGACCCCGACCATCAGGGCATGCATCGGCGACAGATGGACAAAACTGTAGGTCATGAAGCGCCACAGCAGATCCGGCTGCCAGCGCCCGCTTTCGGCCATTGCCGCCAGCATGCCGGGGTGAAGGGCAAAGCGCATCACCGCCTCGTTCCGCCAGCCTGCCGCCGCGCCGCCCGCCAGACCCAGGGGGCCGAGGTTCAGCACCACCTCGAAGGCGATGATCGGCAACAGCACCAGCCAGACGGCGGGCGGCAGCGGGTTCAGGGGGGACGTGTCGTAACCGTCGCGCATGGCACCATCCATTCCGTGGGCCGCCGGTTGACGCGCCCCTTGGCCTTGCGATACGCCAGCCCGAACCCGATTTCCAGCCGGAGCCGCATGATGACCGCCGCCCAGACCCAATTCACCCCCCGGATATTTTCCGGCATCCAGCCGTCGGGCGGGCTGACGCTGGGCAACTATCTGGGCGCGCTGAAACGGTTTGTCGAAAAGCAGGACGAAGGGATCGAGACGGTCTATTGCCTGGTCGACATGCATGCGATCACCGTCTGGCAGGACCCGGCCAGGCTGCGCGACCAGACGCGCGAGGCGGCGGCGGGGTTCATGGCCGCCGGGATCGACCCTGCGCGCTCGATCCTGTTCAACCAAAGTCAGGTCGGCGCCCATGCGGAACTGGGCTGGATTTTCAACTGCGTCGCGCGGATGGGCTGGATGAACCGCATGACCCAGTGGAAGGACAAGGCCGGCAAGGATGCGGAGAAGGCCTCGCTTGGTCTTTTCGCCTATCCGTCGCTGATGGCGGCCGACATCCTTCTTTACCACGCCACCCATGTGCCGGTGGGCGAGGATCAGAAACAGCATGTCGAACTGACCCGCGACATCGCGATCAAGTTCAACCATGATTACAAGGTCGATTTCTTTCCCGTGACCCAGCCGGTGATCGAAGGCGCGGCGACCCGCGTCATGTCCCTGCGCGACGGGACGAAGAAAATGTCAAAGTCCGATCCCTCGGATCAAAGCCGCATCAACCTGACCGACGATGCCGACATGATCGCCCAGAAGATCCGCAAGGCGCGGACCGATGCCGAACCTCTGCCCGAAACGCTTGACGGGCTGAAGGACCGGCCCGAGGCGCGCAATCTGGTCAATATCTATGCCGCTTTGGCGGACCGGACGCCCGTGGACGTGGTCGCCGAATTCGCGGGGCAGGGGTTTGGCACTTTCAAGCCCGCGCTGGCCGATCTGGCGGTTGCGCGGCTGGCGCCGATCACCGAACGCATGAAACGACTGATGGCCGACCCCGGCGAAATCGACCGGACATTGGCGGCAGGCGCCGAACGGGCAGAGGCGATTGCCCAGCCCATTCTTGAGAAAACATATGAAATTGTCGGCATGATCCGATCGCGCCGGGCCTGAGGGCCGGTCCGGTCGTCAGGCTTTCTTAACGGCCGCTCCCTAGCCTTTCCGGTGGGAAAAGGTGGAGTGTGGTGTGGTCAGCCTGAGTTTTTCAGGACTGCTTGGCTTGGGCAGTCCGTCCTTTGCGACCAATGTCACCGATCTGGAGGTCGGCTGGATCAACGGCGCGCCGGTCCTATACAGCGCAACGCGCTGCGGGCCGGGTGCCGGTTATGCGGCCTATGATCTGTCAGGCGGGTCGGGGGCGGCGACCCTCTCGGCGGTGCAGCCCTATAGTGCGGCGATCTCGCCCTCGTGGACGCCGCAGATCACTTTGTTTGGTGGGCGGCTTTATGCGGCGGGTCTCGGGGCGTCGGGCTATGCCTCTTATGGTCTTGGGGCGGGGGGCAGTTTTGGCGCGGCGCTGAACCAGCCCTTGCCGTTCAAACCGACAACCGTGGCCGGGTTTCAGGATGCCGCGGGCGATTATCTTTTCATGACGCCCCAGGGCAGTCTGGCGCCGCAGGCCTACCGGATGGGGGCGGGGGGCGCCCTGACGGCGGTCGGTGCGGCACCGGCGGGGGGCTATCCGACCAGTGGCCCGGCGGTCGATGCCTCGTCCCTGGTGCAGACCGGGTTCGGGACGTTCCTTTTGACGGCGTCGGCGGGGGGCGACCGGATACAGGCCTATTCCGTCGGTGGCGGCGGCACGCTGGCCCTGGCGTCCGAGGTGACGGGCGCCTCGGCCATCGGCCTGTCGCAGCCCCACACATTGGCCAGCGTGACGCTGCATGGCGCGACCTTCGTTCTGGCGGGCAGCGCGCAAAGTTCGTCGCTGACCGCCTTTCGCCTCTTGCCGGGCGGCGCGCTTTTTGCCACCGACCATGTGGTCGACAGCCAGAATACGCGGTTCGACAGCGCCACGGCTTTGGCCACCCTGCAGCTGGGCGAGCGCGCCTATGTCGCGGTCGGCGGTGCCGATGGCGGGGTCGATCTGATGACCCTTTTGCCGGATGGACGGCTGATCCATCTTTTGACTGTGGCCGATACGGCGGCGACCAGCCTTGACCATGTCACCAGCCTGTCTATGGCGCAGGTCGGCGCGCGCACATTGCTGTTCGCCGCCAGCGCGACCGAGGCGGGGATCAGCCAGTTCGACCTGTCGCTGGGGCCGCAGGGCCTGTCGATCTTTCGCGATGCGGGCGTGCAGACCGGGTCGGCGGCCAATGACCTGATGGTCGGCGGGCGGGCGACGACGGCGCTTTATGGTGGGGACGGCGACGATATTCTGGTGGTCGGCGGCCCGGGTGGCGGGACGGAACTGGCAGGCGGGGCGGGCGGAGACCTGTTCGTCGTGGGCGAAAGTGCGGCACCCGTGCATATCGCCGACTTTCAGGCGGGCATCGACCGGCTGGACCTGACAACCCTGCCCGGGTTGCGCAATCTGGGGCAACTGATCCTCACCCAGACAGCGACCGGCGCCACGATCGACTATCAGGGCACGCTGATCATGATCGACAGCTGGGATGGCAATCCCCTGCCTCTGACCGCCTTTCCCCTGTCGCAGCTGTTGCGGCTGGACCGCTATGCGCCCTCGACCACCACGGATTTCGTGCTGGGCGGGGCGGGGAATGATGTGTTGCGTGCGGGCGTTGACCCGGCCAGCCTGCTGGGGTTCGCCGGCAATGACAGCGTCGTCGGCGGCACCGGTGCCGACATGCTGTCAGGCGACATGGGCGCCGACACGCTGGCCGGTGGCGGCGGTGACGACAGTCTTTATGGCGGGGCAATGGATGACCGGCTTTCGGGCGAGGCCGGCAATGATTCCGCCGATGGCGGACAGGGCAATGACTGGCTTGACGGTGGCAATGGCGATGATTCCCTTCTTGGGGCCGACGGTACCGATCTGCTCTATGGCGGGGCGGACAACGACTACATCGACGGAGGCATAGGCGGCGACCGGCTTTATGGCGACAACGGGTCCGACACGATGTTCGGGGGCGTGGACGGCGATTTCCTTTATGGCGGCGATGGGGGCGATGTTCTGGACGGAGGCGCCGGGACAGACCTGATCTATGGCGAAGCGGGCAACGACACGCTTCTGGGCGATCTGGGCGATGACCGGCTGGAGGGGGGGGCGGGCGATGACCGGCTGGATGGCGGCGCGGGCAATGATGCCCTTGTTTGCGGGGATGGCAATGACAGCGTCTTTGGCGGCGACGGCGTCGATCTGGTCTGGGGGGGCGCGGGTGCCAACCTGATCGCGGGCGGCGCGGGCAACGATGCGATGATCGGCTTTCTGGGCGATGACACGCTGCTGGGCGACGATGGCAACGACATCATCTTCGGCAGCGAGGGGAACGATTCCATCCAGGGCGGTGCCGGTGCAGACCAGCTTTATGGCCATCAGGACAATGACACGATTTCCGGGGATGACGGTGACGACCGTCTGTTTGCCGACATCGGAAATGACGTGCTGTTCGGAGGCGCGGGCCGGGACTGGATCGATGGCGGCGCCGGGAACGACACTCTGGACGGCGGAACGGATGCCGATTCCATGGTGGGCGGCGCCGGAGACGACCAGATTTACGGCGGGGACGGCAATGACGTGATCGTCGCCGAAGATGGCCGCGACCTGATCCGCTGTGGTTTTGGCAGTGATATCGTCGTCGGCCAGAACGGCAATGACACACTTTACGGCGAGGCCGGCAACGATTCCCTGGCCGGCGGCGCCGGCGACGACATGCTCTATGGCGGCGCCGATTCCGACTGGATTTGGGGGGACGATGGGAACGATACGATCGACGGGGGCGCAGGGGTCGACTTCCTCCTAGGCGGGGCAGGCAATGACTCGGTCGTTGCAGGCGCGGGCAATGACATTGTCGCAGCCGAGGCGGGCAACGATTATGTTGATGCGGGATCGGGTGATGATCTGATCCACGGGGCTGCCGGCGATGATACGATCTTTGGCGGCAGCGACGACGACCTGATCCTTGGCCAGCAGGACAATGACTATATCTATGGAGACAGCGGTGCGGACACGCTGGTCGGCGATATCGGCAATGACGTGATCGTCGGGGGGGACGACGCTGATCTGATGGGGGGCGGGCCGGGCGCCGACAGGTTTGTCTTTGCGGCGGTCAGCGATCTTCCGGCGACCGGCCCCCGCGACCGGATCGTTGACTTTACCCGCGGCGCCGACCGGCTGGATTTCACCGGCCTTGGCCTGCATTTCGGTGGCAACGGCGCGCTGACCGGTCATGCGGGCGAGGTGGTCTTTGCCGCCGGTGTCGGCGGCGCGGGCGGGGGCACGCTGTGGATCGACCTAGATGGCGATATGGTCGCCGATGGCGCGCTGCGGCTCGATGGGGTTCTGGCGCTGGGCGGGGGCGACTTTCTCTTCTGACATGTCGGTGACGCGG
>CAZKJZ010000143.1:0-5657 GCA_964553145.1 uncultured Frigidibacter sp. | reverse complement strand
ACCGGGCGCGGATCGACGCGGTATCAGCCCATTTCGACTGGCTGGTGCGCGAGGCAGCGGTGGGCGCCCGCGACTTTCCGGCGCTGGTCCGCGATCTGCTGGCCTTGGCGGTGTAAGCTGCGCTAGGGGCGGCGCAGCGGCACCAGCTGCGCCAGGTCATAGCCGTAAAAGTCCAGAACCGACCGCGCCCCGGCCCAAAGATCGGCAGGCAGCGGGTTGACCCGTGTCATCACCCGCCCGAACTGGCCCGAGGGCGTGCCCAGAACCGCTATCCGGTAATCGGCATCGGCCCACAAAACCCAGATATCTTCCGGGCCACCCGCCGTTTGCCGCATCAGACGCCCCGGCCCGGTCAGGGCTGCGCGGCTGGTAAAGCTGCGCAGACCGGCGGGGGTGCAGACCGTGCCCCGCAGATCATAGCCGGTCGGACCGGCCTGCCAGCTTTCGCGCAAGGGCCCACAGCGCGCCTCGTCGCCAAAGGCGGCGATCACCTGCCAGTCGCCTGAAAACCGCATCGGGTCAAAGGTTCCCATGCTGGCAATCTGCGCCGCAGGGTCGCGATAGGCCGGGCCCTTGGCTGCAGGCACGCAGGCCGCCAGCATCAGTGCCAGCGGCAGGATCAGTCGATACATTGTGTCACCGGCCCGCCGAAATCGTTCAGCACCTCGTTACAGCCGAACAGCGGCTTGACCGGCGCGCAGCTGCGCGACCGGGCCAGGCAGGCGCTTTCGCAGTCGCTGGCGCGGCTGCAGCTTTTGCCCGCGTCGGACGGCGCCTTCTGGCAAAAGAACTGATTGGCCTTGCCCAGCCGCAGGAACTCGCCGCCCGACCGCAGGCAGGCCGCGTGCTCACGGTCCATCAGCGCTTCGCCCACCGGGTCCAGGGCGCGGTCGGGGGCAGGCTTGCAAGCCGCCACCATCAGAAGGGCGGCGCAGGCCAGGGCCGTCAGAATGCTGCGTTTCATCTCTGCCTCGCTCCGCCTCTTCGCGGCGGTTCGGCCCAGAGTCCCAAGAATGCCGGGCGGGCGCAAGGGGGAAAGCCGCGCTTGTCCGCCCCGGCCCAAGCGGGTACCGCTGGCGCATGACCCAACTGCGGACGATCTTCGCGCCCGAAGAGGCGCCCCTGACGGTCGGCATCCTGCTGATGGCCGATACGAACGCCTTTTCGCTGGCCGCCGCGGTCGATCCGATGCGGGCGGCGAACCGGCGGGCCGGGCGGACGCTGTTTCACTGGCGCTTCCTGTCCCCCATGGGCGGACCGGTGCGGTTGACCGCCGGGTTCGACGTGGCGACCGAGGCACTGGGCGACCGGGCAGAGTATGATCTTTTGATGGTCATCGCCGCCTTCCGGCTGGAGGAGCAGGCCACGCCCGACCTTCTGTCACGCCTCCGGCGTCTGGCGCCGCAGCTTCGGGCGATCGGCGGGGTGGATGGCGGCAGCTGGTTTCTGGCACGGGCCGGGCTTCTGGATGGCCAGTCCGCGACCGTCCATTGGGAGGATCTGGAAAGCTTCGCCAGCACCTTCCCCGCCATCGACGTTCGCCAGGACCGCTATGTCCGCTCGGGCCGGATGCTGACCACGGGCGGCGCTGCCCCTTGTCTCGACCTGATGCTGGACTTGATCCGCGCCCGCCATGGCGCCGAACTGGCGCTGCGGGTGGCGGGGGCGTTTCTGTATGAACCGTTCCACGCGGCGACGGCGCCGCAGCAGGGCCTGCCTGCCGCGCGCATCGCCCGGGACGACCCGGCCCTGGGCCGTGCCATCGCGCTGATGGAAACCGAGGTGGAACATCCCCTGCCCATCGCCGACATTGCCCGCCGCATCGGCCTGTCGCAACGGCGGCTGGAGATGCTGTTCGCCGACCGGCTGGGCATCAGCCCGGGCCGCTTTTACCGCGACCTGCGCCTGGACGAGGCGCGCCGCATGGTCACCGACACCCGCCTACCCCTGCAGGAAGTGGCCCTGCGCACCGGCTTTTCGGGCCAGACGGCCTTTGCCCGCGCCTTTCGCGCCCGGTTCGGCCAGTCGGCCAGCAGCCTTCGGGGTTAAAAGGCCTTGAAGGTCATGGTGGTCAGGGTCCGGCTGATGCCGGGAATGGTGAACAGGCTTTCGTTCAGCCAATGGCCGACCTCGACCTCGTCCGGGACGTAGATCTTGGCGATCAGGTCATAGTCGCCCGAGGTTGAATAAAGCTCGGACACGATCTCGCGGTCATAGATCGCGTCGGCAACCTGATAGGTCTGGCCGGGCTGGCAGCGGAACTGGACAAAGACGCAGCGCATGGGGCAACTCCCTTTCTTCCATCAGGCTATCGCTGCCCGTCGCCGATTGGAACCGCCGATCCGCCCCCGTCTCGCGGCTTTTCATTGTGGTCCAAATATCCTACGGGGGTGCGGGGGTGTAAAACCCCCGCTGCACGCCGTCCGGCCAGGAAAAGCCGGACCTGGACGATGCAGAAGGAAAAAGGGCCTGCCATGACCGACCTTTTCGAACGCCAGAAAGCCGACGCCGCCCGCTGGTTCCGCAACCTGCGCGACCAGATCGTCGCAGCGTTCGAGGGGCTGGAGGACAGCCATCTGGCCGGCCCGCTGTCAGACCGCCCCGCCGGCCGGTTCGAGGTGACGGAAACCCGGCGTCAGGCGGCTGCGGGCGAGGATGCGGGCGGCGGGGTGATGAGCGTGATGCGGGCCGGCCGCGTCTTCGAGAAGGTGGGGGTCAATGTCTCGACCGTTCACGGCCAGCTTGGCGAGCGGGCGCAGCGCGCCATGGCGGCGCGGGGCGTGCCGGGCATGGCGGATGATCCGCGCTTTTGGGCCAGCGGCATCAGCCTTGTCGCCCATATGCAGAACCCCCATGCCCCGGCCGTCCATATGAACACGCGGATGTTCTGGACCCCCCATGCCTGGTGGTTCGGGGGCGGTACCGACCTCAATCCCTGTATGGAATATCCCGAGGACACGGCCCATTTTCACGCCACACTTCGCGCCGCATGCGCGCCCCATGGGCCGGACCATTACGACCGGTTCAAGGCCTGGGCAGACGAGTATTTCTTTGTCCCCCACCGGGGCAGGGCGCGGGGTGTGGGCGGGATATTCTATGACGACCAGAACAGCGGCGACTGGGAGGCCGACTTCGCCTTTACCCGCGCGGTCGGCCAGGCGTTCCTCCCAGCCTTCCTGCCGCTGGCCGACCATCGCCGCACGACGGTCTGGAGCGAGGGTGACAAGGACACCCAGCTGATCCACCGCGGGCTTTATGCCGAATATAATCTGGTCTACGACCGCGGCACGAAATTCGGGCTGGAAACCGGCCATGACGCCAATGCGGTGCTGATGAGCCTGCCGCCCCTGGCAAAGTGGGTATAGGTAGGTTTGCGGCCCCGCGCTGTCAGCTGCCCTTGCCGGATGGAACTGCAAAGGTCGCGTCACCAGTCAACGACAGCGTACCATCCACCGCCTGCTCGGCCGTCAAAGATATGTTCTTGATGACACAAAATCCGACCTTTTCTCGCAGCGCACCACAGGCCCGATCGGCGTCCGACAGGAACGCGCCAAACCTGTCCCGATAGCTGTCGGCCATCACAGGTTGTGACAGGTCGGCGGGAAAGCCGTATTCTTCGTTTGACAGGGCTACCTGCCCTTCCTGATAGCCGGTTTCCCCCGCGCCGCCTGACGCCGGCGCAAATCCGAACACGGCATAAACACTGACCATGTCCTCGCCAGATAGCGAAGCCCGGCTGGTGATCAGGGCACAGCGTGTCGCCACCTTGTCAAGGATGACTTGACAGAGGGGGCGCAAGTAGGCGGTCACGCGCCCTTCGGCGTAGAGTTCGGCCATCTCCGGCGCGGGCATCGGCTCACCGGGCTTCAGAAACGCGGCCAGCGGCACGGTGCGGAATATCTCTATCGCGCGGTCCTTGCTGATGCTTGTCGTGTCCGTGATGCTTATGCGCCGCGCGGCTTCCTCACGCTCGCTGACCGCGGCAGCCCGTTTCATCAGCAGCCCCGACACCCTGTCACCCAACCTCAGGACGGCATTGTCGTGCTGTCCTGCGGCTATGTCCCCGACCATCTCGGCGCTGCGCACGGTCACGTAGTAGCCAAAACCCATCAAAGACAACTGAAACAACGCATAGCCGCCAAAGATGATCGCACCGAATACCATGAAAAGAATGCGAACTCCGCTCATTGGGCTACCCTCTCTTCGATCACGGGCGCGAGGTCAGAGATCGGACCGCCGATGGCCTGTTCCAACATGGCGACCAGCATGTCATGCGTCTTTTGATTGAACTCATCGGCGTGACTGATGGCGGTCATATTCTTGCTGCCCGAGAACAGCAGATCGCGCCCCGCGAGAGATTGCCAGGCGGGCAAGGGTGTGCTTTCGCCCGTCGGTTGGGGGCCGATCAGGACAAAGCCAGCATCTTGGGCAGCGCGGCCCTGTGTTTCAAATCGCTGGCCAAAGGCACCCTCGAACCAGCCGCGATAGTTGTGGAAGGGGGTTTCGAACTTGTCGTGATCAAAGGCGACACCATAATCACGCTCGTTGCGGATGACCTGCCAAGAGTCGTCCAGTGGTCGCGCCGGATAGACTTTGCAACTGTCGGCCATATTGCCGATGATTTCAACGGGGACTGACGCATCCGCCAGGGCCACAGCGACTGGCCCGGTGCCAAGCGCGACCAGCCGTTCCACCCGCACGCCAGGTGCAAGCGTGACATTCCAGACCATGGATGTGCCCGATTGCAGGACAAGATAGACAGGCGTCGATGTCTCTGTAATCAGAACGTCTGTGACCGCAAGCGGGTACTGGCCGACCGTCGCGTCGACGCTGATCTCTTTGTCGAAGTCGCCACGTTCCTTGATATTACGCAGAAATGCCAACGCGCGGCTGGTCATTGCGGATTGATCCAGCGTCCATACGGTGCTTTTCCGTTCACTGCCCTCAAGGATGGCTGAATACAGGACAGCATCTTTACCGGGCGGGGTCGGATGGCAGTTGTCGGGCGGCGCCACCGGTCGCAAGGAGGCTGGCATTGCCTGATCCGCCGCAGGGTCAAAACCGCCGACGAGGGAGTCAAAAGCCAGAATGTCGGATCCTGCGTGCAGGACGGACATACCCGGATAGACGAGCCCACGGAAGTCTGACCTTGGCGCCCCAGGGGGCACTTTGGCTCCGATACTGTTCATTGTGCCTACTGAGCCGATTGGACCCAAGGTCGGCAGTTCGAATGTCTTGCCTGACAGAAAAAAGATGGGCCACAGATGGCTATAAGACTGGCAATAGTGCCCGGTAGTTGCATTTCACTTCCCCAACCTATCCTTACCGTCTCGCCAGCGAATCTGGCAACGCTGCGACCTATTTCAGAAAGATTCTTGACGCATGGGGCGCTTGGGGATGACGATTGCGCTGCCCGATCACGGGAGGCTAGAGGGTGGCAGAAATACCGTCCAACATGTCCATGCCCGATATCGCCACCTTTGCCCTTGTCGCGCTGATCGTCGAACTGACGCCGGGCCCCAACATGGTCTGGCTGGCGATTGTCGCTGCGACCAGCGGGCGGCGGGCGGGTTATGCCGCTGTGGCAGGCGTGGCGCTGGGCCTGGCACTGGTCGGGGCGGCGGCGGCCCTTGGTCTGGCGGCGCTGATCGGCACTT
>CAZKJZ010000142.1:0-5663 GCA_964553145.1 uncultured Frigidibacter sp. | reverse complement strand
GGGCGCGCCGTTCTGTCGGTACGGATGGCATACGTTTGTCCGACAGATGTCCGACGGCTGTCGGCCCCTCCCGCTCAGGCCGTTTCGGCCAGTCTTTCGACCAATGCGGGCAGATCGCTGATCCGGTCCAGCGCGGCAAAACGGGGGTGGCCCGCCGGTTCATCGGCATGGTCCAGATCCCAGACCGGACCATGGGGGATATGGACCCCCCAGCCCCCCGCCGCGATCATCGGCAAGACGTCCGACTTCATCGAATTGCCCGCCATCAGCCCCCTGTCGGCGCCGCTGCCATGCCGGGCGAAGATCGCCGCATAGGTCGCCGGGTGCTTGTCCGACACGATCTCGACCGCACGGAAAAGATCGCCAAGGCCGGATTGCGCCAGCTTGCGTTCCTGATGCATCAGGTCGCCCTTGGTGATCAGGATCAAGGGATAGTGGTCGGCCAGCGCGCCCACCGCATCCAGTACGCCCGGCAACAGTTCCAAAGGATGGTTCAGCATCTCTTGCCCGGCGCGGATCAGTTCGGCGATGACGCGGGCGGGGACCCGTTCGTCGGTCACCTCGATCGCCGTCTCGATCATCGACAGGACGAACCCTTTGACCCCGAACCCGTACTGGCCGATGTTGCGCCGCTCGGCCGCGACCAGCCGCGCATCCAGGGTCGCGCGGTCGGTATAGTCGGCCAGAAGCTCGGTGAACCTGTCCTGGGTCAGCCGAAAGAACCGCTCGTTGTGCCAAAGCGTGTCATCGGCATCGAGGCCGATCGCGGTCAGCGCGTCCCTCATGATCGCCCGGACCGGAAACAGACGGCGTTCATCATCCTGAAAGCAACTCTTTTCTCATTCCCTGCAAAGTCTATATTGGAAAGCCGTAGCCGCGCGCGATTCCTTTCGGAGCTTTCCTTTGGCCCATCTGCCCTTCACCCTGTCCGACCGGCCCGGCGGCCCCGAGGGCGAGGCCGGTCTGGCCACCAAGACCCGCCCGAAAACCCAGCGTCCGCCGATGTACAAGGTGATGCTCTTGAACGACGATTACACGCCGATGGAATTCGTCGTCCATATCCTGGAACGGTTCTTTGGCCTCGGCCACGCGCACGCCTTCGAAATCATGCTGACGGTCCATAAAAAGGGGCTGGCGGTCGTCGGCGTCTATTCGTTCGAAGTGGCCGAGACGAAAGTGGCGCAGGTGATGGATTTCGCCCGCCGTCACCAGCATCCGCTGCAATGCACCATGGAAAAGGAATAGGCCGGGCAATGCCGGGCCGGACCTGATGGCGATATCGCGACTTTCCCTTGCGCTGGATCAGGCGGGCGGTTTGCCGGTCGCAGGCAAGGTGCTGGTCCTGCGCCCGTCCGCCGATACCGACCTGGGTGATCTGCCGCGCGACCGGCTGCAGATCGTCACCGGCTTTCGCCCGGATCACGACCATTTCCTGCAGGCCGGTTTTGCCGTGGCCGACCAGCCCGCCGGGCCCTTTGCCGCCGCAATCCTCTTTGCGCCACGCGCCCGGGCGCTCGGCCGTGCGCTGGTGGCGCAGGCGGTGGCCGGGGTCGGCCCCGGCGCGCCCATTTGGATCGACGGGCAAAAGACCGACGGGATCGACAGCCTGATGCGCGACATCGCTGGGCGGGCCGCGGTGGGCCTGTCTTTGTCCAAGTCCCATGGTCGCTGTTTTCACCTCACCGCCCCTGACCCCGCCCTGCTGGCCGACTGGCTGCCGGTGGCACGCCCGGTCGCGCCGGGCTTTGTCACCCTGCCGGGGGTCTTTTCCGCCGACGGGATCGATCCCGGATCGGCCCTGCTGGCCGCCCATCTGCCGCAGGATATCAAGGGCAAGGGCGCCGATCTCGGCGCGGGCTGGGGCTGGCTTGCCGCCCAGGTTCTGACGCGCCCCGGCGTCAAGGCGCTGCATCTGGTCGAGGCCGAGGCCGAAGCGCTGGCCTGCGCCCGCCGGAATGTCACCGACCCGCGGGCAGAGTTCCACTGGGCCGATGCCCGCAGCTTTCAGCCGGGTGCGGCCCTTGACTTCATCGTGACCAACCCGCCCTTTCACACCGGCCGCGCCGCCGACCCGGCCCTGGGCGCGGCCTTCCTGCGCCAGGCGGCCGCGATCCTGCAACCGGCCGGGCGGCTTTATCTGGTCGCCAACCGCACCCTTCCTTACGAGGAGGCGCTGCGTGCGCTGTTTTCCCATGTCACGCCCCTGGCGGCGGAACAGGGATTCAAGGTCATCTGCGCCAGCCATCCGCGCCGGGCAAGGCTGCGGGGGCGTTAGGTCGGGGGCTCGCAGGCCCGTGGTTTTTCGGCGGGGCCGGGCGCGCCACGACAGGCTTGCATTCGTCTGACAACCCGGCGATGTCCGGGGCCAGTTTGGTTCACGGAGACAGATGCAGCATCACCCACAGACCGGGCATCGACTTATCGCGCTGGATCTGGCGCGCAGCCTGGCGCTTGTCGCGATGGCCATCTTTCATTTTGGCTTCGATCTGGAAAGCTTCGGCCTGATCGCGCCCGGCACGATGCAAAGCGGGGTCTGGTATTATTATGCCCGCAGCGTGGCGGGGTCGTTCCTGTTCATGGCCGGGCTTGGCCTGTGGCTGGCGCATGGGCAGGGCATTCGCTGGCGCGCGTTCGGCGCCCGGCTCGTGCGCATTCTGGCAGCGGCGCTGGCGGTGACGCTGGCGACGCGTGTGGCTATGGGTCCCTATTACGTCTTCTTCGGCATCCTGCATGTGATCGCCCTGGCCAGCCTTGTTGGCCTGACTTTCTTGCGCCTGCCTGCGGGGCTGACCCTGCTGGTGGCTTGGATGGCCTTTCTGGCGCCGACGTGGGTCAGGTCCGACCTTTTCAATGCGCCCTGGCTGCTCTGGACCGGCCTGTCCACCGCGCCGGTCTATTCGGTTGACTTCGAACCGGCCTTCCCTTGGCTGGCGCCGTTTCTGGCCGGGGTTGCCTCGGCGCGCATCGCAGGCCGCTTCGGACTCTGGGATCGGTCCGCCAGACGCGCCGCCCCTGCGCGTGCGCTACGGATCGCGGCCTGGCCCGGTCGGCACAGTCTGTTTGTCTATCTGGTTCATCAGCCGGTTCTGATTGGCTGTCTGACTGCTTTGATCCGACTGGGGGTCGTTGGGGGCAGTTAGGTCGGCGCTAGCCGAAATTCAGCGCCCGGTCGCCGTCCGCGTCCCTGATCCGGCTCGGGAGGCCCATCTGGTTCAGAAGGTGCAGGAACGGGCGGGGGGCCAGATCCTCGACATTGGCCATATGGCCCACGTCCCAGATGCCGTTGGCGATCAGGATCGCGGCGGCGACGGGCGGGACGCCGGCTGTATAGGAAATGCCCTGGGCGCCGACTTCCTCATAGGCTTCCTTGTGGTCTGCGATGTTGTAAAGGAAAAGTTCGGTTTCCCGACCATCCTTCACGCCCCGGATCACATCGCCGATGCAGGTCTTGCCCACATAGTCGGGCGCAAGGGACGCCGGGTCGGGCAGCACGGCCTTGACCAGTTTCAGCGGCACAACCTCTTGCCCCTCGGCGGTTCTGACCGGCTTTTCCGAGAGAAGGCCAAGGTTTTTCAGAACGGTAAAGACATTGATATAGTGATCGCCGAACCCCATCCAGAAGCGGACGTCAGCGGCGGGATAGCGGGCGGACAGGGAATGAACCTCGTCATGGCCGGTGAGGTAGGCCTTTTGGCGGCCGACGACCGGCAGGTCCCAGTCCTGCCCGACCTCGAACATCCGGTTCTGCTGCCAGGTGCCGCGCTGCCAGCTATAGACGGTGCCGGTGAATTCGCGAAAATTGATCTCGGGGTCGAAGTTGGTGGCGAACCAGCGCCCATGCGATCCGGCGTTGATATCGACGATGTCGATTGAATCGATCCGGTCAAGATAGGCATCCTCGGCTAGCCGCACCCAGGCATTGACGACGCCAGGATCGAACCCCACGCCCAGAAGGGCGGTCACGCCTGCCGCCCTGCAGGCATCGCGCCGCTGCCATTCGTAATTGCCATACCAGGGCGGCGTTTCGCAGATTTTCGCGGGGTCTTCGTGAATGGCCGTGTCCATATAGGCGGCACCTGTCTCGATGCAGGCCTGCAGCACGGTCATGTTCACAAAGGACGAGCCGACGTTGATCACGATCTGGCTGCCGGTGGCGCGGATCAGCGCCGCGACGGCGCCCGTGTCCATCGCATCGACGGCATGGGCGGTGAAGCGACCCGGCACTTTCATCGCGCCCTTTGTCAGAACGCTGTCGATAATCGCCTGACATTTGCCGACCGTCCGGCTGGCGATATGCAGATCGCCCAGCACGTCATTGGCCCGCGCGCATTTGTGCGCGACGACCTGCGCCACGCCGCCCGCCCCGATGATCAGAACATTCCGCTTCATCTTGTCTCCCTTACGACAGGCTTGCAGCGTAATCGTCATAGCTGAAGGCCCGTACCAGCCGTTCGGTCCCGTCCAACTCCCGCAGCACGATGGCGGGCATTCCCACCCCGTTGAACCAGTTCTTTTTGACCATTGTGTAACCGGCCGCGTCCTGAACCGAGATACGGTCGCCCACCGCCAGCGGCCGTTCGAACCGCGCCTCGCCGAAAATGTCACCGGCAAGACAGGACTTGCCGCAGACCTGATAGGCATGGTCACCCGACTGCGGCAGTCGTGCCGGCTGGCGATAGATCAGAAGGTCGAGCATATGCGCCTCGATAGAACTGTCGACGATGGCCAGGTCTTTCCCGTTGTTCAGAATATCCAGAACCGTGACTTCCAGTGAGGTCGAGTTGGTGATCGCCGCCTCGCCCGGCTCCAGATAGACCTGCACGCCGAACCGTTCGCTGAACCGTTTCAGCCGCGCGGCCAGCGCATCGACCGGATAGCCGTCGCCGGTGAAATGGATGCCGCCGCCCAGGCTGACCCATTTGACCCGCGACAGAAGCGGGCCGAACTCGCCCTCGATCCGGGTCAGTTGCTGGTCAAAAAGGTCAAAATCGGCGTTCTCGCAATTGTAGTGGATCATGAAGCCGGAAATCCGGTCGATCACCTGTGCGATCCTGTCCGCATCCCATTCGCCCAGACGGCTGAAGGGGCGCGCGGGGTCGGCAAGATCAAAGCCGCTGGTCGAAAAGCGCGGGTTCAGCCGCAGGCCGCGTTCGATGTGGGCGGACTGATTGCCGAACCGTTCCAGCTGGCCGATCGAGTTGAAGATGATCTTGTCGGCATAGCCGACCGCCTCGGCAATCTCGTGATCTGCCCAGGCGACGGAATAGGCATGGGTTTCCTTGCCGAATTTTTCGCGCCCCAGCCGCAGTTCGAACAGGGATGACGAGGTCGTGCCATCCATATGTTCGCGCATCAGGTCAAAGGCCGACCAGGTGGCAAAGCATTTCAGCGCCAAGAGGGCCTTGGCGCCCGACCCGGCGCGCAGCCGGTCAATGATCTGCATGTTGCGAACAAGCTTCGCCTTGTCGATCAGGTAAAAGGGCGTCTGGATCACGGGCAACCCCCCCGGTCTGGCCAAAGGAAGCGCCCCTATAGGGCCTGGGGGGCCGGGTCGCAAGTCCCCCGGGCGGCAGGGGCTACCCGCATTTGGTCGCTCCCGCGCTCGGACCGGGCCATGTTCCCTATCTTGCCCCCCTGTTTCGCCCCGACATCGCGCCCCGGAC
>CAZKJZ010000141.1:0-5680 GCA_964553145.1 uncultured Frigidibacter sp. | reverse complement strand
AACAGGCCGCAAGGGCCGCAAGGAAGGGACAGGCCAATGCTCTATTGGTTGACCGCATTGTCGGACGGGGGGGATGTGTTCAACCTCTTCCGCTATATCACCTTCCGCGCGGGCGGCGCATTTTTCACGGCGCTGATCTTCGGGTTCCTGTTTGGCCAACCCCTGATCAACTTCCTGAGAAGAAAGCAGAAAAAGGGACAACCCATCCGTGATGACGGCCCGCAAAGCCATTTGGCCAAGGCCGGAACGCCGACCATGGGCGGGCTGTTGATCCTGTCGGCGCTGATCGGGTCGACGGTTCTGTGGGCGCGTCCCGACAGCCCCTATATCTGGGTCGTGCTGATGGTGACGGCGGCCTTTGGCGCGCTGGGCTTTGCCGATGATTATGCCAAGGTGACCAAGCAGAACACCAAGGGCGTGTCGGGCCGCATCCGGCTGGGTCTGGGCTTTGCCGTCGCGGCCATCGCCGGCTTCGTTGCGGCGCATCTGCACCCCGCTGCGCTGTCAGGCCAGCTGGCCCTGCCGGTCTTCAAGGACACGTTGGTCAATCTGGGTATCCTGTTCGTGCCCTTTGCCATGCTGGTCATTGTCGGTGCCGCCAATGCCGTGAACTTCACCGACGGGCTGGACGGGCTGGCGGTGATGCCGGTGATGATTGCCGCCGCGACCTTTGGCATCATTTCCTATTTCGTCGGCAATGCCAATTTTGCCGATTATCTGGGCCTGCATCCGGTGCCGGGCACGGGCGAGCTGGTGATCTTTTGCGCGGCCCTTATCGGCGGGGGGCTTGGCTTTCTGTGGTACAACGCACCGCCTGCCGCCGTCTTCATGGGCGATACGGGATCGCTTGCCCTGGGCGGGGCGCTGGGCGCCATTGCGGTGGTGACCAAGCACGAAATCGTCCTGGCCATTGTCGGCGGTCTTTTCGTGGTCGAAACCCTGTCGGTCATCATCCAGGTCGCCTATTTCAAGCGCACCGGAAAGCGCATCTTCCTGATGGCGCCGATCCATCACCATTACGAGAAAAAGGGCTGGTCAGAGCCGCAGATCGTCATCCGCTTCTGGATCGTGTCGCTGATCCTGGCGCTGGTCGGTCTGGCAACGCTGAAGCTGCGCTAGGGGCAGTTCGCCCTGCCCCGCATTTACAAGTCCGGGGGCCTCTTGTAGCACGGTCGGACAGCTGTCCTTCAGGAACCGCCATGGTCGCCCTTTCCATCGTCATCCCCGCCAAGAACGAGGCCGAGAATCTGCCGCCCTTGCTGGACGGGATCGCCACGGCCTGTGCGGGGATCGCGCATGAGGTGATCGTCGTTGATGATGGATCGACCGATCAGACGGTGGCCGTGATCCGGGGGCTGATGGCCGACCGTGCCAATCTGCGGCTGGTCCAGCATGACCGGTCAGGCGGGCAAAGCGCTGGGGTGCATTCCGGTGTGCGTGTGGCGCAGGGGGCGATCATCGCCACGCTGGATGCCGACGGGCAGAACCCGCCCGACAACCTGCCTGCCCTGGTGGCGCCCCTGATGGCGGCCGGGTCGGACCGGGTCGGTCTTGTCGCGGGCCAGCGGGTCGGGCGGCAGGATACTTTGTCCAAAAAGCTCGCCTCGCGCTTTGCCAACTGGCTGAGGGGGCGGATGCTGAAGGACGGCACCCGCGATACCGGCTGCGGGCTGAAGGCCTTTCGCCGCGATGCCTTTCTGGACCTGCCCTATTTCGATCACATGCACCGCTATCTGCCCGCGCTCTTCTCTCGCGACGGGTGGGAGGTGCGCCATGTCGATGTGACCCATCGTGCACGCGGGGCGGGCAAGTCGAACTACAACAACCTGCAGCGCGGTCTGGTCGGTGCGGTCGACCTTTTCGGGGTCATGTGGCTGATCCGGCGCAAGAAAAAGGCCCGCCCGACCGAGCTGGGGAAGTCCTGAGCCATGCATCACCTGATGTCGCTGTTTCATGTCGAGACCGAGCGTGACCTGATCTGGGTGATGATCGGTCTTTTCGGCCAGTTGATGTTCACCGCGCGCTTCATCGTGCAATGGATCGCTTCGGAAAAGGCCGGGCGGTCGGTCGTGCCGCTGGCCTTCTGGTATTTCTCGATCATCGGCGGGCTGATCGTGCTGGCTTACGGAATCTACAAGTTTGATCCGGTGATCATTCTGGGCCAGTTGCCGGGCTGTCTGATCTATTCGCGCAACCTTTTCCTGATTTACAGGGATCAGGCCCGTGCGGCGGGCTGAGGGCGCGGGGGGCTGGCTGCGCCCGGCGCTGCTGGCCGTGGGGATGGTGACACTGGCGCGGCTGGTGCTGCTGGCCTTTAACCGCACGGACCTTTTCGTCGATGAAAGCCAATATTGGCTTTGGGGCCAGAACCCTGACTTCGGTTACTACTCCAAGCCGCCGCTGATCGGTTGGCTGATCGGCGCTGTGACCGGGCTGGCGGGCAGTGATGCGCCGTTCTGGGTCAGGGCGCCGGGGGCCTTGCTGCATGGGGCCACGGCGCTGATCCTTGCGGCCAGCGCAGCGCGGCTGGCGGGCGCGCGCGCGGCCTTTTGGGTGGCTTTCTCCTATGTGACGCTGCCCTTCACGGCGGTGGGCAGCCTGATCATCTCGACCGACACGGTGCTGGCGCCCGCCTATGCGGCGGCGATCTGGTTCTGGCTCCGGCTGACCGGGGATGGCGCCCTGCGCTGGGCCTTGGCCACGGGCGCGGCGGTGGGGCTGGCCTGCATGGCGAAATATGCGGGTGTCTATTTTCTGCTGGGGGCTGGTCTGGCAGCGCTGGCGGCGTCCGAGGCGCGGGTCGGCTGGCGGAACGCGGGCCTGATCCTGCTGGCCTTTGGCGCGGTGATCGCGCCGAATGTGATCTGGAACCTGACGCATGATCTGCAGACGGTCAGCCATACGATGGACAATGTCGGCTGGGTCCGGCCCGGTGCGGCGCCACGGGCGCTGAACCCCGGCGGTCTTGTCACCTTTTTCCTGTCGCAGTTCGGCGTCTTTGGCCCGGTGCTGTTTGCCGCCCTTCTGGCGGCAATCCTGCCGGTCTGGCGGGCGGCCGGGCAGGGCCGGGGACTTTTGTGCATGACCCTGCCGCCCCTGATCGTGGTCTGCTTTCAGGCCCTGATGAAAGACGCCTATGCCAACTGGGCACTGACCGCCTATTTCCCCGGCCTGTTGATCGTTGTCCCCTTCCTGACTGCGCGCCTGTACCGGCTTTTGCCCGTTTCGGTTGCGCTGAACGGTGCGCTTTGTCTGGCGCTGCCGGTCCTGACCGTCACGGCCCCCTGGCCGGAGCGGGGCGGGATGCCGCTGATGAAGCGCTATCTGGGTCGGACGGACCTGAGCCGCGAGATCATCGCGCTGGCCCAGGCCCAGGGCGCGACCAGGGTCATGGCCGAAAGTCGCGATATTCTGGCCGACCTCTTCTATACGGGCCGCGATGCGGGGCTGGGTTTTTACGCGCAGCCCCCGGCGGGAAAGCCGCGCAACTATTACGAGGAGCTGTTCGCACTACCGCAGGGCGGGGGGGCGGTGCTGGCGGTTCTGTCATCGGCACCTGTCTGCAATGGCACGCCACTGACGCCGCTTGCGCAGCTGCATACGAAGGGGCTGGCCTATGACAGCCATCCGGTCGCAGCCTATCTTATGCCCGAGGGTTGCCTGTGAGCGGGCCGGGCGACCGCCGCGTCTGGTGGGTGCTGCTTGCCGCCCTTGCTCTGGCCGCCCTGCTGTTCACGGCCCTGCCCGCGGTCGACCTGAAAACCTCGGCCCTCTTCTACCGTCAGGGTGCGGGCTTTCCTTTGGCCAGAGCCCAGTGGCTGGAAACGGCGCGGCAACTCATTTGGGACCTGTCGCTGCTGGTCTTCGGGCTGGCAGCAGCGGGACTGTTGGCGGCGCTGATGGGGCGCGGGCTGCGCGGCCTGTCGGCCCGGTTCTGCGGCTTTGTCCTGACGCTTTATCTGATCGGCCCCGCGCTTTTGGTCAACGGCATCCTGAAGTCCCACTGGGGCCGCGCCCGCCCGGCGGATGTGACCGAATTTGGCGGTAAGCTGCACTTCACCCCGCCGCTCTGGCCATCGGACCAGTGCCTGTCGAACTGTTCCTTCGTCTCGGGCGAGGCAGCGTCGGCCGTGGTTCTGGGGCTGGTCATGCTGATGGCCGGGCGGCGGCTTCTGGCGCCGCATGGCACGGCAGGGTGGCTGTGGGGGGCGCTGGCATGGGCCTTGCCTGCACTGGCGATCTTTCAGCGCGTGGCGACCGGGCGCCATTTCCTGTCGGATGTGACCTTTGCCGGGCTTTTCATGCTGACCATCGCTTTGGTCCTGCACCGGCTTTTTCTGGCGGGCGAGGGGCCGCGCGGGTCCGGCCCGGCCCGTTGACATCCCCGGCGACTCCCCCTATACGGCGCGCACTTGGGGGCGGGCGCACTGTGTCCGTGCCCCTCTATCAGAATGGAACTGGTCACGATCCGGGCCTTTATGGCCCCGATCCTCTGGATTTCCACCGCGTCGTCCCTGCAAAGCGGACGTATGCGGTTTTGGTGTTTTGCGGACGCGCAGGGCACGACATGAGCGAGAGCCCCCGGAAACGGCGTTGACGGACGCACGTTGAACGGGTTGCAACATAGGGCGAGATTAATGCCGACGATCCAACAGCTGATCCGCAAGCCGCGGGAAGCAAACGCAAGAAAGTCCAAGTCGCAGCACTTGGAAAGCTGCCCGCAAAAGCGCGGTGTCTGCACCCGGGTCTACACGACGACCCCGAAAAAGCCGAACTCGGCCATGCGGAAAGTCGCCAAGGTGCGTCTGACCAACGGCTTCGAAGTCATCAGCTATATCCCCGGTGAAAAGCACAACCTTCAGGAACACTCCGTCGTCCTGATCCGTGGCGGCCGGGTGAAAGACCTTCCGGGTGTCCGTTATCACATCCTGCGCGGTGTCCTCGATACCCAGGGTGTCAAAGATCGTCGTCAACGCCGTTCGAAATACGGCGCGAAGCGTCCGAAATAAGGAGAAAACGCCATGTCGCGTCGTCACGCCGCTGAAAAGCGCGAAGTTCTGCCTGATGCCAAGTACGGCGATCGGGTTCTGACCAAGTTCATGAACAACCTGATGGTCGACGGCAAGAAGTCCGTCGCCGAAACCATCGTCTATTCGGCGCTGACCCGCGTCGAAGGCAAGCTGAAGCGCCAGCCGATCGAGGCGTTCCACGAGGCGCTGGACAATGTGAAGCCCTCGCTGGAAGTGCGTTCGCGCCGCGTTGGCGGTGCAACCTATCAGGTGCCCGTCGAGGTTCGCCCCGAGCGCCGCGAAGCGCTTGCGATCCGCTGGCTGATCACCGCTGCCAAG
This sequence comes from uncultured Frigidibacter sp., assembly GCA_964553145.1. Taxonomy (GTDB): domain Bacteria; phylum Pseudomonadota; class Alphaproteobacteria; order Rhodobacterales; family Rhodobacteraceae; genus TMP-24. Next base: position 332 of record CAZKJZ010000141.1, on the reverse strand, counting down.
AACCGCAACGAAAACACGATGGAAGAGCGTCTTGCGGGCGAACTTCTGGATGCCGTGAATTCGCGTGGCTCGGCGGTCAAGAAACGTGAAGACACCCACAAGATGGCCGACGCGAACAAAGCGTTCAGCCATTATCGCTGGTAAGGGGTTTCCGGAATGGCACGCGAATATCCGCTTACCCGTTACCGAAACTTCGGGATCATTGCCCATATCGACGCGGGCAAGACCACCACTTCGGAACGCATCCTTTACTACACCGGCAAGTCCCACAAGATCGGCGAAGTCCACGACGGCGCCGCGACCATGGACTGGATGGAGCAGGAGCAGGAGCG
>CAZKJZ010000140.1:0-5682 GCA_964553145.1 uncultured Frigidibacter sp. | reverse complement strand
TCGGTCAGCAGCCTCTCATCCTCGCATTCCGCCATGACCCGGATCAGGGGTTCTGTGCCGGATTTGCGGATCAGAAGGCGGCCGGTGCCGGTCAGGCGGGCCTCGGCTTCCGCTATCACTTTTCGAACCTTTTCGCTGGCCAAAGGTTCCTGGCCTTTCTGATACCTGACGTTTTTCAACATCTGGGGCACGGTCTCGAACTGGCGGGCCAGGTCCGAGACGGGGCGGCCTGTTTCGGCCATGGCGGCCAGGAACTGCAGCCCGGCGATCAGCCCGTCGCCGGTTGTCGCATAGTCGGTCATGACGATATGGCCCGACTGTTCGCCGCCGAGGTTAAAGCCGCCCTCGCGCATCCGTTCGACCACATAGCGGTCGCCGACGGGCGCGCGTTCCAGCTGCAGGCCGCGCGCGGTCAGGAACCGTTCCAGCCCCAGGTTCGACATGACCGAGGCGACCAGCGTGCCATGGGCCAGCCGCCCGGCCTCGGCCCAGCGGGCGGCCAGAAGCGCCATGAACTGATCGCCGTCGGCGACCTGGCCCTTTTCGTCGATGATGATCACCCTGTCGGCGTCGCCGTCCAGACAGATGCCGATGTCGGCGCCATGCGCCACGACCATTTCGGCAGCGGCATCGGGGTGGGTCGATCCGCAGCCCGCGTTGATGTTCAACCCGTTCGGGGCGACGCCCATCGGGATCACATCGGCGCCAAGTTCCCACAGGGCCTGCGGGGCGGCCCGGTAGGCGGCGCCATTGGCGCAGTCGACCACAACCTTCAGCCCCGACAATTGCCCGCGAAAGGGGAAGGTGGTCTTGGCATATTCGACATAGCGCCCGACGCCATCGTCGATATGGGTGGTGCGGCCGATGTCCTGCGGTTCGGCCAAAGCCACCTCGCCGTCCACCAGCGCCTCGATCTGCAATTCGACAGTGTCGTCCAGCTTAAACCCGTCGGGGCCAAAGAACTTGATGCCGTTATCCTCTGCCGGATTGTGGCTGGCCGAGATCATGATGCCGAAATCGGCGCGGAGCGACCGGGTCAGATAGCCGACGCCGGGCGTGGGTACCGGGCCAAGGCGCAGCACATTCATGCCGGTCGAATTCAGCCCGGCGGTCAGCGCGTTTTCCAGCATATAGCAGGACCGCCGCGTATCCTTGCCGATCACCACGCGGTGGCCGTTGCGGCCATCGGCGCGGAAATAGCGGCCTGCCGCGGCCCCCAGTTTCAGCGCCAGTTCGGCGGTCATCGGGTGGCTGTTGGCGCGTCCGCGCACGCCGTCGGTTCCGAAATATTTTCTGCTCATCTTTCCGTTCCTGTCACGGCCTGCCACAGGATCAGCGCCTGGCGCGCCTCGTCTGTAGCATGAAGCCGGTGGATCTGCACCCCTTGCGCCAAGGCCGCCAGCGTCACTGCCAGCGTACCCGGCCCGCGCCCCTCGGGGTCGGGGGCGGCCGCCAGCGTGCCGATGAACCTTTTGCGCGACACGCCCAGAAGGATCGGGCAGCCCAGCCCGTGAAACAGCGACAGCCCCCTCAGCAGCGCCAGATTGTGGGCGACGGTCTTGCCAAAACCGATGCCAGGGTCGATGCAGATGCGGGCGCGGGGCACGCCTGCCGCTTCGGCGACCGCAATCCGTTCGGCCAGCCAATCGTAGACGTCCAAGAGCACATCGTCATACTGCGGATCGGCCTGCATCGTCGCCGGCGTGCCCTGCGCATGCATCAGGCAAAGCGCCGCGCCTGCCGCCGCCGCGACCGGGCCAAGGGCTGCATCAAAGGTCAGGGCCGCCACATCATTCACCATGTCGGCGCCTGCCGCCAGGGCGGCCCGCGCGACGGCCGCCTTGCGCGTGTCGATCGACAGGGGCTGCGTAACGCCCGCCGCCCGCAGGGCGGCGATCAGCGGCGTGGTCCGGACCAGTTCCTGATCCACAGGCACCTCTGCCGCGCCGGGGCGGGTGCTTTCACCGCCGATGTCGATCAGGTCGGCAGTGCCCGACAGGGCCAGCGCCTGGGCCAGCGCTGCCTCGGGCCGGTCAAAGCGGCCGCCATCGGAAAAGCTGTCGGGGGTGACGTTCAGAACCGCCATCAGGCGCGGGCGGTCCATGGTCAGGCCAGCCAGCGCGGGGCGCGGGGCGGTCAGGCGGCGCTGCCAGTCAGCGGGCAGGTCGGTGGCGGCGATCAGGCCCCGGCTGCCGTCCCGCGTCAGAACCTCGGCCCGGTCGAACCAGCACCAGCCCCCGGCCAGCGGCAGGGCGCCGGGCGGGCGGGCAGGGTCGGTCTGGGCGATGGGGCGGTAATAGATCATGGCCGCTCTTTGCCCTGTGGCGTCATGGCTGGCAAGCCGCGCCCTTAGACCCGCGACACAGGAATGCGGCTTTCCGCCGGGGCTGCAACGTCGGCGTGAAGCACTACGCCGCTGGCCTGCAAGAGGTCAGCCAGCCACAGGGCCGGGGCCAGGCCATCGCCGACCTGGCCGGGGGCCCCGACCGTGTCCAGCATCAGTTTCGAGGGCGCCCACAGGATCGCGCGGGACTGGGCCAGTGCCCAGTCAATCTCGGTCCGGCTGGCGACGACCGTCAGGGCAGGGTGGCGCGCGGCGATGGCCCAGGCGGCCTGTTCGATGGCCAAAAGGGTGATGCGCAGGTTCGCCGCATCGGTTGCGGCGGCGGGGCGGGGCAGCGCGGGCGGCGTCAGGGTCAGGACCAGCGCGGGGTGGCTGGCGGTCAGACGGGTGATCACGGCATCCAGATCGGGCGCGTCGGGGTCCAGAACTGCAAGGACCGGGTGAGGGGCGGTAATGGCCATGGCGGGGGCCGCCGTATCTTTGCCACGCACGATTTCGACCCCCAGCACCCAGGGGCCGCGATCCAGCTTTTCGATCCGCACGAAACAGCGCTGCGCCTGAGGTTCGGCCAGAACCCGCGCGGCTATCCGTTCTGCAAGCGTTTCCAACAGGTTAAGGCGCTCTCCTGCCAGTTCGGTATCAATGGCGGCGGACAGGCGGTCATAAGACAGGATCAGATCGACATCGTCGGTCGCGGCCCCGGGCGCACTTTGTGGGGCAAGCTCGACCACCAGATTGAAGCGCAGCCGCTGGGTCAGGCCGCGCTCGACCTGAAAGGCGCCGATCTCGGTGTCCACCACATAGTCACGCAGACTGATCCGGTCGGGCAGGGCGCTGCCCGCCGTCGCCGCCGCCCGCAGTTCGGGATGGGCAAAGGCCGGGGTGATATCTTTGGGGTCGGGATCGGACAAGGGCGCGGGCTTTCTGTGGCTCGCACCCTGTCTACAGGCAGGCGGGCCGGGCGGGAAGGCCCGGCCTGCGGGGTCAGTTCATCGCCGTCTGCGTCGGCTGACGATAGAAGAAATGCGAACCGATCCGCGCCGTCATGGTGAACCGGTGCGACCACGAGGGGCGCACGGACGGCGTATGGAAGTAGGTCGCGCCATCGGTCAGCCCGCGCGGGGCGCCTGCGATATAGGCCGAGGCGATCTTTTCAGCGACATACCAGGACCGGCGGTCGGCGATCTTGTCCTTGTGCCCGTCGCAGGTAAAGGAAAACTGGCATCCGCCGTCACCGCCCTGATTGACAACACCGCAGACCGAATTCGGAAAGCGCGGGCTGTCGGCGCGGTTCATGACAACTTCGGCCACGGCGGCCTGACCCTTGATCGATTCGCCGCGCGCTTCAAAGTAGACAGCGCGCGCCAGGCAATCAAGCTCGGCGGTTTTTTCCACCTGCGGCAGGGCCGAGATCCAGGCGGCGTCATAGGTCGCTTCGACCTGACCGGCTGGTTTCTGGGTCCGCGCGGGCGGGGTGATGATATGCGCCAGGCGCCCGGCATCAACCTCGCCCAGCGCGGCCTTTTCCTGGCCCAGCAAAGCTGCAAGGTTAACGCCGACTGGTGCGGCGGGGTCGTTCGACTGGCTTACCGTCATGTCGGCATGCGCAGCAGAGCCTAGGGCGAGAAGCATGACCATGCTTCCGGTCCAGCACTTCAGCGATGACATTACGTGTTCCCGAGTGGTTTCAACGAGCCACAGCCCCCCAGGGTCGTGACGGGATGGGACATAGGGAAACGCTGCCATGACGTCCAGTCAGGCAGGGCGCAAACGGCGATTCTGGGCGGGTTCCTGCCGATTGACGCGAATCAGGCAAGCCGGTTTTTCGAAATATGGCTGGATTTTTAGGGCGAAAATCTGCCGACGAAAAGCGAAATCTGGCGTTATTTCGGGTCCAGCAACGCAAGATGTGCTGCGGCAAGCCGTGCCACCGGCACCCGGAAAGGCGAGCAGGACACATAGTCCAGTCCGGCCTGCCGGCAAAAGGCGATCGAATCGGCATTGCCGCCATGTTCACCGCAGACCGACAGGGTCACATCGGGCCGCGCGGCCCGCGCACGGGCGCAGCCGATCATCAAAAGTTCGCCCACCCCGTCGCGGTCCAGCACATGGAACGGGTCTTCGGGAAAGACGCCCTGATTGACATAGGCCGACATGAACCGGCCCGCATCGTCGCGTGACAGGCCATAGGTCATCTGTGTCAGGTCGTTGGTGCCAAAGGACATGAATTGCGCATGGGGCGCGATTTCGCCTGCGCGCAGTGCCGCGCGCGGGGTTTCGATCATGATCCCCAGCCGATAGGTGAAATCGGCATTCAGCTCGTTCCTGACCGCAGCGGCGACCGCGTCGATCCGGGTCTTGACCAGTTCGACCTCGCGCCGGGCTGAAACCAGCGGGATCATCACCTCGGGCACCACGGTCGCGCCGCGCTTGCCCGCCTCGACCGCCGCCTCGAAGATGGCGCGGGCCTGCATTTCATAGATTTCGGGAACGGTCACACCCAGACGCACACCGCGCATGCCCAGCATCGGGTTGAATTCCGACAAGGCGTCGACCTGGCGCTGCACGTCCGACAGCGGGCGATCCAGCGCCTCGGCCAGTTCGCGGATGCCGTCGCGGTCATGGGGCAGGAATTCATGGAGCGGCGGGTCAAAGAGGCGGATGCAGACCGGCAGATCGGCCATGATGTCGAACAAAGCGATGAAATCGGCGCGCTGCATCGGCAAAAGCCGGTCCAGAACGATGCGCCGGTCCTTGGCCGTGTCGGCAAAGATCATCTCGCGCATCACGGTCAGGCGGTCTTCGTCAAAGAACATATGTTCGGTGCGGCAGAGGCCGATGCCTTCGGCCTCGAACATCCGGGCGGTGCGGGCATCGTCGGGCGTGTCGGCATTGGCGCGCACGCCGATGTCGCGGACATTGTCGGCCCAGTGCAGAAGCGTGGTGAAATATTCGTCCAGCGCCGGTTCCAGCATGGCGGCAACGCCGACCAGCACCTCGCCCGAGGTGCCGTCGACCGTCAGCTTGTCGCCCTCGCGGAAGGTCCGGCCATCGGGGACGGTGATCGTCCGGTCGCGGGTGTTGATCTTCAAATCCGAGGCGCCGACGATGCAGGGCAGGCCCAGCCCGCGCGCGATCACGGCGGCATGGCTGGTGATGCCGCCGCGTTCGGTCAGGACCGCGACGGCGGCATGCATGCCGCGAATATCCTCGGGCACGGTTTCGCGCCGGACCAGGATGCAGGGCTCGCCCTGCGCCGCGCTGGCCTGCGCATCGGCGGCGGTAAAGACGATCCGGCCGGATGCCGCGCCGGGGCTGGCGGCAATGCCGCGTCCGCA
>CAZKJZ010000139.1:0-5773 GCA_964553145.1 uncultured Frigidibacter sp. | reverse complement strand
CAACCCCAGTCACAGGAGGCGCGTATGACCCTATCGACCGATACCCGCCGTGGCATGACCGGGGTTTGCGGCCTGCGCCGGGATTTCCAGCGCGGCTGACACCGGCCTGACCCGACGGGTCGCCCCCTTCTTTTCCTGATCCCTGCCTGACCCTGACCGGGTCCTGCCCCATTACCATCAGAAGGCCAGTCATCCGCAAGGGGCTGGGTCACATCATGAACGCATTGCCTTATAAAGAAGGGCGCGGTGCGCCCGTCGCCGAACTTTCGGACCTGATCCACCTTTATGGCCGACGGCGCATCCTGTCGGCTTTGCTGCTGGCCCTGGTCCGCCGCCAGCGGCAGCCCAAGGATCCGAAGGGACCGGGGTTAGAGGTCCTGGGCGCGCATCTTCAGCGCGACATCGGCCTGGAGCCCGCGGCGCCATCGGTACGCCGGGGGCGGTAGCGCCTTGTCAGACGCGCCCCTGCCTGATCATCTAGGCAGGGGAGGGAGTGACCCATGAACCTGACGGATATTTTCATCGCGCAGCTGACCGATCCGTTGCGGATCGCGCTGGCCATCGGACTGGTCGTGACCATGCTGCGCACGCAGGCCGATACCGGCACCTGGATGCCGCTGGCGGCGGGCGTTGCCTTTATCGCCGCGATCATCCCCTTGACGGCGGGCAGTACGGGGCCGGCCTTTCTGACCGTGTTTGGCGTCGGGCTGGCCTCATCTGCGGTTCTGGTCGGTGTGGTTCTGGGCCTGGCAACCCTTGTCCTGCGGGGCCGGGGGCGCTAAACGGCGCCATCACATCAGGGAGTGGCCGATGTCGATCGACATTGATACGGCGCGCAAGGTGGCGCATCTGGCGCGGATTGCGGTCGGGGAACAGGATCTGCCGAAGCTTGCCGGCGAATTGTCGGCGGTGCTGGCCTTCATGGAGCAGCTGAACGAGGTGGATGTCGCCGGCGTCGAGCCGATGACCTCGGTCACGCCGATGCGGCTGAAGCGGCGCGCGGATCAGGTGACGGACGGCAATATCCAGGCCCAGGTCCTGAAGAACGCGCCCGATGCGCGCGAAGGGTTCTTTGCCGTGCCGAAGGTGGTGGAATGAGCGATCTGACCAAGCTGACCATTGCCGGGGCGCGCGACGCGCTGGCCAAGGGGGAAACCACATCGGTTGCGCTGACCGAGGCGTGCCTGGCCGCGATCGAGGGGGCAGGGGTGCTGAACGCCTTTGTCCATAAGACGCCCGAGATCGCGCTGGAACGGGCCCGCACCGCCGATGCACGCCGCAAGGTCGGCGAGGCAGCACCCGCGATGCTGGGCATTCCGGTCGGGATCAAGGACCTCTTTTGCACCAAGGGCGTGGAAAGTCAGGCCGCATCGAACATTCTGCGCGGTTTCCGCCCCGAATATGAATCGACCGTCAGCCAGAAGCTGATCGATGCGGGGTCGGTCATGCTGGGCAAGCTGAACATGGATGAATTCGCCATGGGCTCGTCCAACGAAAGCTCGTGTTATGGCAATGTCGTGAACCCCTGGCGGCGCAAGGGATCGAACGTCGATCTGACGCCCGGCGGATCGTCGGGCGGATCGGCTGCCGCCGTGGCCGCCGACCTGTGCCTGGCCGCGACCGGCACCGATACCGGCGGCTCGATCCGCCAGCCCGCCGCCTTTACCGGCATTGTCGGGATCAAGCCGACCTATGGCCGCTGCTCGCGCTGGGGGATCGTCGCCTTTGCCTCGTCGCTGGATCAGGCCGGGCCGATGACGAAGACGGTGCGCGATGCGGCGATCATGCTGGGCGCCATGGCGGGCCATGACCCCAAGGACAGCACCAGCGCCGACCTGCCGGTGCCGGATTTCGAGGCGATGCTGACCGGCGACATTCGCGGCAAGAAGATCGGCATTCCCCGCGAATACCGGATGGACGGCATGCCGGGCGAGATCGAGGCCCTGTGGAACGCCGGTGCGGCGATGCTGAAGGATGCGGGCGCCGAGATCGTCGATATCAGCCTGCCCCATACGAAATATGCGCTGCCTGCCTATTATGTGGTGGCGCCCGCCGAAGCCTCGTCGAACCTCGCCCGTTATGACGGTGTGCGCTATGGCCATCGCGCAAGGCTTGCCCAGGGCGACGGCATCACCGAAATGTATGAAAAAACCCGCGCCGAAGGCTTCGGCCACGAGGTTCAGCGCCGGGTGATGATCGGGACCTATGTGCTGTCTGCGGGCTTCTATGACGCCTATTACAACCGCGCCCGCAAGGTGCGGGCCCTGATCAAGCGCGATTTCGAGCTGGCCTTTGCCGCCGGGATCGACGCGATCCTGACCCCTGCCACCCCCTCTGCCGCCTTTGGCCTGGGCGAGATGGCCGATGCCGATCCGGTCGCCATGTATCTGAACGACGTCTTTACCGTGACGGTCAATCTGGCGGGCCTGCCGGGCATCGCCGTGCCCACCGGCCTTGATGGCAAGGGCCTGCCCCTTGGCCTGCAACTGATCGGCCGGCCGTGGGAGGAAGGCGATCTTCTCAATCACGCCTATGTGCTGGAACGGGCCGCGGGCTTTGTTTCCAAGCCGGAAAAATGGTGGTAAGGCGCGCGATGAGTGAAACCAGATGTAAAAAAGCGGGCTTTTCCATGCGTCTGTCCCTGACTTTTGCGGCCGTCCCGGCCCTGACCCTTCTGGCGGCCTGCACGCCCCCCCCGGCGGCGGTGGACACGGGCGGCATGTATGGCGGCACAGGCTATGGCGATCCTGCGGCGCAGACGGCCTATGGCGCGGGCTATCCCGCCGCCCCGGGCACCTATCCGCCGGTCGGCGCCGGTGTGCCGACAGCGCCGACGCCCAGCGGCATTTCCTCGACTGAACTGAACAGTGCCCTTTTCGGTGCGAACGGCGCCCCGGTCGGGACGATGCCGCCCGCGCCCGCCTATCCGCAGCCGGCCCTGCCGCAGACCGCGCCCCTGCCGTCCAACGTGCCGCCCGCCGCGACCCTGCCGGTGCAGAACGGCACCGGCATGTCGGATGAACAGGATTTCGAAGCGGTGAAATCCCGCCAGTCCATCGAAAGCGACAAGGCCAGGATCGAGGCGAACAAGGCCCAATATCAGCAGATCGCCCCGACCGCGCTGCCCGAACGGCCCAAGGCCACCCATACGTCGATCCTGGTCGACTATGCGCTGAGCGTGCAGAACCGCAAGGGAGAGCCGGTCTATAGCCGGATGTTCCCCTCGGACGAGGCCAGCCGCAAGGCCTGCCTGCGCTATCCGACGCCGGAAGCGGCGCAGGAAGCCTTCCTGAATGCGGGCGGGCCGAAACGCGACATGAAGCGGCTTGATCCTGATGGCGACGGATTCGCCTGCGACTGGGACCCGGCCCCCCTGCAGGCGCGCGGCAACTAAGGTGACGGGGGCCTCCCCGTCGCCCAACCACGGGCCGCGCCGCGCGGGCGCCCGACCTGATCTGATCGTCCTTCACTATACCGCCATGGCCAGTCACGCCGAGGCGCGGGCGCGTCTCTGTGACCCTACGGTGGAAGTGTCGGCCCATTGGCTGATCGATGCGGACGGCTGCGCCGAACAGCTGGTCGACGAAGATCGCCGCGCCTGGCATGCCGGGGCTGGCAGCTGGGGCGGGGTGAGTGATGTCAATTCCCGCTCGATCGGGATCGAGCTGGCCAATCCCGGCGATACGCCCTTTCCCGAACCGCAGATGGCGGCGCTGGAACGGCTGTTGGCGGGGGTCATGGGCCGCTGGGCCATTCCGCCCGAACGGGTGATCGGCCATTCCGACATGGCCCCGGGGCGCAAGCGTGACCCGGGCCCAAGGTTCGACTGGCGGCGCCTGGCGCTGGCGGGCCTGTCGGTCTGGCCGGAACCGGGCGGTGACCCGGATGCGGGGCTGGCGGCCTCGCTTCGGGCCTTCGGCTATCCCGACCTGCCGCCTTTGGTCCTGCTGACGGCCTTTCGCCTGCGCTTTCGCCCCTGGGCCTGGGCGACGGGCGACGAGGATGGGACGGACCGCGCGCTGGCCGCTGATCTGGCACGGCGGTTTCCGGCGCTTGTCTAGGCCCGCGTCTCGTCCGGCCAGCCGGGGCGTTCGTCGATCGGCGGTGCCCGCGCTTCCTCGACCCCGGCGGCGGCCAGGCGGTCAAGCGTTCCGGTCAGCAGGGTGCTGTCGGGCAGGATGATCAGCCGCACCGCCCGCCCCCAGGCGATTTCTGCAACATGCACGCCGGTCGCATGGGTACGCACGCCGTCGGTGCCGGAATTGGTTTCCTGCCATTCGACCGTTGCAAGCGCGTTCCAGGGCATGCCGCGCACCGTCACGCGGTGGATGGTAAAGCGGATGTCCGGCAGCAGCCGGTAGAGCCGCGCATACCATTCGCGCGTTGCCGCCAACGTATGGCGACGCCCCCCCAGCGCGTGATCGCCGATCATCACATGTTCGAACCGGTGGGCAAAGCCATTCAGGACCGGTCCGGCGTCGCCCCGGTTGACCGCATCGAACAGCGCCATGATCTTTCGCCGGACGATCAGGTGATACATGACAGGCCCTATGGTTTGTGCTCTATGTTAATGGCTCTCACATTCCGGCCTGGCAGGTCAAGATGCCGATTGCGCCGCTTCGCTGTTGACGGGACGGCCCGCCGCGTCTAACCCGGGCCTCGCGCGGAGGGCTGGGTGATCGCGGCGCCGGATCCTGTCCGGGGTCGAGGAAAGTCCGGACTCCCTGAAGCAACGGTGCCGGGTAACGCCCGGCGGGGGCAACCCCAGGGAAAGCGCCACAGAGAAGAGACCGCCCGTGTCCGCACGGGCAAGGGTGAAACGGTGGGGTAAGAGCCCACCGCGGGCCTGGTAACAGGACTGGCAAGGCAAGCCCCACCGGGAGCAATGCCGAATAGGGGTCTCGCGCGGGGCCGCGTCCGCTGGCAACAGCGGATACCGCCGCAGGGCAGCTTCGGCCCGAGAGACCCGGGTTGGCAGCTTGATCCCGCCGGTAACGGCGGGACCAGAGGAATGATCGCCCATGGGGCTTCGGCCCCGGGACAGAATCCGGCTTACAGGCCCTCCGCGCATTTGATCTCTCATTCGGCCTGTCGGTTGACCCGGGGCGCCGGGGCGGCCCCGGCCTCTGCGGCTTTCCGCCACTGTCTGCAAAATTGGACAAGACTGTTACAAAGGCTCTGCTAACATCATCCGGTCAGACATGGAGGCGGCTATGAGTTTCATCAAGACACTTGCCACCCTTGCCATCGGCTTTGCCGCGGCGCGGGGGGTGGATCGCTATCGCAAGATGGGGGGTATCGACGGGGTGCGCGATGCGCTGAAGCAGGCCGGCGCACCGGGGGGCATGGCGGATGATCTTGGCGCCATGGCCGAAAAAATGGGCCTGCCAGGCGGCGCGCAAACGGTGCGCGACATGGCCAAGCAGGCGGGCGCGACCGCCGAGGCCAGCATCGCCGCCGCCGAGACCGGCTGGGGCAATTTCATGAAGATTGCGGCGGGGGCTGCGGGCAGCGCCGGTCAGGCCATGTCGGACCTGACCGAGCGGATGGGCGGCAGCGCGGGCGCGATGAGCGAGGCGAATGCCATGCTGCTGATCCGCGCCATGATCGAGGCCGCCAAGGCCGACGGCGCCATCGATGCCGATGAAAAGGCCAAGATCATGGCCTTCCTGGCCGACGCCAGCCCCGACGAAAAGGCCTTTGTCGAACAGGCGATGGCCGCCCCCGCCGATATGGCGGGCCTTCTGGCCAGCGTGCCCGAGGAGATGAAGGC
>CAZKJZ010000138.1:3425-5866 GCA_964553145.1 uncultured Frigidibacter sp. | reverse complement strand
ATCCTGTCCGCCGCGCGGCGCACCAGCACCGAGCGCAGGTCATGCATGGCCAGAAGCAGCGCATCGGTCACTGCCGCCAGCTCTGCATCGCTGGCGCGTGACTGCGCCCAATGGGCGGTCTGGTTCAGCTGGTCCATCAGCCTCTGGATCTCGTCCTCTTCGCGCCGGGCCAGAAGGGCCGTCCGCTCGGCGATCCAGGCGCGGATCGCCTGCATGTCACCTTCGGACAGGGTGCGGTCGCCGTGGGCGCGCACCTCGCCGTTGCGGATATTGACGACGGCGATCTGATCCATCTCGATCCGCCGGGCGCGGCCTTCGGGTTCCAGCCGAAAGACCGCCGCGCCATTGTCGCGGACCCGAAAGAAATAGTCGGGCAGTCCGGCCATCGCCTTCCCCTAGCTTAACCCCGCGCAGAACGTCTGGATGCGCCGACAGGCCTCTTCCAGCACCGTCTCGGACGTAGCGTAGCTGACGCGGAAGTTCGGCGAAAGGCCGAAGGCCGCGCCAAAGACCACGGCCACACCCGTCTCCTCCAGCAGCGCGCGGGCAAAGGCTTCGTCGTCGGTGATCACCGCCCCCCCGGCGCTGACCTTGCCGATGCAGCCCGAAATGTCGGGATAGACATAGAAGGCACCTTCGGGACGCGGGCAACGGATGCCCCTGGCCTGGTTCAGCATCGACACGACCAGATCGCGGCGGCGCTGAAAGAGCTGCCGGTTCGGCGCCAGAAACTCTTGCGTGCCCTCCAGCGCCTCGAGCGCTGCATATTGCGCCACCGAACAGGGGTTCGATGTCGATTGCGACTGGATCGTGCCCATCGCCTTGATCAGCGCCACAGGACCGGCGGCATAGCCGATCCGCCAGCCGGTCATCGCATAGGCTTTCGACACGCCGTTGCAGGTCAGCGTCCGGTCATAAAGACCCGGCTCGACCTCGGCCGGGGTGGCAAAGCGGAAATCGTCAAAGACCAGATGTTCGTACATGTCGTCGGACATGACCCAGACATGCGGATGGCGCATCAGCACATCGGTCAGCCTCTTCAGCTCGTCTGCCGTATAGCCAGCACCCGTCGGGTTCGACGGGCTGTTGAAGATGAACCATTTGGTCTTTGGCGTGATCGCCGCCTCCAGCTGCGCGGGCGTCAGCTTGAACTCGGTGTCGATCCCGCATTCGATGGCAACCGGGGTGCCGCCCGCCAAAAGCACCATATCGGGATAGCTGACCCAATAGGGGGCGGGGATGATCACCTCGTCGCCCGGATTGCAGGTCGCCATCAGCGCATTGTAGAGGATCTGCTTGCCGCCGGTGCCGACGGTCACTTGCTGCGGGGTGTATTTCAGCCCGTTTTCCCGTTCGAACTTGCGGCAGATGGCGGCCTTCAGTTCGGGAATACCATCAACGGCGGTATATTTGGTCTTGCCCGCATCAATCGCCCGCTTGGCCGCATCCTTGATGTTCTGCGGCGTGTCGAAATCCGGCTCGCCCGCGCCCAGACCGATGACATCCTTGCCCTCGGCCTTCAGCTGCGCCGCCTTGGTCGTGACCGCGATGGTGGGCGAGGGTTTGACGCGCGCCAGCGTGTCGGACAGAAAGGCCATCTGGGGGGAACTCCGGTTTGAATGTGCCGGACCCATGTTCTATGTGCGGGCTGGCGGGGCTTCAAGCGGAAAGGCCGGGGCATGAGGGCGGATCAGGATCACGCGGCGCGGCTGAAACGGCTGGCGATGCGCAGCTGGCGGCGCGGCACCAAGGAAATGGACCTGATCCTTGGTCCCTATGCCGACGCGCATCTGGCGGCGATGGAAGGGGCAACGCTGGACCTATATGAGGCGCTCTTGCACGAGAATGACCAGGACCTATACCCTTGGATCACCGGCGCGGCGTTGCCCCCTGCCCGCTTTGTGACACTTCTGGACCAGATCGGCGGCTTTGCTCGGGGGCGTCTGGCGGGGCGGTAGCCCGGGCTCTTTCGCCCCTTAACTGAAATTTGGTTTTTGCCCCGCACTCTGCCCCCGACAGGATGGGAGAGTCGCCATGACCCTTTATGCACCGCTGGCCGGGGATACGCGCCCGCTTTACCTGACCGGCTATCTGGAAACGCTGGCTTTGGTCGAACGGCTGCACCGGCTTTTGCTGGACGTGATCAAGGATGAATTCGAACGGTTGGGCCAGCTGGACATCAACGCCGTGCAGGCGCTGTTGATCTTCAACATCGGCGAGAATGAGGTGACGGCGGGCGAATTGCGCAGCCGGGGGTACTATCAGGGCTCGAATGTCTCGTACAATCTCAAGAAGCTGGTCGAGATGGGCTATATGCACCATGAACGGTCCGACATCGACCGCCGGTCGGTGCGGGTGCGCCTGACCGACACCGGCCGGGCCGTCCGCGCCCAGGTCGCCGACCTTTTCCGCCGCCACGCCGAGGGGATGGAGGCCCGCAA
>CAZKJZ010000138.1:0-3325 GCA_964553145.1 uncultured Frigidibacter sp. | reverse complement strand
GCCGCACCTCGGGCGCATTCAGCGCCGCGATCAGCCCTTCATGCTGGATCGCATAGTCCCGTGCATCGACCGATCGGGACACATCCATGCCTAAGGCCAGCGCCAGCCGGCACTCTGCCCCCGCCGGTCCTGCCAGCAACAGACCTACCAGTGCCCCGTATTTGCCATACTGGCCCAGGGTTCCGTCGGCGCCAGCGCCGCCCCCTTTTGCAAAAGCTCGACCGAAACATTGTCGGGCGAGCGGACAAAGGCCATCCGCCCGTCGCGCGGCGGCCGGTTGATGGTGACGCCATGGGCCATCAGATGGGCCGAGGTCGCATAGATATCCTCGACCTCATAGGCCAGATGGCCGAAATGGCGGCTGTCGGACGGCAGGCCCGGATCGCCGTCCCAGTTGAAGGTCAGCTCGACCGGGCAATCCTCTTGCCCCGGGGGCGCCATGAAGACCAGGGTAAAGCGCCCGCCCTCATTGTCCCAGCGCCGCACCTCGCGCAGGCCCAGAAGTTCGTAAAATTCCATGCTGCGGCCCAGGTCCAGCACCCGGACCATCGTATGCAGATAGCGGATTGTCATCATTCCTCCTGACCTGCCCCCAGACTAGCGCAGCGGCATGCTTTTTCCAGCCACTCTGATCCTACGACAGTTTGCGCCTGTCCAGCACCCCTATCCCAGATATAGTGGTCACCGATTCGAGAAGCAGGAGCGTTCCATGACCCTCACCCCCGAGCAGCAGGCCGAGATCGCCGAGGCCCGCAGCCAGACCCGCAGCACGCTGCGCGCCACCTCTGACGGGATGGAACAGCAGCTTTACGTCGCCCATCCGGTTCTGGACCACGGGCTGGTGCGGGTCATCGACTATATGGGCGACGATGCGGCGATCACCCAGGCGGCGCGCGTCAGCTATGGGCGCGGCACCAAGGCGGTGCAGAATGACGAAGGGCTGATCCGCTACCTGATGCGCCACTGGCATTCGACCCCGTTCGAAATGTGCGAGGTCAAGTTCCACGTCAAGCTGCCGGTCTTCGTCGCCCGGCAATGGATCCGCCACCGCACCGCCAATGTGAACGAATATTCGGCCCGCTATTCGATCCTGGACCGTGAATTCTATATCCCCGCCCCCGAGCATCTGGCCGCGCAATCGACGGTGAACAATCAGGGCCGTGGCGAATTGCTGCAGGGCGACGAGGCCGCGCGCGTGCTGGACATGCTGCGCGAGGATGCGATGCGCAGCTATGACCATTACGAAGCGATGCTGAGTCAAGATGGCCAGCAGGGGCTGGCGCGCGAACTGGCCCGCATGAACCTGCCCGCCAATGTCTATACCCAATGGTACTGGAAGGTCGACCTGCACAACCTCTTCCACTTCCTGCGCCTGCGCGCCGACGCCCATGCCCAGTACGAGATCCGCGCCTATGCCGAAGTGATGTGCCGCATCGTCCAGGACTGGGTGCCCTTGGCCTATGCCGCCTTTGCCGACTACCGGCTGGGCGGCGCGACCCTGTCGGCGAAGGCGATCGAGGTGTTGAAACGTCGCCTTAGGGGTGAGATGGTGACGCAGGAGACATCCGGCATGAGCAAGGGCGAGTGGCGGGAGTTCGAGGGGGTGTGGGAGTGACGCGGCCTCGGCGGGGCGAATCGCTCCGGTAGAGCGATTTGAGCGACCAACGGGCGCGAAAGCTTTCGGGGCGATGGCAGGCAGCCACTTGCAGAAGAAGTTTACCTCGCAGTAACCTATCCCAAGCAACATCTAGTCAAATCGCAACACTCCTCCACAAAAAGGCGCACCATGTTCGAGCAGCTGAACGGCCGAAAGTTCGGAACGATCATGGCCGATCCGCCATGGCAGTTCCAGAACAAGACCGGCAAAGTCGCGCCTGAGCACAAAAGACTGAGCCGTTATTCGACGATGACGCTTGATGAAATCTGCGCCATGCCGGTGGCAGACCTGGCCGACGATCCTGCGCATCTTTACCTGTGGGTTCCCAATGCGCTTCTTCCCGAGGGGTTGAAGGTACTGGCGGCATGGGGCTTCGCCTATAAGTCAAATCTGATCTGGCAGAAAATCCGCAAGGACGGCGGCCCGGACGGGCGGGGCGTTGGCTTCTATTTTCGCAATGTAACCGAAATCCTTCTGTTCGGAACGCGCGGCAAGAGTGCACGTACGCTTGCCCCCGGGCGATCGCAGGTCAATTTCATCGGCGCGGCAGAACCTGATGGCGATTTGATCGCGACACGCAAACGCGAACACTCGCGCAAACCTGACGAGCAGTACCCGATCATCGAAGCTTGCTCTTTTGGTCCTTACCTAGAGCTTTTCGCGCGCGGCGACCGTCCTGGCTGGGCGGTCTGGGGCAATCAGGCGGATGACAGTTACGAACCCACCTGGAAAACCTACAAGTACAACTCGGCTCTTCCTGCAGCAGAGTGAGCATGAATGTCGCAGGATGACCCCGAAGAGCCGCCGCGGCTGGATGATGTGTCCTTTGGACGAAATGCAGACAGTTACGAATCTGTCGTCGGCGCGCTGCCAGAAGCCGTGCTGAACCGGTATGAGGTTTTTTCCTACAGAAATGCCGCAGGCATCCTGAAAAACAGCTTTCCCGAGCAGTTCACTGACATCGTCACAGCACTGACGGCGCTTACAATCACCAGCCAACAGATCCGGACGCCGGGCGGCAGCAAGTCCGAAATTGCGAAGTATGTCGACACCCTCTTTGGCGAAGACTGGCTTGAGACGCGTATTTCCGCCGACCTGCATGTCAAGCTGATGCCCCCAAAGGGCGATCAGATATTCTCGTCCTATGTGCGCGAAGGGTATCTTGACGGCCATCGGATTGATTTCGTGAAAGACCGGGTCGCCGTCGACCTGGAATGGAACAGCAAAGATCAAACATACGACCGCGATCTCTATGCTTTTTCGGCCTTTTACGAAGCAGGCGCGATCGACGTCGGCGTGATCATCACCCGTGGAAGTTCGATGAACAACGAGTTCTTTCGATCCATGGGCAAGGTCCTGGCCAAAGACGGATCGGACGGTGCTGGCGACGTGTACAAAAAGTATGGCGCATCGACGACCTGGATGGGCAAGCTGCTTTACAGGCTGGATGCGGGCCGAAACGGCGGCTGCCCGGTCCTGGCGATCGGCATTACACCGAAGTGCGTCATCGTTTGATGGGGCGAACCTGAGGTTCGCCAAATCCTGCGGCACGAAAGACGTTTTCCTACCCGCACCTGCGCGTCGCCCCCCTCACTCCCCCTCGTCAATCTCCTCCTCCAGGAACCGTTCGAACGCGTCCAGGTCCAGCGTCTCGAATAGGCCGAAGCC
>CAZKJZ010000137.1:0-5886 GCA_964553145.1 uncultured Frigidibacter sp. | reverse complement strand
GCGAAATCGTTCTGGCGGGCCAGGTGAAAGGCCAGCGCGCGTTCGGCAACCAGGGCGAGCCGTTCGCCATCGGCGCCATGGACCGCCCAGATCACCTCGCGTCCACCGGCATGGGCGCGCAGGTCCTCGGGCAGGTCGGCCACGGCGACGGGGCGGACATAGACGATGCGTTCCGCGCCGTCGGACCCGAAATCATAGGGTGTATCCATGCCTGCCTCCTTATGCTTTTGTAATACGGATCGTCTGCACGACAGGCTGCGGCACCGACCGCGCCAGATCGATATGCAAAAGCCCGTTTTCCATCGACGCCCCGGCCACCTGAACCCCGTCGGCCAGAACGAACACTTTCTGGAAGGCCCGCGCGGCAATGCCGCGATGCAGATAGGTTCGGCCATCGTCGCCTTCGCCCTGACGGCCGCGCACCATCAGCTGGCGGTCCTCGACCGTGATGGCAAGATCCGCCTCGCGGAACCCGGCGATGGCAAGGGTGATGCGGAACGCATGGTCCGACACCTGTTCGATGTTGAAGGGGGGATAACCCTCTGTCCCGCTTTTCGCGGTCCGTTCGACCAGCCGCTCCAGCTGATCAAAGCCCAGAAGGAACGGGTGGGCGCCAAAGGTCAGTTTCGTCATCGCGGGCAAGTCCTGAGTGAAGCGACTGCGGCAGGGCCCCGTCACGGCAACCCATGGGGGGAATATGGGTAAGGCATGGCCTGCAGGCAAGGGCTGCCGATCCGCCACAGACTCTTTCCCACCCGCGCCAAGTTGCTATAGGCTGGGCAGCGGCACTTCCTGAACGAGTCGGACCAAGCCCAGATGAATGCCCATTACGAGATGGACCAGGACGAGGTTCTGCGGGTCAAGCTGGAGGTTCTGCGCCAGGAACACCGCGATCTGGACGAGGCCATCCATGCGATGGAAACCTCGGGCCGTGCCGATCAGCTGGCACTGCGGCGGCTTAAAAAGCAAAAGCTGGCGCTGAAGGACCAGATCGCCCGGATCGAGGATATCCTGACCCCCGACATCATCGCCTGACCCTGGGCAATTGCATTTGACCTTTATGCGCACCGCGCACCGGACTTGATCCGGGGCGCGATGTCGGGGCGAAACGCGGGCGCGAGATAGGGGACGTGGCCCGGTCCGAGCGCGGGAGCGACCAAATGCGGGTAGCCCTGTCGCCTGACCGCGCCGCCCTTGCCCCATCCGCCCCGTGCGTATAACCGTCGCAGGGCGAACCGGGCACGGGGGATAGGCAGAATGGGCGTGAAAGTCGGCATCATCATGGGGTCGCAGTCGGACTGGCCGACGATGAAGGAAGCCGCGCTGATCCTGGACGCGCTGGGCGTGGGTTATGAGGCAAAGATCGTCTCGGCCCACCGCACGCCCGACCGGCTTTGGGCCTATGGCGCCGAGGCAGCGGGCCGTGGCCTGCAGGTGATCATCGCCGGGGCCGGGGGGGCCGCCCATCTGCCGGGCATGATGGCGTCGAAGACCCGGGTGCCGGTCATCGGCGTGCCGGTCCAGACCAAGGCGCTGTCGGGTGTCGACAGCCTCTATTCCATCCTGCAGATGCCCAGGGGCTATCCGGTCGCCACCATGGCCATCGGCGCCCCGGGGGCGGCGAACGCGGGCCTGATGGCTGCGGCCATCCTGGCACTGGGCGACGCAGGCCTGGCCGAACGGCTGGAGGCCTGGCGCGCGGCGCTGTCGGCCTCGATCCCGGATGCGCCCAAGGATGAGTAAGATGCTGAAACCCGGATCGACCATCGGCATTCTGGGGGGGGGGCAGCTCGGCCGCATGCTGTCGGTCGCGGCCGCCCGGCTGGGCTATCGCAGCCATATCTACGAACCCGCGCCAAATCCGCCTGCCGCCGATGTGGCCCATGCCATCACCACCGCCCCCTACGGCGATCAGGCCGCCCTGCGCGCCTTTGCCGAGGCTGTCGATCTGATCACCTATGAGTTCGAGAATGTGCCGACGGCAGCGCTCGACCTTCTGGAATCGCTTCGCCCGATCCGGCCGAACCGGCGCGCACTGGCCATCAGCCAGGACCGGATTCTGGAAAAGGACTTCCTGTCGGGCCTCGGTCTGACCACGGCGCCTTATGCCGCCGTGAACAGTGCCGCCGATCTTAAGGCCGCGCTGGCGCGGGTCGGCGCGCCCGCCATCCTGAAAACCACGCGGCTTGGCTATGACGGCAAGGGTCAGGCGCGGATCATGTCCCCCGCCGACGCGCCCGCTGCCCTGGCCGCCATGGCAGGCGCGCCCGCCGTTCTGGAAGGGTTCGTCAGCTTCAGCCATGAAGTGTCGGTGATCGCCGCCCGGTCGCCGGACGGCGAGGTCGCCGCCTATGACCCGGGCGAGAATGTCCACAAGGACGGCATCCTGCACACGACCACCGTCCCCGCCCGCCTGACCACGGCCCAGCGAACCGACGCCGTGCTGCTGGCCGCCCGCATCCTGAATGCGCTCGACTATGTCGGGGTCATGGGGGTCGAGCTTTTTGTCACCGCCAGCGGGCTCGTGGTCAATGAGATCGCCCCGCGCGTCCATAATTCCGGCCACTGGACGCAGAATGGCTGCGCGGTCGACCAGTTCGAACAGCATATCCGCGCGGTTGCGGGCTGGCCCCTGGGCGACGGCAGCCGCCATGCCGATGTCGAGATGCTGAACCTGATCGGCGACGATATCGACCGTGTGCCCGACCTTGCCCGGCAAAAGGACACGGCCCTGCATCTTTACGGCAAGGCCGAGGCGCGCCCCGGCCGCAAGATGGGCCATGTGAACCGGATCATCCGCGCGTAGGTTTGCGAGGGCGCAGGTAGTCCCGACCTATAATCAGGTCAAATTTTCGCCAATTTCACAACTCAAAGATGCTTTGCCTAGCGGGAATCGCCAAGCTTTCGAAGCGCTGGAGGATGTGGAATGACTTTTCTGAAACTGTTTTTGCTTTTGGCAACGACCCTTTCTGCCACCGCAGCCCAAGCAGCGCGGATCAACCCGTTCAGTCGCGAGTTGATCGTTCGCATGTCCTCGTCGGATCCAGAGGTCTATGTCCGCTCTTACGGGCGCTTTTACTTCGCGCCAACCGGCTCAACTCCGATGGGGATGCGGACTTACGCCGGTTTTGATCTGGAAGGGCTGCCAGGCAAGGTAGGCGGCGACTCGCAACTCTGGTTCGGCTCGGTTGACGTCACTGTGCACGGGGTTCACAATTACTCTATCAGCGGCATGCTGACGGCTCCGGGGCACAGTGCACCCGCCCAGCTGAATTTTGCATCTGATGGAACTTGGACCTGCACGGGCGATTGTGATCTTTATGTACACTGGTGGCCAGTCGACCGCACGATAGCCTCTGGTCACGCTCTTACGGGCGGCAGCTTTGATCTGGTTGATGCCCCTTTGCCGGCGGGGGCCCTGCTTGGCCTTACTGGCCTGTCTGCCCTTGCCCCATTTGCGCGTCGTCGCAAGGCAGCCGTATAGAGCACTGAAGGCCGAAATTCCGATCGGCGAGACAGGCCGACGGGGCCGTAACCCGGCCCCGCCCCTCAGGCCGGTTCGCGCAGGATGTCGGCCAGCGGTTGGAAAAGGTCCGAATTGGCGGCGATGACCGTGCCGCTCTCCAAAGGATCATGCCCTTGACGGACGGCGCCGGTCAGGCCCCCGGCCTCGCGCACCAGCAACAGGCCGGCGGCAATGTCCCAGGCACCAAGCTCGCGTTCCCAATAGCCGTCGACCCGGCCCGAGGCGACATAGGCAAGGTCGAGCGAGGCCGCGCCCCAGCGACGCAGGCCGGCCGTGGCGGGCATCAGGCGTGCCAGATCGCGCAGCATGGCAGGCAGGGTCTTCTTGGTGCCGAAGGGCACGCCGCTGGCAAAGACCGCCTCGGCCATATGGCGGCGGCCGGACACGCGGATGCGCGTTTCGTTCATCCAGGCGCCCGCGCCCTTTTCGGCCCAGTAAAGCTCGTCCTTGGCCGGGTCGAAGACGACGGCAGACGTGATCTCGCCCTTGTGTTCCAGCGCGATCGACACGGCCCAATGCGGCAGGCCGTGCAGGAAGTTGGTGGTCCCGTCCAGGGGATCGACGATCCAGCGCCGTGTCGGGTCCTGGCCCGGGGCCTCGCCGCTTTCCTCGCCCAGCCAGCCATAGGTCGGGCGGGCGCCCATCAGATCTTCGCGGATGATCTTTTCGGCGGCTATGTCGGCCCGGCTGACGAAATCGCCCGCGCCCTTGACCGAGACCTGCAGATTCTCGACCTCGCGGAAGTCCTTGACCAGACTTCTGCCCGCCCGGCGCGCGGCCTTGATCATCAGGTTAAGATTGGCACTGCCTTGCATGGTCGGTCTCGGGCGCTGGGGAAAAAGGCTTCGTCGGTCAAGCCGCCCCTATAGTCAAGCCCGCGCCCCTTGTGAAGGGCGAACCGGGCCCGGGGGTGTTTGGGCATGTGAAATGCCCGACCAAAGGGATTGAACCGAATCGGATGTCAGGGCACCATGTGGTTCAAATTGAACCGCAGGAGGTGGTTTCATGGCGACGCACATAGAAGTCAATCTGGGTGGGGGGCGCGAGTGGGTCACGCTTGACCGCCACCTGCAGAATCACTGTCCCAACGACCATGATTTGGACTTGGCGGTGCATGCCGCGCTGCCCATGGCGCTGGAAAACGTGGTGCGCATCAGGGAATATCATCGCGACTTCACCGCATCTATCACCCCGACGACAGCCGGGTACGTGAAGTTTATCTGGCCGCAAGAACTCGGCCCGAAAATGGTCGTAGAATGGCAACCCGTCACATCCAGTCTGCCTGAGACATCTAGCGTCTTGTCATGCGCCGCCGCGCTGGTGGCGGACTTCGAAGCAATCAACAGGCCCGACCGTCCTGAAATTCAGACTCAGCGCGAAAACCTGGCTGAGGCGCTGGCCTTCAACAATGCCGTCGCGGTTCTTGTCGGGAAATGCTATGCCTCGCCGGTGTTTGACCAGAAGCTCGCGTCGAAGATTGCAAAATTGACGCGGTCTATTTGCGATAGACCTCCAGTTGACACAAGCAAGAAAACGGTAGGGGACGCTATGGCACAGAATTCGCCGCCATCGGAAGAAGCGCTGTCCCCGTCGGATATAGCTGTCATTCAGCTGAAACGATGGATGGATAGGGTGCCTTGTGTCGCCCACAAGCGCGCCGCCTAAGCACATATGCAAGCCAAGCTTGTCACGCCTTGCTGTTTCGCCTGCGAAGGCTTGGTTCTCCGCCAAGGCTTTCGCAAGGCTATGGAGAAGAACATGACTCAAATAATCCACCTGTCCGAACGCAGGACACCGAAATCGATCTCGCCCTCGCCCTTCAGGGCGTTGAGGCATGAGTTCAGGTTGACGTTGGTTCAGGCCGGCCAAGCCCTGGGCCTGTCCACGCGAACGGTTGAAAATCTGGAAAACGGCCAATCGAAGGCGCGCGGCCTTGATGAGGCCCGAAGGTGTTACCGCAACTTCGCCGAAAAATTTGACAAAAGTCAAAGCGGGAACCTTTTGCTCGGGTCTTACTCGGTAAAAATTGCGCGCCTGCTCTTGAATTTGTCGGTTGACGAGATTTCCTCTAAATACAGTATACCAAGGTCGACATGGCTTAAATACGAGGCCAACACAAGATTGATCACCAATGGATTACTTAAAAGGATAGAGTCCGATATTCGCGCCGAGTTTCTTAAAAACTGCGACCGAAGTATGGGCACCGATTAGCCCGCTTGCGCTTCGGAAGGCCGAGTGGAATGCAGTCCTCTGGCTCTGTCCCGACTGCAGTCTTCTCGCTCTCGCCTTCCTGATGGCGGACCCTTCCCCTACCCCCGTTGCAGCTTGACCGGCTCGGACCGTGCCAGCCGCAGGAAATG
>CAZKJZ010000136.1:0-5891 GCA_964553145.1 uncultured Frigidibacter sp. | reverse complement strand
TGCGCTTTTGGCTGCCATGCTGGGGGTTGTCGTGGTGGTGGCCCTGTGGCGGGCGGCAAAGGGGCGCTGACACCCTCCTGCCGGTTTCTGACAGGATACCCCTAGCATAAAGGCGGCAAAGGAGCTGCCTCATGACCCTGTTTCCCGACCTTCCCGCCCGCCCGAACCACTGGATCGCCATCGCATCGGCCAATCATGTCGCGAGGGGGCGCGAGGGCGGATTCATGCAGGTCTGTCACGGCAAATGCGCGCCGCTCAGGCGGATCGCGCCGGGGGACGGGGTGGTCTATTACTCTCCGGTCGAGGTTTTTGGCCAAAAAACGCCTTGCCGGGCGTTCACCGCGATTGGCCGGGTGCGGGCGGGCGGGCCCTATCCGTTCGACATGGGCGGCGGCTTTGTGCCCTTTCGGCGGGATATCGACTGGGCCAAGGCCCGGCCCGCACCGATTGCCCCGCTGCTGGAGATGCTGGATCTGACGCGGGGCAAGGTGAACTGGGGCGCGCCGTTCCGGTTCGGGCTGGTCAGGATCGAGGCGGGGGACTTTCGGATCATCGCCGAAGCGATGGGGGCGGAGATGGAGGCATTGGACCCCCGTGCGGCATGATCGGACCTGCGGCCTCTCGCCCCGGACCGACAAGCGGACAGTCCAGTGGACTGTCCGCCGGTCCGTTGGCCGGAGCGCAAGCGCAGGCCAAGGGGTTCTCCGCAGAGCCGGACGATTGGGCGTGGACAGCGCCCGCCCTGGTGGGGGCGAATGCCCCCGCCGCCCGGAGGGCGGGGGCTGTCCACGCGGCTGTCGCCACGTGGACGGAGTTGCGTAGTCCGGTCACGGCGCCCGAGGCGATGGCCTCGGGCTTTGGCGGAGGTTTTTATCGCCCCGGCTTAAACGGCGCCATGCCCGCCCGCGCCAGCGCATCGGCGCGTTCGTTTTCGGCGTGGCCCGCATGGCCCTTGATCCATGTCCAGGTCACGCTGTGGCGGGCCTGTGCCTGGTCCAGCCTTTGCCACAGATCGACATTCTTGACCGGCTTGCCGTCCGCCGTGCGCCAGCCATTGCGCTTCCAGCCGAAAATCCACTGGCTGACGCCGTTTTTCACATAGGCGCTGTCGGTGACAACAGTGATCACGGTTGCCCTGCCCAGCGCCTCCAGCGCCGAGATGGCGGCCAGAAGTTCCATGCGGTTGTTGGTCGTATCACCCTCGCCGCCCGACAATTCGCGTTCCTTCACGACCTGCCCGGCGGATCGCGCCTGCAAAAGAACGCCCCAGCCACCGGGGCCGGGGTTGCCCGAGCAGGCGCCATCGGTAAAGGCAAAGAAATCCGCCATGTCTGCGCAGGCCCCGCCTTACCAGGTCGGGTGGAATTTGCCCGCAGGCGACAGGGTAAAGATCTCGCACCCGTCAGCGGTCACGCCGATCGAATGTTCGAACTGGGCCGACAGGGATTTGTCGCGGGTGACCGCAGTCCAGTCATCGGCCAGAACCTTGGTTTCGGGGCGGCCCAGGTTCACCATCGGCTCGATCGTGAAGAACATCCCTTCCTCCAGCCGCGGGCCGGTACCGGGGCGGCCATAGTGCAGCACGTTCGGCGGCGCATGGAACACCCGGCCCAAGCCATGGCCGCAGAAGTCGCGCACCACCGACATGCGGTTCAGTTCGACATAGGACTGGATCGCATGGCCGATGTCGCCGAAGGTGCGGCCGGGGCGCACGATCTCGATCCCCTTCATCAGGGCGTCATGGGTCACCTGGATCAGCCGTTCCGCCTTGCGCGGCAGATCGCCCGCCACATACATGCGGCTGGTGTCGCCATACCAGCCATCGACGATCACCGTCACGTCGATATTCAGGATGTCGCCGTCTTTCAGCAGCTTTGGCCCGGGAATACCGTGACAGACCACATGGTTCACGCTGATGCAGGATGCATGCTGATAGCCGCGATAGCCGATGGTGGCCGAAACAGAGCCCCGGCGCGTCACCTCGGCCCGGATGAAGTCATCCAGCGCCTCGGTGGTGACGCCCGGCTGGACCAGCGCCGCGACGGCGTCAAGAATCCCGGCGGCGACCTGCCCGGCACGCTGCATTCCGGCGAAATCCGCCGGGTCATGCAGCCTGATACCGTCCCTGGTCACGCGACCGCGATTGTCGTCCACCGTCTGATCCTTTCCGTATCCCAGCCTAGATAGTGAAGATTTCCGCCGTTGGCCAGAGCCGGGGCTTTTCCGCCAGCAGGCCTCGGCCTATAGGAAGGTAACAGCAGACAGGCCGCCCATGTCCAATCCCACCGCCGCGATCCTGATCATCGGGGATGAGCTCCTGTCGGGGCGGACGCGCGACGCCAATATGCATTTTCTGGCGGGCGAACTGACACGGATCGGGATCGACCTGCGCGAGGCGCGGTTCATCGCCGACCGGCAGGCCGATATTGTCGCTGCTGTGAATGATCTGCGGGTGCGGCACGACCATCTTTTCACCTCGGGCGGGATCGGCCCGACCCATGACGACATCACCGCCGATGCGATCGCCCTGGCCCTTGGCGCGCATCTGGATGTGCGCGCCGATGCGCGGGCGGTCCTGCAGACCTACTACGACCGTACGGGGCAGGATTTGAATGCGGCCCGGCTGCGCATGGCCCGCATTCCGGATGGTGCCGTCCTGATCGACAATCCGATTTCGGCAGCACCCGGCTTTTCGCTGCAGAATGTGCATGTGATGGCCGGTGTGCCCGCGATCTTTCAGGCCATGGTCGCCTCGCTCTTGCCGCGCCTGACCGGCGGGCAACCGGTTCTGTCGCGGACGGTCGAGGTGCTGAAGGGCGAGGGCACGATTGCCGAAGGGCTGGCGGCGCTGGCCGCAGAGATGGCGGACCTGTCCTTTGGCTCTTACCCCTTCGTGCGCGATGGGCTTCTGGGCACGAACCTTGTGGTGCGCGGCCCCGACAGCGAACGGCTGGCGCTGGCGGTCGCGCGGATGGTTGCCTTGTTCGAGGGGCGGCCAGTATGAGCGCCCCGCCACCCACCATCGACCGGCTCTTTGCCGCGATGGACGCAACCTGGCCCGCCCTGTCCGCCCGGCAGGCGGGCGGCTGGCTGGTCCGCGCGGGCGGCGGTGGCGGGTCGCGCGTATCTTCGGCCACTGTCATGGCGGACGAGGCACAGGCGCTGGATACAATCGGGCGGGCCGAAGAGGCGCATGAGACATTTGGCCAGCGCCCGCTCTTTCGCGTGACCCCGGAACAGGTCGCCACCGATGCCGCGCTGGCCGCGCGGGGCTATGGCATTGCCGACCCGACGATCCTGCGCGCCGGGCCGATTACGGCGCTGACGGGCGCGGCGCCGCCGCCGGTGACCTGCTTTCCCTCCTGGCCACCACTGGCGATCTGCACCGATATCTGGGACGCAGGCCATATTGGCCCGGAACGGCGCGGGATCATGGCGCGGGTTCAGGGGCCAAAGCTGGCCATTCTGGGCCGGACCGACGATCGGGCCGCTGGGGCTTTGTTCGTCGCGGTCGCCGATGGTGTGGGCTATGTTCATGCACTGCATGTTGACCCGGCGTTCCGGCGGCGGGGGTTGGCGCGAAACCTGATGCTGGGGGCGGGGCGCTGGGCGGCCGATCAGGGCGCGCAGCATATGGCGCTGGCCGTCACCCGCGCCAATGTCGCGGCCAATGCGCTTTACGAAAGCCTTGGGCTGGTCCCGGTCAGCGCCTATCACTACCGGGCGATCCCCGCATGATCCGGCGCCTGACCCTTTTGCTGGGATTGACCGCTGTGGCCCCCTGCGCGGCACTGGCAGAGGTGACCGTGCCCCTGCCCACCGGGGCCGAACAGACGGCAGACGAGGGGGGCGCGCGGGCCAGCTATGCGCTGGCCGTCGGTCCCTGGGACGGCAAGGGCACCGCGACCGTGGCCCTGACAGGTGCCGTCCGGTCACGGGCCTGGCGGTTGCCGGGCGGGGGCGGCAGCACGCTGGCCCTGACCGACAGCACGGCCAAGGGGCTGAAGGATCAGGGCTTTGCCCCGATCTATGCCTGCGACACCGACCGCTGCGGCGGCTTTGATTTTCGGTATGCGCTGCCCTTGCTGCCCGAACCGTTGATGCATGTCGATCTGGGCGACTTTCGCTATGTCGCGCTGGTCCGGGGGCAGGGACCAGAAGCCGACTATGCGGCGCTGACCGTCAGCCATGCGGGCGACACCGGCTTTGTCCAGCTGACGACCATCGACCATGGCGCCCCCCTGTCCGAAACCGAAGACAGCGCGGTACCCGTGTCCCCCCTGCCCGAGGTCGAGCCCCTTGCCCCTGCTGCCCCTGCCAAGGATTTCAACACGGCGGGCCGGATGGTAATGGACGATTTGCGCTTTGCCAGCGGCGCGACCGAGCTTGGCCCCGGCCCCTTTGCCAGCCTTGACCGGCTGGCGGCGCTGCTCAGGGCCGATCCCGCGGCAAGCGTCGCGATTGTCGGCCATACGGATGCGTCGGGGCCACTCGCCGTAAACATCACCCTGTCCCGGGCCCGGGCGCAGTCGGTCCGGGCGCGGCTGGTGCAAGATTATGGCATTCCGCCCGCGCAAGTCGCGGCCGAGGGCGTCGGCTATCTGGCCCCCCTGGCCGACAATAGAACGGAAGAGGGGCGCCAGAAAAACCGACGGGTCGAGGCTGTTCTGACCTCGACCCGTTGAGGGTGGCGAAGGGCGGAGGCCTTACCAGGCGTCCGGCCCCTTGTCGGTAAAGGCATCGGCCAGAAAGTCGATGAAGGCCCGGACCTTGGGCTGGGTAAAGCGGCCCGGCGGGTAGACGGCATAGATGCCCAGCGTTTCGACCGGCAGATCGTTGATCGCCTCTTCGACCAGCCCCTGCTTCATCGCGTCGGCATAAAGGAACGAGGGCAGATAGGCGATGCCCAGCCCCGAAATCGCCGCATTCAACAGCGACTGGCCATCATTCACCGTCAGCCAGCCCGCGGTGCGGACCTGGCGCTTTTCGCCCGAGGGCGCGGTGATTTTCCAGACGTTGCCGGATGCCTGATTCGAATAATGCAGAAGCTTGTGTTCGTTCAGATCGTCGATCTTTTGCGGGCGGCCATATTTGGCGAAATAGGCGGGCGAGCCGATCATCCGTTTGGCCGTATCGGTCAGCTTGCGGGCGCGCAGGGTGGAATCCTCCAGCTCGCCCACACGGATGGCCATGTCAAACCCTTCGGAAATCAGTTCGACATAGCGGTTGTTCAGGACCATGTTCACCGTGATATCGGGATAGGCCAGAAGGAAGTCGCCCAAAATCGGCGACAGAAGATTCACGCCAAAATCCGTGGCGACCGAAATGCGCAGCAGGCCCGAAGGGGCCGATTGCATCGAGGTCACCAAAGCATCCGCTTCGCCCGCGTCATTCAGAACGCGCCGCGCACGGTCGTAATAGGCCAGGCCGATCTCGGTCGGCGAAACGCGCCGCGTGGTCCGATTCAGAAGCCGCGCCCCCAGACGCGCCTCCAGTGCCGAAACATGTTTCGAGACGGCCGATTTCGAAATGCCCATCTTTTTTGCCGCATCCGTAAACCCCCCCTGGTCTACGACAGTGGCGAAGGCTTCCATTTCCGTGAGCCGGTCCATTGTGCACCCTAGTTATACATTTGCCCGCCGAGGGACGGTATCGGCGCCAAATCGGGCAAGAATGCGGAACGACACAGACAAGACTTGGGTTTTGTGAAGAACCTATGATGGCGGAAGGCCCGGTTCGGGTTCCCAAACGGCAACATTGCCACAAGACTGACACATGCGGTCATTTTGCGGCCAGCCGGGCACACCCGCAAGGCGGTGAAACCCCACCCAGGCGGAACGGCGTCAGACCCGTTCGCCGGCCAGTGAATTGGGGGCGCTGGCGGTGATCCG
>CAZKJZ010000135.1:2857-5911 GCA_964553145.1 uncultured Frigidibacter sp. | reverse complement strand
ACCGGGGTCGTGACCCGGTCCAGCACCTTCTGCATGCCCTCGTCGAATTTTTCGGTAAAGAAAATATGGTCATAGCGCCCACCATTGGCGATGTAGGTGGCGACATGGCCCGACATGGCCGACCAATGGATGTCCGGCTCCATCGGGCGGCGCCAGCGGATCGTGTCGCGCGCGAACAGAAGAAAGCGGCGGAAGCTGGCGATCTGGTCATAGTCAAAGCCGTTGTCGGGGCTGCCGACCTCGATCCCGTATTTCTGCGCCAGCATCGGCACCAGATTGCCGCGATAGCGTTTGCCGTTGCGCTGCACGCCCGCGATCTTGTCGAAATAGGACGACAGGATGCGCGTATAGGGGTTGCGGACACAGGTGAAGGCAAAGCTTTTGTGGGCGCGGACATTCGCCTCGATCAGCGGCTGGCTGGGGTCCTGCGCCCATTTATGCAGGCCTGCGGTCGCATCGTGGATGTCGCCCTCGTAGAACCGGCCATGGTCGGAATAATACATGATCTGACCGATGGACGAGCAGGCGCACTTCGGGACTACCCGGTACACCATGCTTTCGCTTTCCGTCATCCAGGTGCCGGGAAAACCCATATCCGTTCCTTCACTAACCTGTCACTCGCACTATGGTGGCAGAGAAGCAAAGAAATGCTGTCATTTCAACGGCAGTTGGCACTATTTAGCCTTTAACAGGCAACAACAGGCAAAAGCAGCGGGGAAGATGGCGCGGATCGCCTATATCCTTTTGTGCCACAAGGACCCGGACGATGTGATCGCCCAGGCCGAACGGCTGACGGCGGCGGGCGATTTCATGGCCATCCATTTTGACGCCCGGGCACCGGCCGCGGACTTTGCCCGCATCCGCGCGGCGCTGAAGGACAATCCGCGCGTCACCTTCGCCCGCCGCCGGGTCCGCTGCGGCTGGGGGGAATGGAGCCTGGTACAGGCGACGCTGAATGCGACCATCGCGGCCGAGGCCGCCTTTCCCGGTGCCACGCATTTCTATCTTCTGTCGGGCGACTGCATGCCGATCAAGCCCGCCCATTATGTCCATGCCTGGCTGGACGAGCATGAGGCGGACTTCGTCGAAAGTTTCGACTTTTTCGACAGCGGCTGGATCAAGACCGGCCTGCGCGAGGACCGGCTGATCTATCGTCATCCGTTCAATGAACGGACGCGGAAATGGCTGTTCTACCGCTGGTATGAATTGCAAAAGCGCATGGGATGGAAACGTCCGATACCGCCCGAACTGCAGATGATGATCGGCAGCCAATGGTGGTGCCTGCGCCGCCGCACGATCGAGGCGGTGCTGGCCTTTTGCGCGGCGCGGCCCGACATCCTGCGCTGGTTCCGCACCACCTGGATACCGGACGAGACCTTCTTTCAGACGCTGGTGCGCCATCTGGTGCCCGCGCCCGAACTGCAAAGCCGGACGCTGACCTTCCTGATGTTCACCGACTACGGGATGCCGGTGAATTTCTACAATGATCAGTATGACCTGCTGGTCGCGCAGGACTACCTTTTTGCCCGCAAGATCAGCCCCGGCGCGCGCGGGCTGAAGGCGCGGCTGGGCGCGCTTTATACCGACGATGCCGCGACCCTGCCGCCCCTGTCGACCGAAGGCCGCAAGCTGCATCAGTTCCTGACCGGCCGCGGCCGCGAAGGCCGCCGCTTTGCCCCCCGCTTCTGGGAGGCCGAGGCCAGCATCGGGCGAGGTCGCACGCTTTTTGTGCTGGCCTGCAAGAAATGGCATGTGGCCAAGCGTCTGGCCGAGGCGCTGCGCGGTCAGACGGGCCTGCCCGTCATCGACTATCTGTTCAGCGAAGAGGCAACCCGCCTGCCCGATCTTGGCGGCGCCGAACGGACGCTGGCCAAACGCAACCGCCACCGCCGGTCGCTTCTCAGGCGGCTGTTCGATCATTCCGGAGGTGACCGGCTGGCGATCTGCGTCGATCCGGCAGAGTTCGAGCTGATCCGCGACCTTTATGCCGACGAGGCCGAGGTGCGGCTGTTGCTGATCGACTGTGCCTTCAGCGACACCTACCTTTCCGGCCATGCCCGCCGCGTCGGGCTGGCGGGGCAGGGCACGACAGACGAGACGATGGCGGCCCTCTTGCCGACCGTGCGGTTCGACGTGACCTTTGAACGCGACCGCATTCTGGGGGCCGGGTTGCCCCATGTCTTTCAGATGGCCGAGACAGCTGCCGCCGAGGTCAACGCCGCAGCCATAGCCGAATTCCTGGGGCTTCCGGTCGACCAGGCACGCCCGCTTGCCGATACCCCGCATCTTTTCACCGACTGAGGTCCGCCCATGCCCTATAGCTATGACCCCCAGAACATCTTCGCCCGCATCCTGCGCGGCGAGATCCCGAACCGGACGGTGCTGGAAACCGAACACAGCCTGGCCTTTCACGATGTGCGCCCGCAGGCCGCCGTCCATGTGCTGGTGATCCCCAAAGGGGCCTATGTGACCTATGACCACTTTGCCGAAACGGCCAGTCCCGCAGAGATTGCCGATTTCACCCGCGCCGTGGCGACCATCTGCCGGACCTTGCACCTGTCGCCCGGGGCGGGCGGGGCCGGTTACCGCGTGATCAGCAACGCCGGACCCGACAGCCATCAGGAAGTGCCGCATTATCACATGCATATCCTGGCCGGTCAGGCGCTGGGCCCGCTTCTGGCTCTCTGACACTATGGCGGCGCCCCTGGCGGGGCGCCACTCCTTTCCTCTCGCGGCCCCGCGCTGACGCACGGGGCCGCTCGGTTGCCTTCGGCGAGGATATTTCCGGACAGAAAATGAGACGCCCCATTTTCTGTCCGGAAATATCCCGGGGAGGCGCCGCAGGCGCCGGGGCAGAGCCCCTCTTTTCACCTGTGGAGGTGCAGGTCGATCTTGCCCGCTGCCCGCCGATCCTTATGATGGACGCGACCGCCGGGCCTGATCCGGCCCCAGCCTGACGGAGCAGCCGATGCCGATCCCCGCGCCCGAGACCGAAGTGATCAATGTCTGGAAAATCCCCTGTGACGGGGGCGAGGGCGCGCTGGGCCATCCGCG
>CAZKJZ010000135.1:0-2757 GCA_964553145.1 uncultured Frigidibacter sp. | reverse complement strand
ATGCGTAAGACCAACTTCCTGATCCCGGCGCTGATGGGCGCGGTCGCTTTGTCGGCCTGCGTTCCCGCCGGGACCTATAATCCCAACGACCCCTATCAGCGCACCCGCAACGGCGCCATGACCGGCGCGGCGCTGGGGGCGATCGCGGGTGTCGCCACGGCGGACCATAATGACAAGGCGCTGGACCGCGCCATCGGCGGCGCCATCGTCGGCGGCCTGGCGGGCGGCATCTATGGCAATGTGCTGGACAAGCAGGCGTCCGAACTGCAGCGCGACATCACCACCAGTGGCGTGCGGATCGTGAACGACGGCAACCAGCTTCGGGTGATCATGCCCGAGGGGATTCTGTTCCCGGTCGACAGTGCCGCCGTGCAGCAGGGCATCATGCGCGACCTCTTCACTGTCGCCTCCAGCATCAACCGTTACCCCAACACCCATGTCGAGGTTGTGGGCCACACCGACAATACCGGGGCTGCTGCCTATAACCAGGATCTGTCGCAGCGCCGCGCCAGCGCCGTGGCCTCGGTCCTGACCCAGGGCGGCGTCAGCCCGGCGCGGGTCGTGGCTTACGGCATGGGGGAAAACCAGCCGATCGCCTCGAACCTGTCTGAATCTGGCCGCGCGCAGAACCGCCGGGTCGAGATCATGATCATCCCCAACCGCTGAGGGGCCGCCCCCCGTCGGCCGCAAAAGAAAACGCCCGGACCATCGGTCCGGGCGTTCCTGTCTGTAACGGGGCGCCGCTTAGTGCAGCTTGGCCTCGACCTCGCCGATGGCCGCATCGATCAGCTTGCCGCGATCGGCCGCCGTCATGCCGCCGGCGATGACATCGCCCGCCGCTGCGACCGCGACCTGAATGGCGCTGTCGCGCACTTCACGCACGGCCGATGCCTCGGCCGAGGCGATCTGATCCTGCGCTGCCTGCAGGCGGCGCGCGATCGAGGCCTTGAGGTCAAGCTTGGCCTGTTCGGCCGCATCCATCGCCTCGCGCTTGGCGGTCTCGACGATCTGCGTGGCCTGGGCCTGCATTTCGGCCTTCTTCTTGTCGTACGAGGCCAGAAGCGCCTTAGCATCGTCATGCAGCGCCTTTGCGGCATCAAGGTCAGCCTTGATCCCTTCGGCGCGCTTGTCCAGAAGGCCGCCGATCAGCCCCGGCACGCCCACTTTCAGCAGGACGCCCAGAAAGATCAGGAAGGCGATCGTGACGACGAACTCGGTCGAGCGCAGGGTGAAGAAGGGCTCGGCCTCTTCCGCCGCCATCAGCGGGGTCGCGGCCAGGGTAAGGGCAATTGCAAGTTTCTTCATCGC
The DNA here is from genome assembly GCA_964553145.1 of uncultured Frigidibacter sp. Taxonomy (GTDB): domain Bacteria; phylum Pseudomonadota; class Alphaproteobacteria; order Rhodobacterales; family Rhodobacteraceae; genus TMP-24. The sequence continues at coordinate 1,449 of CAZKJZ010000135.1, read as the reverse complement.
CTTACCCTTTCATCCGCGCGGCAACCGCCGCGGCAACGGCCTTGGCATCTGCCGAACCGCCCAGGGCGGCAACGATGGCTTCGGCAGTATCCTTGGCCACTTCGCCAACCGCAGCCGCAGCACCTGCGCGCACCTCGTCGATCCGCTTGGCGGATTCCGCCGTGCGCGCCGCGATTTCGGCATCCGCCTTGGCGGTGGCCTTGTCGAGATCGGCCTGAATGTCGGCCCGGGCCGCAGCGACGATCTTGGCCGCTTCGGCCCGCGCGTCGATCAGCGCCTGATTATAGGCCTTTTCAGCCTCGACCGCCTGCTTCTTCAGCGCGTCTGCAGCGGCAATATCGCTGGTGATCCGGCCCTGACGATCCGACAGGATTCCGCCGATGCGCGGCAGGGCGACCTTGGCCAGGACGAAATAGATCACGATCAGTGCGACAACCAGCCAGAAGATCTGGTTGGGGAAGGTCGCGAAATCAAGCTGCGGCATGCCTGCCGAATGGCCTGCAGCCTCGGCCGCGTGACCGGCAGCCTCGCCAACGGCCTCTGCCGTGGTCGCGGCCGCATCAGCGGCAGTGGTGGTGGTGTCCGTCATATCGTCCCCCAGAAGCCCGGATTACATCGCGGGCAAGCGCGCGCTGGCGCGCCTGCCCGGCCGTAAGGATGGGTCAGTCAGGATCAGACGGCGAACATCAGCAGAAGTGCGACGAGGAACGAGAAGATCCCCAGCGCTTCGGCAAAGGCGATGCCGATGAAGAGGGTCGCGGTCTGACCGGCAGCCGCCGACGGGTTGCGCAGCGCGCCAGCCAGGAAGTTGCCGGCGACATTGCCCACGCCCATGGCCGAGCCGCCCATGCCGATGCAAGCCAGACCAGCGCCGATGAATTTGCCGAGTGCGATCAGTTCCATTTCGGTTCTCCTTACGGTGGAAGTGATAGGTTGGTTCAGGTTCAGACCTTAGTGGCCCGGATGCAGCGCATCCTTGAGATAGACACAGGTCAGAATGGTGAAGACATAGGCCTGGATAAAGGCCACCAGAATTTCAAGCGCATACATGGCGACGATCGCCAGGATCGACAGCGGCGTCACCGCCCAGCCGACGGCCGAAAACAGGACCAGCGGCGCAAAGGCGGCAAAGACCTTGATCACCGCGTGGCCGGCCATCATGTTGCCGGCAAGTCGGATCGAGTGGCTGACCGGGCGGACGAAGTAGGAAATCAGCTCGATCACCGCCAGAACCGGGCGCAGCGCCAGGGGCGCCGACGAGACCCAGAAAAGGCCCAGGAAATGCATGCCGTTCTTGGCAAAGCCCAGGATCGTCACGAACAGGAAGACCAGAACCGCCATGATCGCCGTGACCGCCACATGCGAGGTGGGGGTAAAGGCGCCGGGGATCAGGCCCAGGAAGTTCGAAAAGACGATGAAACAGAAGAGCGTGAAGATCATCGGGAAATA
>CAZKJZ010000134.1:0-5916 GCA_964553145.1 uncultured Frigidibacter sp. | reverse complement strand
CATCATCGCCAACCCCAACTGCTCGACCGCGCAGATGGTCGTGGCGCTGAAGCCGTTGCATGACCGGGCAAAGATCACGCGCGTGGTCGTCTCGACCTATCAATCGGTGTCGGGCGCGGGCAAGGCAGGGATTGACGAGCTGTGGGATCAGACCAAGTCGATCTACAACCCGGTGTCGGAAGTTCCGCCGAAGAAATTCACCAAGCAGATCGCCTTCAACGTCATCCCCCATATCGATGTCTTCCTGGACGACGGGTCCACCAAGGAAGAATGGAAAATGGTGGCCGAGACCAAGAAGATTCTGGACAAGTCGATCAAGGTCACCGCGACCTGCGTGCGCGTGCCGGTCTTTGTCGGTCATTCGGAATCGGTGAATATCGAGACCGAGGAGTTCCTTGACTGGCAAGAGGCGCAGGACATCCTGCGCGAAGCGCCGGGCGTCATGCTGGTCGATAAGCGCGAACCGGGCGGCTATATCACGCCGATCGAATGCGTCGGCGAATATGCGACCTATGTCAGCCGTGTGCGGCAGGATTCGACCATCGACAACGGCCTGAACCTGTGGTGCGTTTCGGACAACCTGCGCAAGGGCGCCGCCCTGAACGCGGTGCAGATCGCCGAACTTCTGGGCAGCCGCTGCCTGAAAAAGGGCTGAACCCACCCCGCCGGGGCCGCCCCACAGTGGCCCCGGCAAGGTGCTGGCGTCTTTCGCCTCTGGTCAAATCACCCGCAACCCTGTTGACTGGCCGGCGACAGGTGTAGCTGTGATGACCGCCCTTCTTGATGACCTTCGCGCCCTTCTGGGCGCCGCCCATGTCCTGACGGGACAGGAGGCCGCCCCCTATGGCCGCGACTGGATGGGCGATTTCGACTGGCAGCCGCTGGCCGTGCTGCGGCCCGCCGACCGCGATCAGGTTGCGGCGATCCTGCGGCTGGCCGGGCGGCACGGTGTGGCGGTGGTACCCTGCGCGGGCCGCACCGGGATCACCGGCGCCACGGTCGCCGATGGCGCGCTGATGCTGTCGGTCGAACGGATGAACCGCATCCGAGAGATCAGGCCCGACGCCCGCATCGCTGTGGTCGAAGCGGGGGTGATCCTGTCCCGCCTGCACGAGGCGGCGGCCGAGCAGGGTCTTTACTTCCCCCTATGGTTCGGCGCGCGCGGTTCTGCGATGATCGGCGGGGTCCTGTCGACCAATGCCGGCGGGTCGAACGTGCTGCGCTATGGCTCGACCCGCGCCCTCTGTCTGGGGCTGGAGGTGGTGTTGCCCGACGGGCGGGTGATGGAGCTGATGAGCGCGCTTCACAAGGACAATACCGGCTATGATCTGAAACAGCTGTTCATCGGCGCCGAGGGGACGCTGGGCGTGATCACGGCGGCGGTGATGAAGCTGGTGCCCGCCCCCCGCGCCCATGCGACGGCGATGCTGGCCGTCCCCTCGCTGGACGCGGCGCTGACCTTGCTGAACCGGCTGCAGCAGGACACCGGCGGGCTGGTCGAGGCGTTTGAAATCATGCCACGCTCGTATCAGGAACAGTTGCAGCGGATGCGGCCCGAGGTTGGCCTGCCCTTTCCTGACATCCATGAAGTGACGATCCTTGTCGAACTGGGCGCCAGCGCCCCGCGCGACTGCACCCCCGACGATCAGGGTCGTGTGCCGCTGACGGTTCTGCTGGAAGACGCTCTGGCGCGGCTGATGGGGGAAGGCCTGCTGATCGACGCCTATCTGGCCGGGTCCGAGGCGCAGCGCAGCGCAATCTGGGCGCGGCGCGAGGCGGCGGCCAGCATCATGATGGCGTCGGGTCTGACCATCGACACCGACATCGCCGTTCCGCTGGACAAGGTCGGCGCCTTCCTTGACCGTGCTATTGCCGGACTGGCCATGCTTGACCCCGGCGCGCGGACCGTGACGGTGGCGCATCTGGGCGACGGCAACCTGCATTACTCTGTCCTTCCCACAGGGGGTGACGCTGCGCTGAAGGACCGGATTGTCGAGGCGGTCGAGGATATCGTCGCCGCGCTGGGCGGCAGCTTTTCCGCCGAACATGGCATCGGTCTGATGAAACGCGCCACCATGGCCCGGCGCAAGGACCCGGTGGCGCTGGATCTGATGCGCGGGATCAAGGCGCTGATCGATCCCAAGGGCATCATGAACCCCGGCAAGGTAATCCCGGATTAGACGATGCTGAGCCCCCTGCGCACCATCCTTGCCGACCCCGGCCTGCGGCTGACCGCGATCCTTTTGTTCCTGTTCGGCTGTGTCATCTGTTCGGTCGTGCCCTATCAGTCGGTGGTGGGGATCGAGCATTTCGGCCTGACGCATTCTTCCTATGCCTTGCTTCTGGCGGGTGCGGCAGTTGTGGGCGTCGCGGCGGCGCTGACGACCGGCATCCTGTCAGACCATCATGTCGAACGCCGCCATGTCGCGGCGGCGAGCCTGGCGATCTATATCACCGCCGGGCTGGCGGTGACCCTGTTTCCCGGCAAGGGCAGCTTCATCTATGCCCATCTGATCGCCTTCCCGGTTGGCGGCACGATCTGGCCGCAGTCCTTTGCGCTGGCCCGCCTGTCGGCCCGCCGTTATGGGCCACGCGCCGAGGGGGCGATCATGTCCTCGATCCGTGCGGTTTTTGCCCTGCCCTTTGTCCTGGTCCTGCCGCTTTGGGCGCTGGCCTTTCGGCTGGGCGTTGGTCTGACCTCTGTCTATGCCCTGTCTTTTGGCCTCAGCATTCTGATGCTGGCGCTGATCCTCTGGGCCTGGCCAAGGGGGATCGAGGATGACTGGGCCGAAGATCGTGGGGCGGCCCCCGGCCTGATCCAAAGCCTGCGCAGCTTTGGCGACCCGGCGCTGTTGCTGCGCGTGGCGCTGCTGGGTGCGGTCGGCGGGCTGACCGGCCTTTACATGGCGCTGACCGGCCTGACCTTTACGGCTGCGGGCCGTGGTCCGGGCGATATCGGCTGGTTCGCAGGCGGGGTCGCGGGGGCCGAGGTGCCGTTCATGCTGGCGCTGGCCCTGGTCCAGCACCGGGTCCGGCGCGAGCGGCTGATCGCGCTGGGGACGGCGATCTATGCGATGCATGTCGCCCTGTTGCCGTTTCTGGCAGGCAGTTCGCTGGTGTGGCTCTTGATCCTGCCTGCGTCGCTGGGCGGGGCGATGATCCTGACGCTGCCCATAGCCTATCTGCAGGACCTGATGGCCGACCGCCCGGGGGCCGGGTCATCGCTGATGTCCCTGCAGCGGATCATGGCCGACGCCTGCACCGCGTTGGCCTTTGCGCTGGGCACCGCCCTTGCAGGCTATGGGCTGGCGGCGCTGATCGGCGTGGGCCTGGCCCTGGCCGCCGCCGCCATTCTGTGGCGGATCGACCGGGCCGACGCCGGGCACCGATTTCTGTAGAAATCGGACCGGAGCCTGTACAGGCCCGGTTTCGGAGTTTTTAAAAAACTCCGAATTCTTTCTTTCTGGATGCGCTCAGCCTTGCGCCTTACGCAGCGCCGCCAGATAAAACCCGTCCATCCCGCCCAGGTCAGGCCAATAGTCGGGCCTGAGCCGCAGGCCGCCTTCGAGGGTCAGCCAACCGGGGTCGATGCCGGGCAGGGCTGCGACCGCCGCGCGGTCCGGGGTCAGGCCCGGATGACGCCCGAGCGCCGCCTTGACCTGATCCTCGCCCTCTGGCGGCAAAAGCGAGCAGGTGGCAAAGACCAACCGTCCACCGGGGGCCAAAAGGTCCAGCGCCCGGTCGATCAGCCGGGCCTGAAGGCTGGCAATGTCCTTCAGCCCCGACGCATCACGCACCAGCGGCAGGTCGGGATGGCGGCGGATGGTGCCGGTCGCCGAACAGGGCGCGTCCAGCAGTATCGCGTCAAAGGGGGCGCCCTCGCCCGGCCAGTCCAGCGCATCGGCCACGGTCAGACGCGCCGCCAGCCCGGTGCGGGCCAGATTGTCCTTTACCCGCGCCATGCGGGCCGGCGACAGGTCCAGCGCGGTCACCTCCGCCCCCGCCGCCGCCAGCTGCATGGTCTTGCCGCCCGGCGCAGCACAAAGGTCCAGCACCCGGTCACCTGGCTGCACCTGCAGCGCCCGCGCGGCAAGGGCCGCGGCCGCATCCTGCACCCACCAGTCGCCTTCGGCGAAGCCCGGCAGGGCGGAAATCTGTAGCTGCGCGGCCAGCCTGACCGATCCGGTCGGCAGTGCCGTGCCGCCAACCCGCGCGGCCAGTGCCGCCGCATCGCCGTCGCGCGGGGTCAGGTCGACCGGCGCACCCGCCGCATGGGCGCGTTCCATGGCAATCGTCGCGGCCTTGCCCCAGGCCGACATCAGCCGCCCGCGCAGCCAGCCCGGCAGCGCCTGCGGCCCCTTGGCGGCGATCAGATCGGGCGGCAGATCGGCCACCTTGCGCAGAACCGCATTGACCAGCCCGGTCAGCCCCTCGGTCCGCAGGCCTCCGGCCCGGGCCAAAAGAACGGCGGAATTGACCACCCCATGCGCCGCCGCGCCCTCGCACATGATCTCGGCTACCGCCAGCCGCAGGATCGCCCGCACCTCGGGCGGCGGTTCCTTGCGCAGGAAGGGCCGCAGGATCAGGTCGGCAGGGCCGATGTGGCGCAAGGCGGTCAAGGCCAGCCGCTGCGCCCGCGCCCGGTCGGCTGGCGCCAGCGCCTGCAAGGCCCCCGCGGCCATCTGGTCCGACAGGGCCAACCGCCCCTCGGTAACGCCCAAGACCAGATGCAGCGCCGCCTGCCTGACCGCCGTTGCCTGATCCATGCTTTCCCCTTTGCCTGCGCTTTTCCCGGCCCTATATGAGGGTAAGAGGCCAGACAAGCGCCGAGAGAGTCATGTCCCAAGAGCCGACCAAACTGTCCCCAGCCGCCCGGCGCGCCCTGGACGAGGCCGAGGCCCGCCGCCGCGCTGCTGCAGGAACGCCCGGCCTGCCGACCGAGCTGGGCGGGCGCGACGGGCCGGACCCCGTACGGTTTGGTGATTGGGAGAAAAAGGGCCTGGCGGTCGATTTCTGACCGCATCCCCCGGCGCCCGATGGGCGCCGGGGTGGTCTTCACACGGGATCAGCCGATCAGTACGGGCTGTCCGGGAAGTAGAACCGCGCCGCATTTTCCGGCGTGATCAGGGTCGAGCCGATGATGAAGCGGCCATAGACCGGCGTCGAGGACACGAAGCGCAGCGCCGTCATTTCGATCGCGGCCGAAATCAGCGCCGGCGGATAGGTGACATCGACCGGCAATTGCGGGTCCTTGTCCATGATCCGCTTGACGATTTCCTTCATCCCGGCGCCGCCGATGATCCACATTTCCTTTTCGCGGCCGGCCTGGGCGATTGCCTCCATCACGCCGATGGCCATGTCATCGTCCGCCGCCCAGACCGCGTCGATATGGTCGTATTTCGACAGATAATCCTGCATGACGGTAAAGGCGTCATCGCGGTTCCAGTTGCCGTGCTGCTTGTCCAGGATCTCGATGCCCGACCCTTCGATGGCCTTTTCGAACGCATCGACCCGTTCATTGTCCAGCGTCGTCGGGATGCCGCGCAGCAGAACGACCTTGGACCCGGATTTCAGGTTGGCCTTGAAATATTCGCCTGCAACCCGGCCAAAGGCGGTGTTGTCACCCGCGACATAAAGATCCTCGATCCCTTCGACCGACAGGCCGCGATCAACCACCGTCACCCATTTGCCCGCATCCTTCACCGCCTTGACCGGCGCGGTCAGCGGTTCGCTTTCAAAGGGCAGCACCACCAGCCCGTCGATATTGCGGGTGGCCATCATATCTTCCAGATCGCTGACCTGTTTGCCTGCTTCGCCCGCCGTGGCCAGTACGAACTTCAGCTGCGGATAGGCGGCCTCCAGCCGGGCGATCGACTGTTGGGCATGCCAGTTCAGGCCACCCATGAACCCGTGCGT
>CAZKJZ010000133.1:0-6004 GCA_964553145.1 uncultured Frigidibacter sp. | reverse complement strand
ACGCCAAGTGGCCTAAACGAGCACTCGGAGCGGCACGAATACGCGACAGGTCCAGAACTGGCAGAAACCCACAGGGAGTTGCTCGAGATCGAGAAACAGGTGCGGGAGGCGACGTCGAGGCACAATGGTTTCCTTGGGGAACTTGGTCTGTCTTTGCTTCCGGGCGGCGATTGAAGTGAGGCCGCTGATCAAACTCAGCTATGATGCGCCATGACCGGAGGGACGCCAGCTTTCGCCCGAACGATCGGCATCGACTACTCGGGCGCAGAGACGGCTAATCGGGCCGCTGTCCGAGCAGCTTCACCGTAGCAACGGGTTCCGGCAAATCCAGACTACAAACCCGATCTGGGGGTACTATTGGGGGTATTTCAAAAATAGAACTTAAAATATTCATTGATTATCATGTATATAAGACTTAAAGGTGAGTTCCTCCCTCACCGAAACGGCCCGGCAAGCCCGACCTTTCATTGTGGCCCAAATATCCTCGCCGAAGGCACGCCGGAGTGGTCCCGTGCGCCAGCGCGGGGCCGCGAGACAAAAGGAATGGCGCCCCGTCAGGGGCGCCGCATCTGAATTGACCTACCGGCCGACGCCCGCATAGGCGGCAAAGCCCGCGCGCTTGGCGTCCGCCGCCGAATAGACATTGCGCAGGTCGGCCATGCGGGCATGGGCCATGGCACCCGCCAGTTTTTTCAGGTCCAGCGCGCGGAATTCGTTCCATTCGGTCAGGATCACCACGATATCGGCGCCCTTGGCCGCCTCATAGGCATCCGATGCCCAGTCGACGCCCGGCAACAGGTGCCTGCCCTCGCGCTGGCCCTGCGGATCGACGGCGCGCACCTTGGCCCCGCCGCCCACCAGTGCGGGCACGATGGTCAGGGACGGCGCATCGCGCATGTCGTCGGTGTTGGGCTTGAAGGTCACGCCCAGCACGGCCACGGTCTTGCCGTTCACCGACCCGTCGCACAGGTCCATGATCTTGGTCACCATGCGCCGCTTGATTTCCTCGTTCACCTTGATGACCGTCTCGACGATCTGCATGGGTGCTGCATATTCCTGCGCGGTGCGGGCCAGCGCCTGCGTGTCCTTCGGAAAGCACGACCCGCCATAGCCCGGCCCCGCATGCAGGAACTTGTTGCCGATCCGGCCATCCAGCCCGATGCCCTTGGACACCTGCTTTACATCCGCGCCGACCTTTTCGCACAGGGTGGCGATTTCATTGATGAAGGTGATCTTGGTCGCGAGAAAGGCGTTGGCCGCATATTTGATCATCTCGGCGGTTTCGAGATCGGTATAGAGGATCGGGAAATCGCGCAGGAAGAGCGGCCGGTAAACCTCGCCCATCACCGCCTTGGCGCGGTCGGATGTCACCCCCACCACGACCCGGTCGGGGCGCATGAAATCGTCGATCGCCGCCCCTTCGCGCAGGAACTCGGGGTTCGAGGCAACGTCGAACTCGGCCTCGGGGGCAGCGGCGCGCGCCGCTTCGGCCACGGCGTGGTTGGTGCCGACCGGCACCGTCGATTTGGTGACGATGACGGCATAACCGGTCAGCGCCCGGCCGATTTCCTCGGCAGCCGCCATCACATAGGTCAGGTCGGCATGGCCGTCGCCCCGGCGGGTGGGCGTGCCGACCGCGATGAAGACCGCATCCGCCCCGTCCACGGCCGCCGCCAGATCGCCGGTAAATGACAGGCGCCCCGCCGCGACATTCTTGGCCATCAAAGTGTCCAGCCCCGGCTCATAGATCGGAACCTCGCCGGCCTTCAGCATCTCGATCTTGCGCGGATCCTTGTCCACGCACACGACCTGATGGCCGAAGTCCGAAAAACAGACGCCGGACACCAGCCCGACATAGCCCGTCCCGATCATTGCAATCTTCATGATCCGCCTCTTTTCAAATCCGCCCCCTCATGCGCCGATGCGCATGGGCTGTCAACGCGACTGCGGGATTGTTGCGCATTTCGGGATGGTTCTGGCGCCCCGCCGCCTAGAATCGTGCCGGATGCAACGGCGTCAGGCGCGGGTCATCGCGGCCCGCCAGACAGGCCTCGACCAGCTCTGCCGTCAGGGGCGCCAGGGTCATGCCCAGATGACCATGACCAAAGGCATGGATGACGCCTGCAACACCCCGCGCCCGCCCGATCACCGGCAGACTGTCGGGGACCGAAGGGCGCAGACCCATCCAGCTGCGATCCGGGGGGCCAAGGCTGGGAAAGACCTGGCCCACACCCGCCTCGATCCGCCTGAGCCGGTGAGGAGAGGGGCGCGCATTGATCCCGCCCAGCTCGACCGTGCCCGCCACCCGCAGGCGGCCCCGCATCGGGCAGAAGTAAAAGCCCAGATCAATCGGACAGACCGGGCGGGTGACGGGGGCTTCGGCACCGTCCCATTCCAGATGATAGCCGCGCTCGGTGTCCAGCGGCACGGGATCGCCGGCCATGCGCGCCAGCGGCGCGGACCGCGCGCCCGCCGCGATGATCGCATGGCGCGCGGTCAGGTCCAGCCCCGGCCCGGTCAGCCGAACGCCCTGCGCCGCCGCCTCCAGCCCCGTGACCCGCGCAGTGCGAAGCGCGGCCCCCCTTGCCCATGTCGCCCGGGCCAGATGCCCGACCATGACGCCTGGGTCCGAAAGGCTCAGCACCTGCGGAAAATGAATGCCGCCGCCGCCCCGGACAGGCAGGCCCGGCTCCAACGCTTGCAGTGCCGTGGCCGACAGCGGCTCGGCCACCACGCCCAATCCCCGCCGCAGGGCCAGAGTTCCCGCCGCATCGCGCCAAGCGGCATCGCTGCGATACCAATAGACGCAGCCCGCCGCGCGCAACAGATCGCCTCCCCCGACCGCCTCTGCCAGTTCCCGCCACCTGTCGCCCGCATCGGCCACCAGCCCGGCCAGCACCTGCCCGTTTCGCCGCGCGGCACCGGGCAGCGACTGGCGGACAAAGCGCATGAGCCAGGGCGCCAGCGTCAGCGCCTCGGCATGACGGATCGCCAGGGGCGACTGGCGGCTGAACAAAAGCCGGGGCAGGGACCAGAGCACATCCGGCGTTCCGACCGGCTCGACCGCATAGTCGGCGATGACGCCCGCATTGCCGAAGCTTGCCCCCGACCCCGGCGGTTCTGGGTCGATTACCAGCACCTCGCGCCCGGCCCCCGCCAGCCGATGGGCGATGGCCAGACCGATGATCCCCGCTCCGATCACCGCAATCTCGACCCGCTCCGCCATTCAGCCCCTTCATCAGTTCTGAAATATCCTCGGGGGGTAGTCCATTGGTATCGCCATTGGTCCGAGAGACCAATGGACTGGGGGGGGGGCAGACAGCCCCCCCCGCTGCCTTACATACAGGCCTCGAACAGCGCCCTTGTATTTTCGCGCGTCATCTCGACCGGATTGCCGCCGCAGGACGGATCTTCCAGCGCCATGTCGGTCAGCCGGTCCAGGTCGGCATATTGCACGCCCATGGCCGACAGGTTGGCCGGAATGTTCAGCGCCGCGCGCAATTCCATCACCCGTTCGTGGAACCCGGCAAAGCCGCCCGCGATGCCCAGATAGGCGGCGGCGGCCTCGATCCGCGCCTCGATCGCCTGACGGTTGAAGTCCAGCACCATCGGCATGACCACGGCATTGGTCGTGCCATGGTGAGTGTTATAGACCGCGCCCACCGGATGGCTGAGGCTGTGGATCGCCCCCAACCCCTTCTGGAAGGCGACCGCGCCCATGGCTGCCGCACTCATCATATGGGCGCGGGCATCAAGATCATTGGGGTTTTCATAGGCCTTGACCAGGTTTTCAAAGACCAGCCGCATGCCTTCCAGCGCGATGCCCTGGCTCATCGGGTGATAGAAGGGGCTTGAGTAGGCCTCCAGGCAATGGGCCAGCGCATCCATGCCGGTGCCCGCGGTGATGAATTTCGGCATGCCGACGGTCAGCGCAGGGTCGCAGATGGTGACGGCGGGCATCAGTTTGGGGTGGAAGATGATCTTTTTCTTGTGGGTCAGGCTATTGGTCAGCACGCCCGCGCGCCCGACCTCGGACCCGGTTCCGGCGGTGGTCGGCACAGCGATGATCGGCGCGATCTTCCCGGCATCGGCGCGTGTGTACCAATCGTCGATATCCTCCAGATCCCAGACCGACAGGTCGGCCCGCTGCCCGGCCATCAGCGCGATCATCTTGCCCAGATCCAGCGCCGAGCCGCCGCCAAAGCAGATGACCCCGTCATGCCCGCCCGCCCTGTAGGCGGCGATCCCGGCGGCCATGTTGCCTTCGTTGGGGTTGGGGTCGACCTCGGAAAAAAGGGCGCGGCCCAGCCCCGCCTTGTCCAGCACATCCAGTGCCGCCGCGGTGATCGGCAGCGCGGCCAGCGCCTTGTCGGTGACGAAAAGCGGCTTTTTCAGCCCGACTGCGGCACAATGTTCGGCCAGTTCGGACATCCGGCCGACACCAAACTTGATCGCGGTCGGATAGGACCAGTTACGATTGGGTACAGAATGGGCCATCGCATCACACTTTCTTCAGATGGTAGGATTTCGGACGGGTCACCGAATGGAAGCCGAGGTAAGAGAGCGATCCGCCGCGCCCGGTGTCCTTGCAGCCGGTCCAGCACAGGGCCGGGTCCAGATAGTCGGCACGGTTCATGAAGACCGTGCCGGTCTCGATCCGGGCGCCGATGGCGGCGGCGGTGTCATAGTCACTCGTCCAGATGCTGGCGGTCAGGCCGTAAGGGCTGTCGTTCATCAGCCGGATCGCTTCCTCGTCGTCCGAGACCTTCATGATGCCGACGACGGGGCCAAAGCTTTCCTCCATCATCACCTTCATCGAATGATCGACCCCTACCAGCACCTGTGGGGCAAGGTAGGCGCCGCCATCGTCGGCGGGGAAGAGTTTGGGGTCGATCAGCGCCTTGGCGCCCTTGGCGACGGCCTCGGCGATCTGGTCGCGCACGACGGCGGCAAAGCGCTTGTTGGCCATCGGGCCAAGGGTTGTCGCCGCATCGAACGGATTGCCCAGCTTCAGCCCCGACGTCCAGGCCACGGCGCCGTCGACAAAGCGGTCATAGTGCCTTTCATGCACATAGATCCGCTCGATCCCGCAGCAGCATTGACCGGCGTTGTACATGGCGCCGTCCATCAGCGTGTCGATGGCCGCATCGACATTCGCATCCTCGCGCACATAGCCGGGGTCCTTGCCGCCAAGTTCCAGGCCCAGCGGCGTGAATGTACCTGCCGCCGCCCGTTCCATCGCCTGACCGCCACCGACCGAGCCGGTGAAATTGACAAAGCCAAAGGACCGCGTCGCGATCAGCCGTTCGGTCGTGGCATGGTCCAGAACCACGTTCTGGAACACATCCGCAGGCACGCCCGCCGCATGGAACGCCTCGGCCAGACGCTCGCCGACCAGAAGCGTCTGGCTGGCATGTTTCAGCACCACCGTGTTCCCCGCCATCAACGCCGGGGCCAGCGTGTTGATCGTGGTCAGGTAAGGATAGTTCCAGGGCGCCACGATGAAGACCACGCCCACCGGTTCGCGCGCCAGAGAGCGGCGGAAACTGGCGCTGTCTTCGACCACCAGGGGCGCCAGCGTCTGCGCCGCAATCTCGGCCATATAGTCGGTGCGGGCATTCACCCCGCCAAATTCACCGCCATAGCGGGTGGGACGGCCCATCTGCCAAGCAATCTCTTCGACCACAACGTCCTTCATGGCATTCAGCCTGGCGACACCGGCCTTGACCAGCGCGATCCGTTCGGCCAGCGGGCGCGCTGCCCATGCCTTTTGCGCGGCCTTCGCGCGGGCCACGGCCTCGATCGCGGCGGTGGGCGACAGGGGGGTGCGTTCGGCATAGACCGACCCGTCGACGGGGGTGATAAGTTGGATGGGTTTCATAGGTCTCGTCCTTGGTAGGGCGGGCCGAAGCCCGCCAGGCAATTTACGCGCGTTCCAGCAGGCGCTGGATTTCAAAGTCGGTGACGACGCGGTCGGTTTCGGAAATCTCCCACTGCGCGGCAT
>CAZKJZ010000132.1:0-6043 GCA_964553145.1 uncultured Frigidibacter sp. | reverse complement strand
CACCAGCCAGATCAGGGCGGCCCCCGCCAGCACCAGAAACGGCACCATCGCCAGATTGACCGCCTGCCAGCCGGCGATCACGGTACCGCCCGAACAGTTCATCAGCGTGCCCGACGAAAGGCTGGCCAGCGTGACGCCGCCGAAGACCACGAAATCGTTGATCCCCTGAATGCGGGCCTTTTCCTCGGGCCGGTAAGCCGAGGTCAGAAGCGTGGTCGCGCCTATGAAGCCGAAGTTCCAGCCCAGGCCCAGAAGGATCAGGGTGGCATAGAATTTCTCCAGCTCGACGCCCGTCAGCGCGACGGCGCCTGCGCCCGCCATGATGACAAGGCCGGTGCCGACGATGCGCGGGGCGCCAAAGCGGGCGATCAGATGGCCGGTGAAGAAGGCGGGCGCATACATGGCCAGCACATGGGACGAGACGATATTGGCCGCATCGCCCTTGTCATAACCACAGCCGACGACCGCCAGCGGGGTCGAGGTCATCACCAGATTCATCAAGGCATAGGACACCATGGCGCAGATCATCGCGACCAGGATCGTCGGGTCGCGCAGCATCTCGGCCCGGCTGCGACCTGCGGCGATCTGGCTTGCGGTGCGGGGGGCAGGCAGCGGAATGTCGAGCGCCGCGAAGAGAAGCGATCCCCCAAGGTTCAGCGCCACCACCGCCAGATAGGTGCCAAGGAACGGGACCGCCATGGCATCGCTGGTAACCTTGGCCAGCTGCGGGCCGATCAGCGCCGACAAAAGCCCGCCGGCCATCACATAGGAAATCGCCCGGGCGCGAAAGTCGGCGCTGGCGGTATCGGCGGCGGCAAAACGGTAAAAGCCCTGCGCCGACATATAGGCTCCGGTCAGAAGCGAGCCCAGAAGGAACAGCACGAACGACCCGCGTGACAGGGCAAAGGCGGCAATGGCCGCCCCGGCCGCGCCAATCAGGGCGCCGGTTCGAAAGCCCGCGGCGCGGCCCCGCCGCTCCATCAGCCGCGACAGGGGGGTGGCCGACAGCATCGACCCTGCAACGATCATCGAGATCGGCAGCGTCGCCCAGCAGGGGTTCGGCGCCAAAGTATGGCCAGCCAGCCCGCCGATGGTAAAGATCATCGGCATCTGCGAGCCCATGATCGCCTGGGCTGCAACCAGCACCCAGACATTGCGTCGGGCGACAGAGTCGTTATGGGACGAGGAAAGGGAGGATGTCATGGGGTCAGCTAGACCGGGTTTCGCAACGGCCTGCAAGGTGAAAAGCCGGTGCGTGCCCTGCGACGGAATGCAGCGGTGACGGGCCGGATCGACACTGCGGCCGATCTCGCTGCGGGCGCCGACTGGCTGGCCCGGCACGAGCCGCGCTTTACCCCGGTTCTGGCGCGGGTCGGCCCCTTGCCGCTGCGCCGCCGGGAGCCGGGTTTTACCGCCCTTCTGGATATCGTCATGGCCCAGCAGGTTTCGGTCGCCTCGGCCGATGCGATCTGGCGGCGGCTGGCGGCGGCGGGCCTGACCGAGGCGGCGGCCGTCGCCCGTGCCAGCGAGGACGAGCTGCGCGCCTGCGGCCTGTCGCGGCAAAAGATCCGCTATGCCCATGCGATGGCGCGGGCCGATGTGGATTTTGCGGCGCTGGAGCATCTGGCGGATGACGCGCTGGTGGCGCGGCTGACCGCACTGCCGGGCATCGGGCGCTGGACGGCCGAAATCTATGGCATGTTCGCGCTGGGGCGGCCCGACATGTTCGCGGCAGGCGATCTGGCGCTGCAAGAAGCGGCGCGGGGGGTCTTTGATCTGCCGGTGCGACCCGATGACAGGGCGCTGCGGGCGATAGCGGCGGACTGGTCGCCCTGGCGGGCGGTTGCGGCGCGGGCGCTCTGGGCCTACTACCGGGTGATGAAGGAACGGGACGGGGTCAGATGACACGCGATTTGCAATTCAAGCGCCGCGCCGCAAAATCGGGGCAGGCGCGGTCGATGGTGGTCTTTCTGCATGGCTATGGCGCCGATGGCGCCGACCTTCTGGGTCTGGCGGACCCTTTGGCGCCGCACCTGCCGGGCACGGTCTTTGTGGCGCCGGATGCGCCCGAACCTTGCGCGGGCAATCCCTTCGGGCGGCAATGGTTCCCGATCCCCTGGCTGGACGGCTCTACCGAGGCTGCGGCGGCCGAGGGGATGGAACGGGCGGCGGCGGACCTTGACGCCTTTCTGGATGCGCGTCTGGCAGACGAGGGGCTGGCGCCGCATCAGCTGGCTTTGTTCGGCTTTTCCCAAGGCACGATGATGGCGCTGCATGTGGCGCCGCGCCGGGCCGACCCCCTGGCCGGGATCGTCGCCTTTTCCGGCCGCCTTCTTGGCCCCGAACGGCTGGCGGCCGAGGCGCGGGTCAAACCGCCTGTCCTTTTGGTGCATGGCGATGCCGACCAGATGGTGCCGTTCGAGGAGATGGGCCGCGCCGGACGCGCCCTGACCGAGGCGGGTTTTGCAACCTATGGCCATGTCATGAAGGGCACCGGCCACGGTATCGCGCCCGACGGGCTGTCGGTGGCGCTGGCCTTCCTGAAAGAGAATCTCCGATAGCCCTTGCGCACGAGGCTGCCTGCGTTACCTTTATGTTAACGAATCTGTGGGGACTTTCGAATGGCTTTGCTTGGGATCGCTGCGGCCCTTCTCTTTGGGGGATGGCATATGACCACATCACGCCCGGCCCCGGTGCGCGTCGCGGCACAGGCACATAAAAGCGCACGGCGCTGACCCGCTGCATGTCTTTCAAAGGGCGGTGCCTGTCAGTGGGCGCCGCCCTTTTGCATGTCTGTCCCCCGGACTTTCGCCGGACCCTGTCATGAACCTGTGGCATTTCGCGCATATAGCGGGGCTTGTCAGGAAGAAAACGCCAGATATAGTTGTGGATATGCAGGGGCAGTCCCGTGCCCCGGCGCCACGGCTGACAGGTGGGGAAGGGTAGTGAATGCTCGACCGAAGTCACAGTGACGATTTTCGCAGCGGCTTTGTCCGCGAACCGGCGGCGCTGAAACATTATCCGGCGCTGGTCCTGAACGCCGATTTCCGGCCGCTCTCTTACTACCCTTTGTCGCTTTGGCCCTGGCAAGAGGCGATCAAGGCGGTGTTTCTGGACCGGGTCCAGATACTGGCCGAATATGACACGATGGTGCACAGCCAGCGAAGTGCGATCCGAATACCGTCTGTCGTCGTCCTGAAAGATTATGTCAAACCCCAGAAGCGCGTGGCCTTCACGCGCTTCAATCTTTTTCTGAGGGATGAATTCTGCTGCCAATATTGCGGGTCAAAGGGCGATCTGACCTTTGACCATGTGCTGCCCCGGTCGCGGGGCGGTGTGACCAGCTGGGACAATGTCGTCGCGGCCTGTTCGCCCTGCAATCTGAGGAAGGGCAACAAAAGCCTGAAACAGTCGGGCCTGCAGCTGCGCCGCCCGCCGCACCCGCCGACGACCGAGGAAATGCAGGCGGTCGGCCGCAAGTTCCCGCCGAACTATCTGCACGACAGCTGGATGGATTTTCTTTACTGGGACGCCGAACTCGACGCCTGACGGTCGCTTCCGGCAAGAGTTTTCAAAAACTCTTGCCAAAATCCTGTAGAGGATTTTGGGGCATGGCGATGAACGATCCGTTTTTCCGGCCGGTGTCGGGCATGCAGATGCCGCGTTTCGCGGGCATCCCGACCTTTATGCGTCTTCCCCATGTGCCCCTGGATCATCCCCGCATCGGCGAGGTTCAGGTCGGGCTGATCGGCCTGCCCTTTGACGGGGCGGTGTCGAACCGGCCCGGCGCGCGGCACGGGCCGCGGGCCTTGCGCGATGCGTCAACCATGATCCGGGCGCAGAACGGGGCGACGGGGGTGCGGCCCTTTGATCTGCTCAACTGTGCCGACCTTGGCGACGTCGGGCCCAATCCGGTGGATGGCAATGACACGCTGGCGCGGTTCGCGGCCTTTTACACCGACCTTCATCAGCGGAATATCCGGCCCCTGTCGGCGGGCGGCGATCATCTTTGCACTCTGCCGATCCTGCGCGGCATTGCCCGGGCAGAGCCCCTGGGCCTGCTGCATTTCGACAGCCACACCGACCTGTATCCGCCCTATTTCGGCGGCAAGACCCTGACCCATGGCAATCCGTTCCGCGTGGCGGTCGAGGAGGGGCTTCTGGACCCCGCCCGCATGGTGCAGATCGGCATTCGCGGCACGACCTATGACAATGCCGACACGGATTTCGCCGCCGCCAACGGCATCCGCATCATCCGGGTCGAGGAGTTGCGCGCCCGGGGCGCCGCCGGGGTGATGGAGGAGGCGCGGGAAATCCTGGGGCAGGGGCCGACCTATCTGTCCTATGACATCGACTTTGTCGACCCGTCGGTCGCGCCGGGCACCGGCACGCCGGAATGGGGCGGGCCGGATGCGTTCACCGCGATCGAGGTGCTGCGCCATGCGCGCGGGCTGAAGATCGCCGGTGCCGATCTGGTCGAGGTTTCGCCACCCTTCGACCCCGGCGGCAACACCGCCTGGCTGGGCGCGTCGCTGATGTTCGAAATGCTGTGCCTGATGGCCGAAGCTCAGGTCAGCCGGTCGTAAAGCGCATAGTCCGCCGCCAGCGCCTGACGCAGGGCAGCGCGGGTGGCATCGGTCAGGTCCAGCTGGGCCTTGGGCGACACGTTCAGGCGGGGCAGGTGGATTTCGCAGCCCAGCCGGTCTTCCAGAAAATGCACGAACGTGTCGATATCTTCATAGCGGAAGATGCGGTCGACACCCGGCGTTCCATCAGCCAGACAGAGGAAGCGCGCCTGTGACCCCACATCCATACCGTTGGTGCGCGGGCTGGCCAGATAGCCCTGGGCCGCTTCCTCGAAGGTGAAATGACCGGTCGATTTTTCAGCGCGGGGAATATCCTCGCGCTGGCGATAGCGATACCAGCTGCCCAGCCAGTCGATCGGTTCGCGCATCAGGGCGACGGTGGTGAACTTCTCGCCCGCGGCCCCCTCGATCAGCGGGGCGAAATGATCGCGGTAAGAGCGGGCGTTCATATGCTTCAGTTCGGTCGGCCGACGCAGCGCGACATGGGCCAGCGATTCGAGCGCGGTTTCGATCGACGAAGTGCCGGTCTTGGGCGTCGACAGGAAGACCAGTCGTTTCTTCCAGAAAATCAGCATTCCATGTGTCTTTCGGCAGAAAGGGGCGGTTTGGCCGTTCCTTGCCCCAGCAAGGTACGATCTGACAAGGGCCGCTCGGGGCTTAACCGCTTCTTAATGGTTCGCGCGCAGGGTGATCTGCAGAATTTGATTGAAATGTTCTCTTTTTGATCTCATAGATGTGAGAACAAGATAAGAACAAGAGGCAGCATTGCCGCCCCGGCAGGGGTGTGGAATAAGGAACGGGAACCATGGCAGCAGCGAACAATCTTTTTGATATGACCGAAAAGCGGAGCAGCGATAAACAAAAGGCGCTCGACAGTGCGCTGGCCCAGATCGAACGCCAGTTCGGCAAGGGCTCGATCATGAAGCTGGGCGCCAACAGCCCGGCGATGGATATCGAGGCGACCTCGACCGGTTCGCTGGGCCTGGATATCGCGCTGGGGATCGGCGGCCTGCCCAAGGGCCGGGTGATCGAGATTTACGGGCCGGAATCGTCGGGCAAGACGACGCTGACCCTGCATGTGGTGGCCGAAGAGCAGAAAAAGGGCGGGGTCTGCGCCTTTGTCGATGCCGAACATGCGCTGGACCCGCAATATGCCAAGAAGCTGGGCGTCAATCTGGACGAACTTTTGATCTCGCAGCCCGACACCGGTGAACAGGCGCTGGAGATTGTCGATACTCTGGTCCGCTCGGGCGCGGTGTCGCTGGTCGTTGTCGACTCGGTTGCGGCCCTGACGCCCAAGGCCGAGCTGGAAGGCGACATGGGCGATGCCACGGTCGGCGCCCAGGCCCGGCTGATGAGCCAGGCGATGCGCAAGCTGACGGCGTCGATCAGCCGGTCGAACTGCATGGTGATCTTCATCAACCAGATCCGCATGAAGATCGGCGTGATGTTCGGCA
>CAZKJZ010000131.1:3621-6055 GCA_964553145.1 uncultured Frigidibacter sp. | reverse complement strand
CGCCCGCCGCCCGGTGGGCGGGCGCTGTCCACGCGGCTTTCGCCACGTGGACGGTTTTGCGGAGGCCGGTCGCTGCGCCCGAGGCACGTGCCTCGGGCTTTGGCGGGCTGTGTGAATTTTTTCAGACCAGTCACACTTAAGGGAAACAGACACCATGCACTACGGTTATGTCGGACTGGGCAATCTGGGCGGTCATCTGGCCATGTCGCTGTTGCGTGCGGGCTTTGCCGTCACGGTGCATGACCGCGACCCCGCGCAGGCCAGCGCTCTGATCGCGGCAGGTGCGGCATGGGCCGACAGCGCTGCCGATGTGGCGCGGGCTGCCGATCATGTCGCGACCTGCCTGCCCTCGCCCGCCGTATCGCAGGCGGTTCTGGCCGAGATGCTGCCTGCCCTGCGCCCCGGCGCCAGCTGGATCGAGAATTCGACGCTGGGTCGCGACGACATTCTGCGGCTGGCGGCAGAGGCGGGCCAGGCCGGTGTGCGCGTGCTGGAGTGCCCGGTTACCGGCGGCGTGCATCTGGCAGCGCGCGGCCAGATCACCGTTCTGGCGGCGGGCGACCGTGACCTGTTCGATCTGCACCAACCGGCGCTGGCGGCGATGGGCAACCGCCTCTTTCACATGGGTCCGCTGGGGTCCGCCGCGATCATCAAGGTCATCACCAACATGCTGGCCTTCATCCATCTGAAAGCAACCTCCGAGGCGCTGATGCTGGCCAGACGCGGCGGCCTTGATCTGGCGCAGGCATGGGAGGCGATCCGCGCCTCGTCCGGCAATTCCTTTGTGCACGAAACCGAAGGCGCGCTGATCCTGAACGGGTCCTACGACATCGCCTTCTCCATCGACCTTGCGCTGAAGGATCTGGGGTTTGCCCTGCAGTTTGGTCGCGACTTCGGGGTGCCGCTGGATCTGGCCGCGGCGACGGAACAGACCTATGTCGCAGCCCGCGCGGCCTATGGCGGGGCGGCCCAGTCGCCGATGATCGCCAAGCTTCTGGAGGATCTCCTGGCCACCGACCTGAGGGCACCCGGCTTTCCGGCGCGACTGGAATAGGGAACGCAGCCCTATAGCGCGAGTGATTGTTTCAATCTTCGGCACAAACCCGCAGCGACCGGCGCGCACCCCTTGCCTTCCGTCCGCGTCAGCGCGAAGGGTGGGGCATGACCAATCGCCGGTCTGATTTTTGAAACCATTTCACCCGTGACCAGCAACGCCGACCTCAGCCAGCTTTTGCGCCGTGTCGCCCAAGGCGACCGGACGGCTTTTGCTGACCTTTATCGCGCGCTGGAACAGCCCCTCTACCGCTTCATAAAGTCGAAATTGAACGATCCGTTCCAGGCCGCCGACCTACTTCATGACGTGTTTCTGGAAGTCTGGCGCTCTGCCGCAGGCTTTCAGGACAAGTCATCGGTAAAGACCTGGGTCTTTTCGATTGCCTACCGCAAGGTGATGGATGTGTTCAGAAAGGGGAACCGCGTGACCTATCAGGATGAAGTGCCGGAACGCGAGGACGACAGTCCGGACGCTGCGGCCTGCCTGATTGCCGCGCAGGAACGAGAGATGGTGCAGCATTGCCTGGGCACTTTGAGGCCCGAGCATCGGTCGGCCATCGAACTGACCTTCTTCGAGGACATGAGCTATCGCGAGGTGGCCGCCGTTTCGGGCATTCCCGAAGGCACCGCCAAGACGCGGGTATTTCACGCGAAATCATTGCTCATGCGCTGCCTTGAAGGCCGCATGAAGAAGGGACTGCGTTCATGACGACGACAGCTGAAACCCCGACCCTGTCGCAATTGCTGCCCTTCTGGGTCAATGGCACGCTGGATGCGGACGAGGCCCGCGCCGTGGGCGAGGCGCTGTCCCGCGACCCCGGCCTGAAGGCCGAGGCCGAGGCGCTGACCAATCTGCGCGCCAGCATGCTGGCGCTGCCGCAGGACCGTTCGCCCGGCGAGTTTGGCCTTGCCCGGCTGGAACGCGCGATCGCTGCCGAACAAATGGCTACCCGTCCGGCGCGCCGCCTGTGGCAGCCCCTTGCCGCTGCAGCCATTGCCGCGTCGATAGCCGTGCTTGGCACCTGGCTGGTCACCGGCCCGGCCGGAACCGGGGCGGACGGGTTCGTTCAGGCCTCGGGCCAGGCGCCTGTGGCGCTGACCGTCGCGTTCCGTGCCGAGGCGTCGCAGGGCGACATCGCCGCACTCTTGACCGACAGCAACCTGACAATCATCGACGGCCCGTCTGCCGCAGGCCTTTACCGGCTGGCCGTGCTGGAGGGTGGCGATATCGCCTTGGCCGCACAAAGCCTGAGCGCGCATCCGGACCTGATTGAAAGCGTCGAACTGCCCCAATGAAGCGCCGCCGCCCGACCCTTTTTGCAACCGCGCTGATGGCCGCCCTGCTGATGGGCGGCCTGCCAGTTCATGCGGACAGTGCGGG
>CAZKJZ010000131.1:0-3521 GCA_964553145.1 uncultured Frigidibacter sp. | reverse complement strand
GCACTGGGTATCCGCCTTCTGGTCGTTGATCCGGCTGCGGTTCGGCCTGAACGGATGCGGGCAGCGCTGGCGGCAGAGGGCGCAAAGGTCACGCTCAGCCGCAACAACCTGTACCAGCCCGCCGGTGGCGCGGCGCTGGGCCTGTCCGGCCTGTTGGGTGTGCCGCAGATCGCGACCTGCCCGCTGCCGGGCAAGGTGCGCGTCGGGCTGATCGACGGGCCGGTCGATGTGACCAACCCCGCCCTCAGCGGCGTGGCTGTCGAAAGCCATGATGCGCTGCCCAAGGGGGCAGAGCCGGGGTCGGTAAACCATGCAACCGGCCTGGTCTCTCTGATCGCGGGCCGGGATGGTGCGGGTGTTGCGCATGGCGCCTCGATCCTGTCGGCGATCGCCTTTTATCGCAGGCAAGGGTCGGATCTGGCGCAGGCCGATGCGGTGCTGCAGGGCCTGAACTGGCTGGCGGACTCGGATGCAGAGGTGATCAACCTGTCGCTGGCCGGTCCCCACAATGACACCCTGGCCTATGCTTTGTCGCTGGTCGCCGCCCGGGGCACGATCCTGGTGGCTGCGACCGGCAATGATGGCGCGGGTTCCGTGGCCTTCCCGGCCTCTGACCCCAATGTGATCGCGGTGACGGCCGTCGATGGCCGCAAACGCCTGTACCGGTCGGCCAACCGGGGCAGCGACGTGGATTTCGCGGCCCCCGGCGTCGACCTGTCGCTGATCGAAAACGGCAAGACTGTCCATCGGTCGGGCACCTCCTACGCCGCGGCGATCGTCTCGGCGGTTGTTGCCCGGGAAGTGGCGCGGGGGGCGGAAAGCCGCCAGGCGATCACCGATGCGCTGCGCGCCTCGGCCGAAGATCTGGGCACGCCGGGTCGCGACAGCCAGTTCGGCTGGGGTCTGGTCCGCATTTCGGACTGCCAAAAATAATTTGAACCATCCGCAGGCTTGCCTCGACCAATGAATAGCGGTGCCGGTCCACCGCAGAGGTCCGGACGAACCGGGCGGGTGGGTGACGAGTTTTCCGGCCTGATGAGGGTCCGGGCATATCTGTAAAGCCGGTGCCGATCTGTGTTGGCGTCCAGGCGTACGAGTTTCAGTGTTCCTTGGTTTCTGGGTTTCAACGACGTGACTGGTGACTGTCCGAAAGGCGGCGCCAGTCACGGTCGTTTTGAACGACCCCTGCCACCAGCGACATTTCCTGTCGCCATCGGCCCTGCCACGGACAGGATGAAATGATCAAATGATCCCGACCGTCAGGTGGGACATGCAGGACCCTGTTTTCGATTTTATCATCGTCGGCGCCGGATCGTCGGGCTGTACTCTGGCAGAACGCCTGTCGGCAAACGGCCGTCACAAGGTGCTGGTGCTGGAAGCGGGCGGCAGTGACCGGCGCTTTTACGTCCAGATGCCGCTGGGCTATGGCAAGCTTTTCTATGACCCCGCCGTCAACTGGCTGTATCGGGCCGAGCCGGACCCTGGCCTTGCCGGGAACAGCGACCACTGGCCGCGCGGCAAGCTGTTGGGCGGGTCGTCATCGATCAATGCCATGGTCTGGATCCGCGGCCATGCCAGCGACTATGACGATTGGCAAGCCGCCGGAAACCCCGGCTGGGGCTGGTCCGACGCCCTGCAGGCCTATCGCGCGATCGAGGATAACGAGGCGGGCGCCGACGCCTGGCGCGGCGCGGGCGGGCCCTTGTTCATTTCCGCCAATCGCCGTGACCTCCATCCTTTGTGTGACAGTTTCATCCGGTCTGCCGGGGCGACGGGGCTGGCACATAACCCCGATTTCAACGGTGCCGAACAGGAAGGCGTCGGCATCTATCAGATGACGATCCGCAATGCCCGGCGCAATTCGGCGGCGCGCGCCTTTCTGCGGCCCGCGATGCGGCGGGCGAATGTCACGGTGATGACCGGCGCCCATGTCACCCGCGTGCTGTTCGACGGCACCCGCGCCGTGGGCGTCGCCTATCGCCACCGGGGCCAGGACAGGGTGGCACGGGCGGGGCGCGAGGTGATTCTGTCCGGGGGCGCCATCAATACGCCGCAACTTCTGATGCTGTCGGGCGTTGGCGATGTGCAGGCGCTGACGGCGCTGGGCATTGCGCCGGTGCTGCATAATCCGAACGTCGGCCAGCATCTGAACGACCATCAGGGCATCAACTACACCTGGCGGATGAACGTGCCGACCTACAACGACATCCTGCGGCCCTGGTGGGGCAAGGCATGGGTGGGTCTGCGCTATCTTCTGGCCGGGCAGGGGCCGCTGGCAAAGTCGATCAACCATGCGGGCGGGTTCTTCCGCACCTCGGCCAACCTGCCGCGCCCGAACATGCAACTTTACTTTCAGGCCTTTTCCACCCTGATCCCGCGCGATGGCGAACGGCCGGTTCTGACGCCCGACCCGTTTTCCGGCCTGTCGATCGGCCTGTCGAACTGTCGCCCGTCCAGCCGCGGGGCGATCACCCTGAAGTCGGCCGATCCCTTTGCCCATCCGCGCATCAGAGCCAATGCCTTTTCCACCGACCAGGATGTGCAGGAAATGCTGCTGGCGGTGAAATATCTGCGCCGGATCGCGGCGGAAGACCCGATACGGTCGCTGATTGCAGAAGAATTGCGCCCCGGCCCCGCCATCCAGTCGGACGCCGACCTGATTGCCGACTTCCGTGCGCGGTCGGGCACGGTCTATCACCCGTCCTGCACCGCCCGCATGGGGCCGGACCCCGCCAGCGCGGTTGTCGATGCCGACCTTCGGGTTCATGGCCTGTCTGGCCTGCGGGTCTGCGACGCCTCGGTCTTTCCAACGCTGATCGGCGGGAATACCAATGCCCCGGCGATCCTTGTCGGCTGGATGGGGGCGGAACGCATTCTTCGATCCGTCTGACCGGGTCGGATCGGAACAGGGCAGGGAACCAGCATGGCCTATCTTCTGGGCGTCGATACCGGCGGCACCTATACCGACGCCGTCATCCTGGACGAAGGCGCGGACCGCGTTCTTGCCTCGGCCAAGGCGCTGACCAGCCGCCCGGACCTGGCGCTGGGTGTCGGGCAGGCCATGGATGCGGCTATCGGGCAGGCAGGCGTCAGCGCTGCCGACATCGCCATGGTGTCGCTCTCGACCACCCTGGCCACCAATGCTTTGGTCGAGGGGCAGGGTGGGCGCGTGGCGCTGATCTTCATCGGCTTTGACGCCGCCGAACTGGCGCGCGACGGCCTGACCGAGGCGATGAAGGGCGATCCGGTGGTGATGCTGCCCGGTGGCCACAGCTATTCGGGAACCGAGGCCGCGCCCCTGGATCTGACCCGTCTGGGGGCCGAGGTCGCGCGGCTGGCGCCCGAGGTGACGGGCTTTGCCGTCGCTGCCGCCTTTGCCACGCGCAACCCTGCGCATGAGCTGGCGGCGCGCGACCTGATCCGGGGCCGGACGGGCCTGCCCGTCACCTGTTCGCATGAACTCTCTGCCGGGCTGAACGGGCCGCGCCGGGCGCTGACGGCGGTGCTGAACGCCCGGCTGA
>CAZKJZ010000130.1:0-6307 GCA_964553145.1 uncultured Frigidibacter sp. | reverse complement strand
CATTTTCACCGCCAACGAGACCGGCCAGGATTTCTCGCGGGCAACGGCAAAGCTCAAGAACCATGTCTATGACTACGCGATTACGGACTCGGACGTGGAAAGAGCGTTCGTGCAGGAGCTGGATACGAGCAGCGAGGTCGTTGTTTATGCCAAGCTCCCGCGAGGGTTTCTGATCCCGACCCCAGTCGGAGACTATAACCCCGATTGGGCGATTTCCTTTAAGGCCGGCAGCGTCCGACACACCTACTTCGTTGCTGAAACCAAGGGCACGATGTCGACTATGAAGTTGCGCGAGATCGAGAATACTAAGATCGAATGCGCTCGCAAGTTCTTCGATGAGATCAGCACGCGCGTCAGTGCAGATCGTGTGAAATACGATGTTGTGACGGATTACGGCAAGCTGATGGATTTGGTCAGGTAGACACAGTGTGCCTGCCAGGGCCAAGTGTGTGTATCGAGATTTTCAATCTAGGATAGCGAAATGGCTGACAACCGATCGAAACTGGTGCGCATGTTTGTGCGAAATATTGGCTGCATCGGACCAGATGGGATCAGCGCTGCACTTGATGATGTCGTCTGCATAGTTGGCCGAAACAATTCTGGGAAGTCGACTCTCCTAAGAGCTTACGAGCTTGCGCAGGGCAGCGAGAAGTTCGAATGGTCCCGCGACCGCTTCGCCCAGGCGCCTGAAGACCAACCCTCCGAGGTGGTCCTTGAGATCCACATACCAGAAGGGATTGGCAATATCAGCGAAGAGTGGAAGGAGCACCGAGGCGACCTCCGCATCCTCACCAGCCGCTGGCAATGGTGGCCGCAGAATGTTGGGGACGGAAAACTCTTCCCGATCAGGCAGACCCGCAGGCCTGGTCAAGACAAAGGGGAAAACGAAGGCTATGCCCAAGACGGCAAAGCTGGCGGAGCAGACAATGTCTTCAAGTCCCGTCTGCCTCAACCTGTCCGGATCGGGTCTCGCAGTGATCCTGCCGAAGCCGAAAAAGCCCTCATGAAGCTGGTGCTCGAGCCAGTCAGTACGGCACTCTCGGCCGCAGCCGCGGACACAAACACCGCGCTCGCGCAGGCGGTAGCCCAGCTGGCCGATGGCGTTGCGGGAATCGTACAGGAACAAGAAGCCCAATTCAGTGAAGCAGTCACACAAGTCGAGCAGGGCTTCACAAGCGTATTTCCTGGCCTTTCAATCAATCTCGACGTATTGGCCGCGCCGCCCAAATTTGACGCTGCTAAGTTAATTGCCGACGGCTCCGGTCTGCGCATCACCGACGGGGGCGTGGCGGTACAACTCTCTCAGCAAGGAGCGGGCGCACAGCGTGCACTATTCTGGACTATGCTGCAGGTTCGCAACCGTTTGGTTGGCGACAAAAAACTTCGGGAAGATACGATCAAGAATCTGGATGGCGTTTTGAAGAAGTTGAAAAACGATCCGGAGAAAGCGAAAGGTATCCAAGCTCAGATCGACGCGATCAAGGCAGGTGGCGCCTTGCCCGACAACGCCGATGATCCAGCGCTGCCGGGCTACATCCTCTTGATCGACGAGCCCGAGAATGCGCTCCACCCGCTGGCTGCCCGTGCTGCGCAGCGGCAGCTCTACGAACTTGCCAAACAACCCGAATGGCAGGTCATGATGACCACCCATTCTCCTCTGTTCGTCAACCCCGCCATGGACCACACCACGATCCTGCGGCTCGAACGTGAGGGTGCGGAAGACAACCCCGGCCCCCGCACGTTCCGAACTGATGAGGCTGGCTTCACCGGCGAGGAAAAAGATGTCCTGAAGGCCATCCAGGAAATGGACCCGACTTTCTGCGAAGTATTTTTTGGTACATATCCGATCGTGGTCGAGGGAGACACCGAGCACGCCGCGTTCATTGCCGCCGTGGTTGAGGCGGGTCATGAACTAATTGATCAGGTCACAATTATCAAAGCGCGGGGTAAGCCGCAGATCCGCGCAATCATGAAGATGCTGATTCATTTCCGCAAGGATTTCGGCGTACTGCACGACTGCGATTGGCCGTACGGGAAGGATGGCAAGCGGAACAAGGATGGCAGCCGAGCTAAGTCCGGCTCATGGGCGCACAACGCCGAAATTCGCAAGTTGGTGAATGAAGCTAAAAGGCTCGACATTGGCGTCGCACACGAGGTCAGCATACCCGATTTCGAGCGCCGTATCGGGCTTCCCCGAGGGACAGGCGGGAAGCCCTTCGAGGCATACCTCGCAATAAAGCAGGATGAGGCAGTCAAAGCCGAAGTGCAGGCATTGTTAGTGCGTCTCAAGGAACCCGCACGCTACGCTGACGTTGCGGCACCAGAATGCGATGCCGCTACCTTCGTGACGGATCTCCTGGATCAGCTTCGAAAAAGGGCAGCAGAGCATGGCTGGGAAGACTCCTTCCGACTTGGAGAATAAACCTGTGCAAAGATGGCCGTCGTCGGCCTGGAAGGAACTAGAAGTCAAGTCCAGCATCAGAAGCACGAGCCGAAAACCGTATCGCGCCAAATGCCAAACAGAGACTCGCGCTATTTCGGGCGGTTATTTTCTCTGCAATTTCAGGTCTCTAGGTGCCAGCAGACCTCGCAAGCCACGGAAAACACGCCACAATATGCGGGGCGTAAAATTGTTTAAAATCAATGATTTATGTGGTGGCGGACAGAGAGGGATTCGAACCCTCGAGACGGTTCCCCGCCTACACACTTTCCAGGCGTGCGCCTTCGACCACTCGGCCACCTGTCCGTGGGCGGTTGTTTAGCCGCGCGCCGCCGGAAGGGCAAGGGTAAGCGTGGGGCCCGGTGGCCCGGATTCTAGACGGAAATCCGGGCGCCAAGTTCAACCACGCGGTCGCGCGGCAAATGGTAGAATTCGCTGGGATCGGCGGCAAAGCGGCCAAGCGCGATGAAGAGCCGGTCGAAGATCCGCGCCAGCCCCATGCGGTCGCCCAGCACGACCTTGCGGCGGCCCAGGAAGAACGAGGTGGTCATCACGTCGAACTTCAGCCCCTCGCGCCGGGCGCGGCCCAGGGCGCGGCTGACATTCGGGGTCTCCATGAAGCCAAAGCGCAGAACCAGCCGCGCGAACCGGTCGTTGATCGGGCGATAGTCGGCGCGGTCGCGTTCCGACACGGTCGGCACCCGCACGGTTTCAACGGTCAGGATGATGTTGCGTTCATGCAGGATGCGGTTGTGCTTGAGGTTATGCAGCAGGGCGGGCGGCACGGCATTGGGGTCGGATGTCAGGAAAAAGGCGGTGCCGGGTACGACATGGGCCGAACTTTTCTGCATCGAACGGGCGAAACTGTCCAGATCGACCATCTGCTTGTGACCCGCCTCCATCGCCAGCTGGGTGCCCCGCCACCAGCTGTACATCAGGATGGCGACGGTCACGGCCAGGGTCACGGGCACATAGCCGCCGTGGAAGAACTTGGTCATGTTCGACAGGAAGAAGGTGCTTTCCAGCGCGACAAAGGGCAGGCCCACCGGGATGATGGCCCAGAGGGGCCAGCGCCAGCCGATGCGGGTATAGATCATGGCCAGGATCGAATCGACGATCATCGCCCCCGTCACCGATATGCCGTAGGCCGAAGCCAGCGCCTCGGAGGTGCGGAAGCTGAGGACAAAGGCCAGAACCCCGGCCATCAACAGCCAGTTGACCGAGGGCACATAGATCTGGCCCGACTGGCTTTCCGACGTATGAACGATCGACAGGCGCGGCAACAGGCCCAGCTGGATCGCCGCACGGGTCATTGAAAAGGCGCCGGTGATCACCGCCTGACTGGCGATGACCGTGGCCACGGTTGCCAGGCCGACCAGCGCCGGCAGCATCTTTTGCGACACCAGGAAGAAGAAGGGGTTCTCCAGTGCCTCGGGGTTCTGCAGGACCAGGGCACCCTGGCCCAGATAGTTCAGGATCAGCGCCGGAAAGATCAGGACGAACCAGGCGGTACGGATCGGCGCGCGGCCGAAATGCCCAAGATCGGCATAAAGCGCCTCGGCCCCTGTGACGGCCAGAAACACCGCGCCCATGACGATAAAGGCCAGAAGCCCGTGATGAAACAGAAAGCCGATCGCCGCGAACGGGTTGAAGGCGGCCATGATGCCGGGGTCATTCGACAGGGCCATGGCCCCGGTGACACCCATGGTCAGAAACCAGATCGCCGTGATCGGCCCGAAGGCCACGGAAATCGCCTGGGTTCCATGGCGCTGCACCATGAAAAGGGCGATGAGGATGCCCAGGGTCACCGGCATCACATATTCACCGAACGAGGGCGCGACCAGTTCGATCCCCTCGACCGCCGACAGGATCGACACGGCCGGCGTGATGACCGCGTCGCCAAAGAACAGCGCGGCCCCGGCGATGCCCAGGCCCAGAACCGCATAGGACCGCCGCCCGATCGCCAGCCGCGTCAGCGTATAAAGGGCAAGTATCCCGCCTTCGCCCCGGTTGTCGGCGCGCAGAAGGAACAGGACATATTTCAGCGTGACGATCAGGACCAGTGTCCAGACCAGGAGAGAGACCAGCCCCACCACCTCGGCCCGTTCCAGCCCGTCGGCGGCGACGGGGCGCAGCGCTTCGCGCAGGGCGTAGATCGGGCTGGTGCCGATGTCGCCATAGACAACGCCAATCGCCCCCATGGTCAGCGCCGCCAGACCCTGTTTGACATGGGCATGCGCGTCGTCGACCGACAGATCGGCTTCGTCAGCGAGCCCCTCGCCAAGGGCCGTTTCAGGATTAGTCATGTACTGATCAACTCCGCCCGCGTCCCGGTGGCGGGACAAGCAGGCCTGTGCTTGGGCATGTCAGGCGCGAATGCACCTAAATGGCTCCCAAAATTCGCGCCCGGACTGGCAGGTCCTGATGCGCATCCCCAGATTTCAAGGTGCGAGTCGCACCCCGGTCTGGGAGGACTATCCCGTCCTGACGGAAAGTTTCAAGAGGTTTCAGTCAGTCACGCTGGCGTGAGCCATCAGGCGCCAGCGCCGCTTAGCGCAGGGCGGCAGCGGCCAGGATCGCGCCCGGGCCGGGCGTCTGGATCAGGATGACGATGGGTTCGGGCCCCGGGGCGTCTGTGGTGATCGTCAGGGGGGCGGTGCCGTCCCAGCTGCCGATCTTGCGCCATTGGGTGACGATATTGGCATAGGCGATGCTCTCGCCGGCATTTTCACCGCGTTCGATCGCCACCTCTTCCAGCGGCTGATACCGGATCAGCTGCACGATGGCCCCGTCCGGGAAGGGTCGGGTCGTGGTGGCCTCTATGCGGACCCGGCTGCCCTGCCGCGACAGGCTCAGGGCCGGTGCCCCCGGCCCGCCGGCGGGCCGCAGGGCCGCCTTGACCGCAGCCGCGTCGCTGCCGACCAGGCTGTCGGTGCCATTGACGATGATCTGGGGGGTAAAGACCATCCGTTCCTGCA
Organism: uncultured Frigidibacter sp.; assembly: GCA_964553145.1. Lineage (GTDB taxonomy): Bacteria > Pseudomonadota > Alphaproteobacteria > Rhodobacterales > Rhodobacteraceae > TMP-24. The sequence continues at coordinate 889 of CAZKJZ010000130.1, read as the reverse complement.
TCGCCTTGGCATAGGATTTTTGCCGGGCGGTAAAGGCCGGATCGCCGAATGTATCCTTCCAGCCGATATAGTCCCAGTAGTCGACATGCAGGCCCAGCGCGATCACATCGCCACGCCTGGCCAAAGCTTTCAGCAGGCTATCGGCGGGCGGACAGGACGAGCAGCCTTGCGACGTGTAAAGCTCGACCACCGCGGGGCCTGCGCTGTCCTCGGCCCGGGCAAGTCCCGCCGTCAGGCAGGCCATGACGGCTATCACGGCTACAGGGTTCATCGCGCTCTCATCGCAGGTCCATGCTTTGGTCACGACCCTATCCCTGCCGCGGGTTCCGGGGCCAATCATCTTTCGTCCCAACCCAAGCAAGTTTGTGTGAGCGGCGGGGCAGGGGCCTCTTGCGCGAAACGGCATACATTGGTATACAATCACCATTCCATTGAACCATCGGCGTTCATCAGGCATTAGCCGGATGCCGTTACGCCAAGCGCAGCCCGCGAAGGAGCCAGCCATGACCATTGTCACCGGAACCGATACCGCCAAGACCCGCCGCACGCTGCAGGCGGGCGGGGCCTCGGTCGACTATTACTCGATCCCCGCCGCACAGGCGGCCGGCCTGGGCGACTTTTCCAAGCTGCCTGCCGCGCTGAAGGTCGTCCTGGAAAACATGCTGCGGTTCGAGGATGGCGGTCGCACCGTTTCGGTCGAGGATATCAAGGCCTTTGCCGAATGGGGCGCCCGGGGCGGCAAGAACCCGCGCGAGATCGCCTATCGCCCGGCCCGCGTCTTGATGCAGGATTTCACCGGCGTTCCGGCGGTGGTGGACCTCGCGGCCATGCGCGACGGGATCAAGGCGCTGGGTGGTGACGCGCAAAAGATCAACCCGCTGAACCCGGT
>CAZKJZ010000129.1:0-6377 GCA_964553145.1 uncultured Frigidibacter sp. | reverse complement strand
CCTAGGCCTTCAGCGCCTTTTGCAGAAAGCCGTAAAACCGCGGGTCCTCCGACCGGGTAATGTTGATGCGCAGGGCGGGTGGCCCGGGCTCCTTGTCGTTGACGCGGAAGACGCTGCCCGGCGCGAAAAAGATGCCATGTGCCGCCCCGCGACGGACGAATTCAACTTCGTCGGTCGCGGGCGGCAACAGCAGGTAGCTGTAATAGCCTGCTCCGTCGCCGCCAAGGCTGCGCAATCCCAGCTTTTTGATCCGTTGCAGGTATTCCGCTCGCGCGACGCCGAGCCGGCCCGCGAGCTTCTTGATATGTCGCTGATATCTCCGCGAACTGATCAGGTCTGAGACTAGCGTCTCGGCCAGCCCCGAGCTGTTCACGATGGTGACCAGCTTTAGTTCGGCAATCTTGGCGCAAGTCTCTGCAGGCGCGATGATGTAGCCGACGCGGATGCTGGCCGAAAGCAGTTTGGAATAGGAACTGATCTGGATGACCGACCGGAACTGATCCAGTTGGCCAAGGCGGACCCCGGCAACGTCGGGCAGGTCGATGAAGGGATCGTTGTCCACGATTGCAAAGCCATACTGCTGCGCCAGTAGCAGGATGCCATGCGCGGTCGGCAGGTCCAGCGAACTGCCCGTGGGGTTCTGGCACAGCGATTGGGTGAAGAACATGCGAGGCGCGTAGGTCTTGGCCAGATGGGCCAAGGCATCTAGATCAGGCCCAATGCTGGTGCGCGGCACACCGATGATGTTCAGCTTGGCGAGGCTCAGTTTGGCAAATAGCGGGTAATAGCCTGGATCGTCGACTAGCACGGTCTGCCCCTCCGACAGAAAACGCCGGATCACCAAGTCCAGCGCGTGGTTCGCCCCGAAGGTCGTCAGCACATTGGCCGGAGTGACGACAATGCCGCCAAGCCGATGAATCAGAACAATCTGTTCGCGCAAGCCGGCGTTGCCGTAAACGTTGCCATAGCCGGTCTGATCGCCGCCCAACTCGGCAAGGATCTCCGGCCCGAGTCTTGTAGGAATGACGCCTTGCATCCAGGAGGTAGGGGGACGCCCGTCGCCCACTCGGACAGTGAATTCCTGCCCAAGTTGCGCCCCGAGCAGTGATATCCGGTCAACCGCTTGAACCAAGCTCTTCGGCGCAACTTCCTCGATAAAACTTTTGATTTGCTGATCCGCCACGAAGAATCCCGATCCGTGCCGCGCTTCAATCAGACCTTTTGCACATAACCTGTCGTAGGCCTCGACCACGGTGTTCTTCGAGACGCCGAACTCTTCGGCCGCCCGCCGCACCGGTATCAGCTTGCGACCCGGCGGCAAAGTGCCATCCTGAATCTGTTGGGCCACCAAATCGTAGATGGTTTCTGTCTTGGTCATGCTGGGGCCCAAACTGTGTCCGACCTCTGCATGGTACACATCTGACATACAATCCTCAACTGTACCTTCCTTATGGAGGCCCGCTTGCGTATCGCTGAGCTATTCTTGAGGAGGAACCCAATGACCAGTGCTCGGCCCGACGTGAACTCACGGATTGAAAACATGCGTGGCATGGAACCGGACGAGCGGTTGCGCACGGTTGCCGCTGCGGCGGGCCTCGGCGAGGCGGATCAGCGGGTTCTTGCAGGTGCGGATGTGCTGCCGATCGGGCTGGCCAATGGCATGATCGAGAATGTCATCGGCAAGTTCGAGCTGCCCTTGGGGCTGGCAACCAACTTCCAGGTCAACGGGCGCGACTACTTGGTTCCGATGGCGGTCGAGGAACCCTCAGTGGTCGCCGCAGCCTCTTATATGGCCAAGATCGTGCGAGGTTGCGGTGGTTTCCTGGCCTCGGCCACCACGCCGGTCATGCGGGCGCAGATTCAGGTTCTGGGCCTGACCGATCCCCATGGGGCAAAACACAGAATCTTCAGCCACCGCGACGAGTTGATTGCGCTGGCAAATTCCAAGGACAAAGTCCTGATCGCCTTGGGTGGAGGCTGCAAGGATATCGAAGTCCATGTCTTTGATGACACGCCCGTCGGCGCCATGGTTGTTCTGCATCTTCTGGTCGATGTCCGCGACGCGATGGGGGCCAACACGGTCAACACGATGGCGGAACTCTTGGCACCTCGGGTGGAGGCCATCACGGGCGGCAAAGTTCGTCTGCGGATTCTTTCGAACCTCGCGGATCAGCGGATCGTTCGGGCCTCGGTGCGCTTGACCCCGGAATCCCTAACTACCGACAAGCTGGCGGGTGCTGACGTGGCGCAAGGCATCGTCGAGGCCTGCGCCCTGGCCATCATCGACCCCTACCGGGCCGCGACCCACAACAAAGGCATAATGAACGGCATCGACCCAGTCGTGGTGGCCACCGGCAACGACTGGCGGGCCATCGAGGCGGGGGCCCATGCCTACGCCGCCCGTTCGGGTCGCTACACTTCGTTGACCCGGTGGGAGAGCGGCTCTGATGGTACCTTGTCAGGCAGCATCGAGGTTCCGTTGGCCTTGGGCCTCGTCGGCGGGGCGACCAAGACGCATCCGGCGGCGCAAGCTGCCTTGCGACTGATGCAGGTGCGCTCGGCGGTGGAACTGGCCGAAGTGACGGCCGCCGTGGGCTTGGCGCAAAACATGGCGGCCTTGCGAGCCTTGGCGACCGAAGGCATTCAGCGCGGCCATATGGCGCTGCACGCCCGCAACATCGCAATTCTGGCTGGTGCGATCGGCCCGCAGGTCGATCAGGTCGCGCGCGCCCTTGCAGCCAGCGGCGAAGTAAGCGTCACCAAGGCGCAAGAACTGCTGGCAACCTGAGCGGCGGGTCATGGGCGAGTTTGTCACGATCTATGAGGTCGGCCCCAGGGACGGCCTGCAAAACGAGGCGCGCCTGATCCCCACCGCGCAAAAGGTCGAACTGATCGACCGGTTGTCCCGCTGCGGTTTTCGCAAGATCGAGGTCACCAGTTTCGTCAGCCCGAAATGGGTACCTCAGATGGCGGATGCGGCGCAGGTGCTGGGGGAAATCCAGCGCGAGTCAGGGACGATCTATGCCGCCCTTACCCCCAATATGCGCGGGTTCGAGGCCGCCTTGGCCGCCAAGTCAGACGAGGTGGCGGTCTTCGCCTCGGCTTCCGAGGCGTTCAGCCAGAAGAACATCAACTGCTCGATCGCCGAGAGCATCGAACGATTCAAGCCACTGGTGGCCGCCGCTGCCGACGAAGGGCTGCCCGTGCGGGGGTATGTCTCTGCGATCACCGATTGCCCGTATTCCGGCCCGGTCGGGCCGGATCAAGTGGCCGCTGTCGCCGAAGATCTCCTGCGGTTGGGATGCTTTGAGGTTAGCCTCGGCGACACCCTCGGCTCGGCCACTCCGGATGGTATCGACGCCCTGTTGCGTGTCCTTATGGAGCGCATGCCAGTATCCGTGTTGGCGGGCCACTTTCACGATACCAAAGGAAGGGCTCTGGAAAACATCGAGTTGTGCCTGGTCCACGGCCTCAGAACATTTGACGCCTCCATCGCGGGCCTTGGTGGTTGTCCCTATGCACCGGGTGCGAAGGGCAACGTCGCGACGGAGGCGGTCTGCCGTCTGCTCGCAGGAATTGGATATGACACGGGTATCGACCTGGCCGAATTGCGGAGCACTTCTGATTTCGCCAAGAGCCTGACCGCATAGGTCTGCCGCCAGAATACGAGGGCCTTGCCATGAAAGTCTATCCCAGCGCAGAAGAAGTACTTACGGGACTCTTGCACGATGGCTTGACGATTGCCGCAGGAGGATTCGGCTTGTGCGGTATCCCGGAATTGCTGATTGCCGAAATTGATCGGTCTGGGGTGCGCGACCTTACCTTCTTCTCGAACGATGGTGGAACAGACGACTTCGGCATCGGCACCCTACTTGCCACCGGTCGGTGCCGGAAACTGGTGGCATCCTTCATCGGAAGCAACCCGGCGCTCGCACAACTTTACTTGTCGGGTCAGGTCGAGATCGAATTCAATCCGCAAGGCACGCTGGCCGAACGGATGCGTGCAGGCGGCGCGGGCATTCCAGGTTTCTTCACCTGGACAGGGGTGGGCACCGTCATTGCTGCGGGCAAGGAGCGCCGCGATTTTGATGGTGCGACCTATATCTTGGAACGCGGGATCGTGGATGAATTGGCAATCGTCAAGGCGTGGCGAGCGGACCCCTCGGGTAACCTCGTGTTTCGCAAGACGGCCCGCAACTTCAACGTGCCCGCTGCAACCTGCGGTCATGTCTGCATCGCCGAAGTCGAGGAGATTGTTCCGCTCGGGAGTCTTGAACCCGACACGATTCATTTACCAGGCATCTATGTCCACCGGATCTTCGCCGGGAGACATGAGAAGCGCATCGAACATCGCACAGTGCGAAACCGGACATGACCGAATGCGATTTTGACCCACAGACCGTTTCTGTGCGGATGGAAATCTATTTTGACGAGGCCTCGATTCTGATCGCGTCCTGGTTTGGCAAAGATTTCGGTGCCGCAGCGCCCACCGCCATCGTTAGTCTTGCCACAGCCATGCTTCAGCGGGGGACCGCAGAGATTATCACAAGGGCCCCTGCAGAACAAAAAGAGGAACCTGTCTAATGCCTTGGGACAGAAACCAGAGGGCGGCCCGTGCGGCCGAAGAATTGCGTGACGGGATGTATGTGAACCTCGGCATCGGCATCCCGACGCTGGTGGCGAACTACATACCCCAAGGAGTGAACGTCACCCTGCAATCGGAAAACGGCATGCTGGGCATAGGACCGTTTCCATTTGAAGGCGACGAGGATGCGGACCTGATCAATGCCGGCAAGCAGACCATAACGGAATTGCCGCAGACCGCATTCTTTGACAGCACAACCAGTTTTGCCATGATTCGAGGCGGCAAAATAGCAATGGCCATCCTCGGCGCGATGGAGGTCAGCCAGACAGACGACCTCGCCAACTGGATGGTCCCCGGCAAACTGGTCAAAGGCATGGGCGGGGCCATGGATCTCGTTGCAGGCGTTGGTCGGGTGGTCGTGGTGATGGATCACACAAGCAAGCACGGCGAGTCCAAGGTGCTGAAGTCATGCACGCTTCCGTTGACCGGCAAGGCTGTAGTCAATCGCATCATCACGAATCTGGGTGTCTTGGATGTCTTGGCTGTTGGCTTGAAGATCGTGGCGCTCGCGGATGGCGTGACGGAAGGTGAGTTGCGCCCAGCTACTGAAGCGACAATCGTGGGCTAATTCCGTTGAGCCAGCATGGACGGAAATTTGATGTCGACCTATGAACTCTTCGCCGTCCATTACGCATGGACGCGACCAGACCATCCCCGGCACGCCGGGTTCATCGGCATGTCGGCAGACCCCCACGACGCGCCTTTGCCACTTGATTTCTTTGTTCGGACGCCATGCATTTCTACGAAAACCTCGACCTTCGCTGGCCCTTCCCGGTTCTGACTGATTTGAACGCCTATTTCCGCGGGTTGGACGAGGTTGCACGGGTGGCCGAAAGCCGCGATCACATCATTCCAGGGCATGATCCCGATGTGATCAAACACTATCCAGTTGTCTCCGAGGAGTTGAACAGCATGGTCGTCAGGCTGGATGTTCCGCCGGAGGGTTCAGACTGTGGTCGCAAGTAAATGCTACTCCATATACTGAACGCGTCGTGCAGTATGCCCTGGTCGGGTCAGATGAACGGAATTACCCCTTCCACCCTCTGTCGAGGAATTGATACCAAACACGAGCGACGGCTTCCCGCCCAAACCGAACAAGAGTCAGAGTGGGACTGGTTGCTTTCGTGACGGGTTGAGGGTCTGGGAGAGTGGCTTCCGGCGGCCGTCGCGGAGTGTGACTCATGGGCGTGCAAGAAGTTCTGGAACCGGTTCGGGCGGGCAAGGGGGGCTGGAAGGTTGGCGTCAGCCAGGGCGAGCGGAACGGGCGGGTATCGTCCGAATGGTTCAACCGGCCTGATGACGAGCGGTATCTTTCGCTGGATGATCTTTGGGCCTCGGTGAAGGGCCGGTCCGAACGCAGTCGGTCCCGCGTCATCGCGACAGCTGATATCCGGGTGGAGGCTGCGCGAGACAGTGCTGAGCGGCTGCATCTGGTCCTGCCGAAGGCACATGAACCGATTGCACCGACGCACTGGGCGTTCGGCCAGCTCGCCAGCATCGTGGGTGCGCCGGCTTCCTACCTGCGGCAGTTGCCTGCACCGCTGGCAGGGATCAACCTTCAGTATGGCCTCTCCAATCACCGCGCCGAGCAGGTCAAGACCTTCGAGACCGAAGATGGCCGCACGGAGCTCCGTGCCGTGACCGGTCCCGACTATGGACGCATCCACGACCATGAACTGGTCGAGGCGGTGCAGCGCATCGCGGGCAATGGCACCGGCGACACGCGCTGGAA
>CAZKJZ010000128.1:0-6399 GCA_964553145.1 uncultured Frigidibacter sp. | reverse complement strand
ATCTCGTCGAGTGGTTTGCCGAATGGTCGAGGGATACGCGCGGCGAGCAACGAGGGTTATTGCTGCTAACGGCCCACCGGGCCAAAGGGCTGGAATTCGACTACGTCGTGATCCTGGATGGCGGCTGGGAGCAGCCTTCGCGTGGAGAGGATGCCGATGCGCCCCGTCGTCTCTTCTATGTCGCCGTGACGCGCGCGCGGCGCAGTCTGGCGGTCATGGCCACGGGTGCACATCCATTCCTCAAGCCCCAACAGGATGCCGTGCTTGAGAGACCTGTCGTGCCCGATCCCGCAGGGCTCGCCGGGCGCCCACCCCATTACGTGACACCCGATCTGAAACTGGTGGACCTCTCCTGGGCGGGGCGGCTCAATGACGGTCATCCCGCGCTCGCAGCCATTAACGCGGCCCAGGTCGGGGATCCCGTGACGCTGGTCGCAGACGGGACGGCCTGGAGCATTCGTAACGAAAAGGGCCAGACGCTCGGCCGCATGGCGCGCGCCTACAACGCCCCCGAAGGGTTGGAGTTTCTCCGCGGCGAGATCGGAGCTATCGTCCGCTGGCGCAAGAGCGACAACAAGGAAGAATTCCGCAGCACCATCCGACGAGACGAATGGGAAGCGATCCTGCCGGAACTGGTCTTCGGCTGAACGACGTGTGCCAGGCCGATCTTATCGCTTCAAGTCCGGGCGCAACGCTAACCGGCGATACTGTGGATCTGCACGCTCTCGCCGCAGACCTCACGCGCAATATCGACCACGTGCTGATGGTGCGTGAGGTAAATCGCCTGTCCGCGCCGGCCAACCCGCTCCATCACTCGGCAAGCTGAACGCGTGCGTTCCTCGTCAAAGGTCTCGAAGATATCATCGCAAAAGAACGGCAGCGCCGCGCCCTGATCGGCCAGCTGCTCGTAAGCGGCTGCGCGCAAGGCGAGATAGAGCTGGAAACGCGTGCCTTTGGACATGTCCTGCGCCTGTTTTGCCATGCCGCTCGCATCCAGTGCCAACAAGGTTTCCGCAGCTCCGTCGATCTGGGTCTGGAGCTTTGAATAGGCTCCATTCGTCAGCTGCGAAAAGGCTGTTTCGGTGGCTTGCATCATCGCGCTGCGGTGGGCATCGCGGTACCGACGGATCGCCGCTTCAGCGAGGCGGTGACCCAGACTCAGTTCGAGATGCCGGAGTGCCACGTCCTGCATCTCGAGTTCCAGCGTTGTCCTTCTCTCGACCAGGAGTGCAACAGCCGCATCCCCGCCGATGGCGCGCAGCGCTTGTGTGGCCGAGGTCCGCGCCTCGATCGCGCCCGTGTAGAGCCCTTCAATGCCTTCGAGGTCAGCGCTGATTTCGTCGAGCTCGGCCTGCAATCCGGTTTGGGTCGCCCCCGACAAAACGGCTCGCGCGTCCTCAAGGCCCTCAAGGTCAAGAAGCGATATCAGACTGCGCTCAAGGTCCGAACGTCTGGTCCTATCAGAGATGACCCCTGTAGCAGTTCTGACAGCCTGCCGCAGAGCGCCCAGCGAACTGGTGTCTACGCCATCGGGAAACACCCGCGCCAGTTCAGAGACGTCTCGGTCGATGTCGCCCATAACCTTTTGAGCATCGGCCAATGAGTTTGCGCGCACCTTGATTTGCTCGTTCAAATCGCGCGTCTTTTCTTCAGCGCCCATTGCTTGCTCTGACATGGCCCTTAGGGCGTCGTAGTCGGACAGTGGCGATCCAGTCATGATGGTGCCGACCCGCTCGATCAGTTTCTGCACTTTCTCGGAAAATCGGGTCTGGTCGTCTTCCATGGCCGAAACCTGACGCTCCAATACCACGCGTTCCTTGTCGTGTTCACGAAGGTCCTGGAGCGGTTGCAGAGAAGCCTCGAGCACGCCGGCATCCAAACCCTCCGGCAAGGCCGCCGCCACCCGCTCTGCCCAATCACGGCGCACGCTCGATGCGTCCGCTTCAAAGACCGCAAGCTTGTCGGCGCGCTTGGTCCGATCCCGGGTCAGCTCATCAACACGCGCTTTGGCGCTGCGCAGGTTTTCCTGATGGGTGCGCTGCTCGGCGAGATTGGTTTTCGCGACGGCGACCAATTCGTCAAACTCCGGCGCATCGCGGCGGATGTGTTCCGAGAGCACTTGGATCAGCCGGTCCGCCTTTTTGCACGTCTCCTCGTGCTCGTCTTGTAGCCGGCGCAGTTCGGCATCGGCACGTGACGCCAATTCAAGCTTGCGCAACCAGCTCACGAAACTGTCCGGGGCAAATGTGGTTTCGAGACCAGCTTCGGTCGCTGCCCCTGCCAAACGCTCCAATATTGCGTTGCGCGCTTGTTCCAGTTCGGAGACCCGTTGTTCCACCGAGCCCGCCTTCGCTTTCGCCGCCGCGAGATCGCGTTCTTGCTGGCGCAGCGTGCCAAGATCAGCCGCCTGCGAAAGTCGGAGATCCATTGCAGTGTCGACACGCGCCATGGCACCCTCGACAGCGTCAGCGCTCTCGTTGGTCAAGCTGGCTCTGTGGGCCTTCCAGAGGTCATCGCGACAGGCGCGGATGCTGCGGGTCTCGTCATCGTCTACGAGCCCATCCATGGCCCTGATCTGCGCGATCCGAGCGTCGCGTTCCGCGATTTCGGCCCGAACGATTTCCAGCTCCTGGGCCGCAGTCTGATGCCGCTGGGTAGTTTCCTGCAGATCGCCAAGCAGAGTTTCGGCCTCTTCCATGGTCAGAGGAGAGGTCGGCATTGCGTCAAAGCCTTGTCCCTTGATCGTGAGCGCATCCATCGCGGTGCGCCGGTTACGGCGTGCGGTCTTTAGCGCTTCGGAGGCCGCCGCATGGCGCGCGGAAAGCGTATCGACGTCAAAGCGCTCGAGGATTTCCGCAAAGTCGACAGAAGCAGATTCTTTCGAGCCAAGACGGCGCAACTGCTCCTTGGCTGCATCGATCTTTTCGTTGATCGCCGCCACCTCATCCTGCTCATGTATGACTGCGGCTTCCGCATCCCGCATCCGCTCCCGGGCCTGCTCGAGCTCCGACAAGGCCGCCGAGGACAACACCAGATCCTTCGGGTCGATACCGTCGGGGGCACCGAGATCCCGGGCGGCCAGGCCCATATCTGCGAGAGCCTGTTCGAGCGCCTTACGGCGCCGGTCCAGGTCCAGGTCGGCCGTCGCGTATCGGCTTCTCAAGGCATCCAGATTCTCCAGCTCCTGCGTCAGCGCCAGATGCTCGGGATGGTGTTCGATCGCAGCCAGGTCCGAACGCAACCCTTCAAGCTCATCGCTGAGTTTCGTGATGTCGCTCTGAGCCGTGGTCTGTCGGGTGAGCATCCGCACCAAGTGTTCAGGGTCGACGTCCAGTCGCACCGGCCAGGTGCTGAAATCCGCCAGCTTGCCATCGAGCACACCGATCTCGCCCAGCACGGGCAAGGCCTTTACCCTGGTGTCCAGCCGAGCTTTCGCGGCAAACAGCTCCTTGCGACGTTTGGAAACCTGGGCTTCCTCCAGCAGGGCATCGTCAGCGGCCTTCTTGAGGCCGCGATACTGTGACGCGGAAACATCGATTTCCCGGATCTGCTTCTCGACTTCGGTATGTTCTTTTTTCAGGGCCGCGAGACGCGTCGAGCTCGCCCGCTTGCGGTAGAGCCCATCGGCCTCTTCGCGGACATTGTCGAGCACATCTGAAAGCTCGCTGATCCCGGCCGCCGCAGAAAACAACAGGCGCCCGATATCGCCCTTTGCTCGGGTGATCTCTTCGCCGCCCTTTTCGATGGTCAAGTCGTCCAGACACAGGAGGTTGCGGTAGTCCTCCTCGGAAAGGCCACTGAGATGGGCTTGCAGCGCGCTGTTGGGCAGTTCCTGGCCATGGGCATCCCGCAGCGACGGATCGCGGGTCGGCAGCCGCGTAAAGGCCGATTCAGTGCCGTCTATATCCAGAAGGCCGGAAACCCGGAGGTTCTTGCGCTGATGCAGAAAATCGTAGGGCTCCCGATGCGGGAACCCATAGAGAAGCCGAAGATAGCCTTCCATCGTCGTGGTCTTGCCGGCTTCGTTGGGCCCGTAGATCACGTGGAAATCGGGAGTGCCGACATCTCGCCGTCCCCCGAAATCAAACTGCTTGCCGGTAAACCCACCGAAGAAATCCAGATTGAGCTGGCGCAAGCGCATCATTCCGAGGCTCCCTTCATCAGGGCAAAGAGGTGCTCCGACCCAGCCCCGGCCAATTCCTTTGTCAGGGAGGAGAGCGCTGCGCCATCGGACATAAGCTCCGCGCGCCGGGCTGGAGGAAGTTGCGACAACACCTCATCGACTTCGGCCTGCGCCTGCGCCGCAAACCCATCTTCCGCCGCGATCTGCGCCATCAGGCGACCCAACTCCTGAGTGGCGCTGGTATCAGCCGCCGTATTGGGTGCCTCGAGCGCAAAGGTTAGCTTCTCGATCCACAATCGACCGGTCTCTTCGGCGATCTGCGTGACGGTTTCAGCCCAGATGTCTCGGTCGCGCAAGACTTGCCAATGCCGCGCCGTGCGCCCCGAAAGTTTCAGGCGCAAAATGGCAGTGTCATCGGCGCGCAGGTCGTGGATCGGCCCATGCAGGCCACTTCGGATCCTTTGGCGGATTTCGTCATCGGCCTCGGCACCAGAAACGTCGATGTTGTGACCGAGGAACGAAATCACCGAGGTGGGCACCTCTTCGATACTGATTGCCCCGTTCTCAATCGTTAGAAGCGTGGCCGACTTGGGACCCGCCTCGCCAATGTCGCGCCCCTGCGGGATCCCGGGCATGACGACCCAAGGCGCCTCACTGTGCACCTGCCGTTTGTGCACATGACCGAGCGCCCAGTAGTCAAAGCCCAAGGCAGCGAGCTCGGCCACGGAACAGGGCGCGTAGTTGTCGTGCCCTGCGGCTCCGGCCAGGGACGTGTGCAGCATCGCGATGTTGACTGCACCGGAAGCCGGGCCACCAAACTTGCCGAGCAGACTGTCGGGGGCGTGTTTGCCGTTGAAGCTGACGCCGTGGATCCAGATGTCGGCGCCTTCCAACTGCACCTTGCCCCCCCGCCCATCGAACACATGGACATTGTCGGGGAGCGCGACTTCGCCGGTGATCGGGTTTTCGGCGTCGTGATTGCCTTTGATGTAGAACACCGGAATCCCGGCAGCCCGCAGTCTTTCAATCTGCCCCACCAGAAAGGCCGCAGTTTTCGCGCTGCGCTGTGCCCCGTCGTAAAGGTCACCGGCGATCAGAAGGGCTGCAACGCTCTCGGCGAGCGCCGTATCGATGATCCGGATAAAAGCGGACCGCGTCGCGGACTGGATGTTTGCGCGCAAGGCCTCGTCGCGAAGCGCCAAGGACGTCAACGGCGAGTCGAGGTGTACGTCGGCGGTGTGCAAGATCTTGATCAAAGTCCCCTCCTATAAATCGTTACGATCGAGATTTCCTCGGCGTTGTATTGACCTTCTCTTTCCACGTTTGCTGTGGCAGCGCTTCAGGAATCTTTCGTCTACCATCAGATCAACGTTGCACCTCATGGGTGTCAAATATTGACATAGAGGTTCTTTGCGCAGGCATGCCTGAAATCAAACTCAGATGCCCGTTGTATCGAATTGGCTGGGCGGCCTGCCTTTCGAAAAACAGACCCGTTCCGGCAGGAAGCGGCAAAGTTCACGCGGGCCGCGGTAGATCTTGGTCCAGCCTCGGTGATCTTGAATGCGCAGTCCGAATCGCCACCCGTTAACTCTGCTCGGCCATGCGACTTTGGTTCGCCCGTCCCAACTTAGTCGCCAAATTGGGGCAGACGCTCGTTATGCCGTTCGGTCGCAGGCGGCGGCGACATTGGCAGGTATGCCACCGGTCACCGTGAGTATGGACATGGCGCATGCAAAAAAACCGCCCGATGGCTGCGGCAGGAGGCTCCCAGGTTCCCTGCGGAGATCAAGTCCCTGTCAGGTGCCTGTGCCACCCCACAAATTCCCTCCTCGCTTTGCGCCTCTGATCGGGCACCTGCACGACGTTCAGGGCTGGTAGTGTCGACATGAGCCAACCAGACTGGCCGGCACCCCCATCCGAAAGCCACACAATTCGAGTCCCCCATGTCAGCCACCACCGTCACGCGCGAAGACCTTTACCGCCTTGTCTGGGAAACCCCGATCACCCGCCTCGCTGCCGGATACGGGATCTCCGGGACGGGCCTGAAGAAGATCTGCGACCGGCTCGATGTGCCCGTCCCGCCGCGCGGCTACTGGGCCAGGAAGGAGGCAGGGCAGCCTGTGGTGCAATTAAGGCTGCTGAAGGCCAAAGCCGGCGCACCGCTATCGGTTGTCATCCACCCGACACCGCCGAAGGAGAAACCCGCCCCCGCGCCGGTGCTGGCGGACAATCCGCGCGCCGGTGTAAAGGACGGCGCGCTGGCCGTGCCGGAGCGG
>CAZKJZ010000127.1:0-6407 GCA_964553145.1 uncultured Frigidibacter sp. | reverse complement strand
CTGACCGGCGCGATGATGGAAGGCACGACCGCCACCGATCTGGTGCTGAAGGTCGTGCAGATGCTGCGCAAACATGGCGTGGTGAACAAGTTCGTCGAATTCTACGGGCCGGGTCTGGACCATCTGCCGCTGGCCGACCGCGCGACCATCGCCAACATGGCGCCCGAATATGGCGCCACCTGCGGTTTCTTCCCGATCGACGGCGAAACCCTGCGCTATCTGCGCCAGACCGGCCGGGATGAGGCGCGGATCGCGCTGGTCGAAGCCTATGCCAAGGAAAACGGCATGTGGCGGGGCGCCGACTATGCGCCGATCTACAGTTCGACCCTGGAACTCGACATGGGCACGATCGTTCCGGCGATCTCGGGCCCGAAACGCCCGCAGGATTACCTGCCGCTGACCGATGCGAAAGCCTCGTTTGCCAAAGAGATGGAGGCAAGCTTCAAGCGTCCTCTTGGCAAAGAGGTGGCGGTCAAGGGAGAGGGCTATACCATGTCTTCGGGCAAGGTTGTGATCGCTTCGATCACCTCCTGCACCAACACGTCGAACCCCTATGTGCTGATCGGCGCCGGGCTGGTGGCGCGCAAGGCGCGGGCGCTGGGCCTGAACCGCAAGCCCTGGGTCAAGACCTCGCTTGCCCCCGGATCGCAGGTGGTCAGCGAATATCTGAATGCCGCCGGTCTGCAGGAAGATCTGGATGCGGTCGGCTTCAACCTGGTCGGCTATGGTTGCACCACCTGCATCGGCAACTCCGGCCCCTTGCAGCCTGAAATCTCGGCCGCGATTGCCGAAGGCGATCTGGTGGCGGCGGCGGTCCTGTCGGGGAACCGCAACTTCGAAGGCCGGATCAGCCCGGATGTGCGGGCGAACTACCTCGCCTCGCCGCCCCTGGTCGTGGCCTATGCGCTGGCCGGTGACATGAACATCGACCTGACCAGCGAACCGCTTGGCACAGGCAAGGACGGCCAGCCGGTCTATCTGAAGGATATCTGGCCCACCAACAAGGAAATCGCCGATCTGGTCCATGCGACCGTGACCCGCGCGGCCTTCCAGAAGAAATATGCCGATGTCTTCAAGGGCGACGAAAAGTGGCAGGCGGTGCAGGTCACGGAGTCGGAAACCTATGACTGGCCCGCCTCCTCGACCTATATCCAGAACCCGCCCTATTTCCGCGGCATGGCCAAGGGCAAGGGCAGGGTCCGCAATATCGACGGCGCGCGCCTTCTGGGTGTCTTCGGCGACATGATCACCACCGATCACATAAGCCCGGCGGGATCGTTCAAGCCCGCCACCCCGGCCGGCAAATACCTGACCGAACGCGGCGTGGCACCCGCCGACTTCAACAGCTATGGCTCGCGCCGGGGCAACCATGAAGTGATGATGCGCGGCACCTTTGCCAATATCCGCATCAAGAACGAGATGCTGGATGGCGTCGAAGGCGGCTTTACCAAGGGGCCGGACGGGGCAGAGACGGCGATCTATGACGCCTCGATGGCCTATCAGGCGGCGGGCGTGCCGCTGGTTGTGATCGGCGGCATCGAATATGGCGCAGGCTCCAGCCGCGACTGGGCGGCCAAGGGCACCAACCTTCTGGGCGTCAAGGCGGTGATCGCGGAATCCTTCGAACGGATCCACCGCTCGAACCTGGTCGGCATGGGCGTCATCCCGTTCGAATTCACCGGCGGCCAGACCCGCAAGTCGCTGGGCCTGAAGGGCAACGAGGTGATTTCGATTGGCGGCCTAGAGGGCAACCTGAAGCCCCTGTCGCTGGTGCCCTGCACCATCCGCCGTGCTGACGGAACCGAGGAGGTGATCCAGATCAAGTGCCGGATCGATACCGAGGTCGAGATTGAATATGTCGAACATGGCGGCGTCCTGCACTATGTGCTGAGGAACCTGGCACAGGCCTGATATCCCCCCGGCCCCGGTGCACAGCCGGGGCCGAATTCTGCGCGCTGGTGCACATATGCTGTGCAGAATCAGAGAATCATTTTGCTTGGCGGCCTGTCGATTCTTGCCCGGTTTGGACCGGCTGATTTCCACGCCTGCGACACGTTCTGGCCGCAATCGCCGCCGAAGTGGTTGAAACCTATCTAAAAGTTAGCAACCCGGCGCGCGTCTGAAACAATGAATTTCATCTGTTCCACGCCTGCGACCCTTGCCGTTCGCTTGGCGCCCCCTCGTTGTTGTGCTATTGTATAAATATTGAAGCGGAAGACTTTGGTCCTGCAGTTTGGTGTGTGTGTTGTAGCAAGTTGGGGCATTTTCCCCGTGGTCTTGGTTCGTTGTTAGGCAGGATTGTCCGCATTTTCGGGCGTCAGGCAAAGTAGCAGGTTCGGCAATTTTTCCGCTGATCAACCAGTGTTCCAGAGAACGCCCTGTCCCGCCGGACAGGGCGTTTTCTGTTGGCCCGGCACGATTCGGCGATTGCCCCTGTCGCCGACCCCGCCCCGGGGCCTCTTCGCTGCATGATTATGCCCACAAGCGTCGCATCTGCCAAAACCTGTCTAAAAGTTAGCAACCTCGCGACAGGTCGAAACAATCAATTTCATTCAACCTGCGCGGTTGTTCTGCTTTCAGACTTTTGCCGGATGCAGGCATAGGTTAAATTACCTTTACGTAAGCAAAGCAATTTGATTGCAACTTTTCGGGTGAAGGGGGTGGGGCTGCCGGCTGGTGCGGTCGGGGTCCATCCGGTTAGGTAGGGCCGCCGCGCATTTCAGGGTGGCATTTGATGTTCAGGACGGCAATTTGCTCCGCCGTTGGACCAGTTCCCAGAACACCCCGTCCCGCCGGACGGGGTGTTTCTGTTTTCGGCCCCTGACATCGGATCCCCGCCAGGAAACCTGTCTAAAAGTTAGTAACGCTGCGTCAGCGCGAAACAATCCTTTTCAGTGTGCATGCACTTTAACTATAAGTTTTTACTTTATTTTTTCTGAACTCCGCCTATATTGAACCTATCGAAACCGAAGCATTCGACAGCGAATTTCAGACCTGCAGCTGGCATAAAGGACCATTTTCGCCCTCGCCGAAGCAGACATTCCAAGTCCCGCGGATTGCCTGCGGATTTCAGTATCAGGCGGATTTTTCCCGCGACAGAGAACGCCCCGTCCCGCCGGTCGGGGCGTTTTCTTTTGATCATATGCTGTATTTTTGCATCCCCAAAAGCCGCCACAGGCGGTTGTTTGGGGCAAAACCTGTCTAAAAGTTAGTAACCAAATGATGAAGCGAAACGATCCTTTTCCCAGCCGCAAGGCAAAAACCACCACTCGCCGATAGGCAGAATCCCGCCCTTGAACTAAGAAGAGCGCATGTTCAGTCCGTTTTCGAAAATACCTTTTTTGCCGGGCATGCCCTGGCTTGAACTGGCGGGGTTTACCGTCCTGATCCTGGCGTCTTTCCTGCGCTAGGATAGCGCCGCGGGGTTCACTCCCTGGCGGCAGCTGCCTTTTCCAATGCGGGCCGGATGTCTGTTTTCAGCGCCCGTTCGGTCAGGGGGCCGGGGAAGCGCAGGATGACGCGACCCTTGCCATCGATCACAAAGCTTTCCGGCACGCCATAGAGTCCCCAGTCGATCCCCATGCGGCCGCTGATGTCGGCCCCCATGGCCAGAAACGGGTTGCCCAAATCCGCCAGAAAGCCCAGCGCCGCCTGGGGCTGGTCCTTGTAATTGACCCCGTAGATCGGCAGCCCCTCGGCCCCCAGCCTCATCAGGGTCGGGTGCTCGGCCCGGCAGGGCGCGCACCAGGATGCCCAGAAGTTCACGATCTTGACCTTGCCATCGGCCAGCACCGCCTGCGTCAGGACCGGCTGATCGCCCAGCGGCGTCACGACCACAGCCGCCGCCGGATGCCCTTCCAGCATCGAGGGCAGGCGCTCGGCATCCTTGCGGCCCATCCCCCAGATGAAAAGCCCGCCCAGGCCCAGGGCAACGACCAGCGGGGCCGCCATCAGCGGCGCGATCCTAGCCACGACCCGCCATCCGCCGTTCCTGCGCCTCAAGCCGCCGCCGTGCCCGCACCCCCTGCCACAGGCTGATCGCGACCAGCGCCAGGATCAGCGCCAAAGCCACACCATAGGCCGACAGGACCGTACCGGCATATTTGCCCAGATCGACCGCCATCAGCCCATCCTTTCCCGTGCCATCAGCGCGCTCAGCCGCCGAAGGCGCACTTCGGTCCGGGTCCGGACCAGAACCAGCGTCACGAACAGCGCGACAAAGCCCGCGATCGAGGTCCAGAGCGGCCAGGCAAAGACATCGGCCACATGGTCTTCCTTGTCCATCGACAGGCTGGCGCCCTGATGCAGCCCCTGGTTCCAGAAGAGGACCGCATAGCGCGACAGAAAGGCAAAGACCGACCCGACAATGCAGAGGACCGAGGTCAGGTCAGCGGCGGTGTCGGGATTCTCGACCGCCGCCCAAAGCGATATATAGCCAAGGTAGAACAGAAAGAGGATCAGGAACGAGGTCAGGCGCGGGTCCCAGACCCACCAGGTGCCCCACATCGGCTGGCCCCAGATGGCGCCGGTAAATAGCGCGATCAGCGTCATGGTCGCGCCCACGGGCGCCGCTGCCTTGGCCGCCAGGGCCGAGACATGGTGCCGCCGGACCAGCCAGATAAGGGACGCCGCCAGCATCATCCCCCAGGCGTTGATCGCCATCAGGGCCGAAGGCACATGCAGATAGATGATCTTGACCGTCGACCCCTGCCGGTAATCATCGGGCGTGAAGAAAAAGCCCCAGACCAGTCCGCCGACCAGCGCCAGCGCCGCCAGCACCGTGATCCAGGGCAGGACCCGGCCCGAACTGTCCATGAACCGCTTGGGGTTCGCATATTCCCAGATCGACATCAGCCTTCCCGTTCCCGTCTGCCTGTCATAACACAGTCCCCGTCAGCGCAGATTGGCGCGGATTGCCGCAGCCGTGGCAAAGGGCAGCAGCGCCAGCGCGCCCAGGGTGATGCCGCCCTGAAACAGCAGGGGGGTCAAGGGCTCTAACCCTTCGGCGCCACGCCGGGCGGCCTCGGCGCCAAAGATCAGCGTCGGCACATAAAGCGGCAGGACCAAGAGCGACAAGAGCAGCCCCCCGCGCTTCAGCCCCACGGTCAGGCCTGCGCCAAAGGCGCCGATCACCGACAGGGCCGGCGTGCCGACCGCCAGCGACAGGGCCAGCCAGACATAGGCGCCGGGCGCCAGGTTCAGCATCACCCCCAGCGCCGGGGCAGCCAGTGTCAAGGGCAGGCCGGTTGTCAGCCAATGGGCAATCGCCTTGGCCGCAGCCACCCCTTCCAGCGGGATCGGCGCGGTGGCCAGCTGGTCCAGGGTCCCGTCCTCGAAATCCAGCGCAAAAAGCCGGTCCAGCGACAAAAGCGCGGCGAGGAGCGCGCCGACCCACAGGATGCCCGGGGCGATGGCGCCCAGCCGCACCGGGTCAGGCCCGACGCCAAACGGCACCAAAGTGACCAGAATCAGGAAGAACGCCAGGCTCAGGCCAAAGCCGCCGCCCGCCCGGATAGCCAGCCGCAGGTCGCGCAGGATCAGGGCAATCATGGCCGCGCCCCTTTCATTTTCTCGCGCCGCGCCCTCACAGGAAGGCCTCGTCAAAGCCTGCGGCGGCCGATGGCCGCCCCGCCAGCCCGCCGACGCGCCAGGGGGTCAGGTCCAGCTCCTCCGCGCCCTCCAGCCCCAGATCGATATGGCTGGTGATGAGGGCCGTGCCGCCCTCGCGCAGATGGCGGGTCAGAAGGCGCGCGAAAAGGCCGACGGTCTCGTGGTCCAGCGACACGGTGGGTTCGTCCAGCGCCCAGACCGGGCGGTTGGCCAGCAAAAGCCGCGCCAGCCCCAGCCGACGCTTCTGCCCGGCCGACAGCGATTGGGCGGGGCGGTCGGCCAGATCGGCCAGCGCCATCTCCTCGAGCGCGGCCCAGGTGCCGCTGGCGCCATAGACGGCGGCCCAGAAGGCAAGGTTTTCGGCGACGGTCAGCGTGCCCTTCACCGCGTCGGCATGGGCGGCATAGGCGACAGCATCGGCGCCGGGCCGGACCTGCCCGCCCGCGGCGGGCTGCAGGCCCGCGATGGTGCGCAAAAGCGTCGTCTTGCCCACGCCATTCGGCCCGCGCAAGATCAGCGCCTGCCCGGGCGCGACCGCAAAGGTCACGCCCGCCAGCACGGCCATGCCGCCGCGCGCTATCGTCAGATCCTGAACCTCGATCCTCATCGCGCCGGACCTAGCCTATTGTGCCTGCAGGCGAAAGCCCTGACGGAGCGGCCCCCAGACCGAAAAAAAATCCGCCGCCACTCTCCCCCAAAGCCCGGGGCACGTGACCCGGGCGCCGCGACCGGCTTCCGCAAAACCGTCCACGTGGCGATAGCCGCGTGGACAGCCCCCGCCCCCCGGGCGGCGGGGG
>CAZKJZ010000126.1:0-6498 GCA_964553145.1 uncultured Frigidibacter sp. | reverse complement strand
TGACCGCCGCGCGATAGCGGGCCGCGACCCGGTCGCGCGCCTGATGCTGCCCCTGCCGCACGGCATGGCGCCCCGCCGACCACAGGTCGGTCATGACCCCGTCGGGGGCGGCAAAGACCAGCCCGTCCAGCAGCTGGTCGCCCTCCAGCGCGCAAAGCGTCGGGTGATCCGTATCAATCGCCATCAGATCGGCCCAGAGGCCTGCCCTGATCTCTCCCGCCGCGCGGCCCAAAGCCTGTGCGCCACCTGCGGCGGCAGCGCGGTACAGCCAGGCGCCGACCGAGCCTTCGCCCGGCACCATCACCGCCCGTTCCAGATCGCGAAGGCGTTGGGAATAGTCGAGCGTGCGCAATTCCTCGGCCATCGCAATCCGCACGTTGGAATCGCTGCCGATGCCCAGCCGCCCGCCGTCGGCCAGCCAGCCCGGCCCGTTGAACGGCCCGTCGCCCAGATTGGCCTCGGTGATCGGGCAAAGACCCGCGACCGCGCCGGACCGCGCCAGCCGGGCCGTTTCGTCCGCCGTCATATGGGTGGCATGGATGGCGCACCAGCCCGGGCCGACCGGCGCATGGTCCATCAGCCATTGGACGGGGCGGGCGCCCAGCCATGCCGATATATCCGCCACTTCCTTCGGCTGCTCGGCGATATGAATGTGAACCGGCCCGCCCGCCGCCAAGGGCAGCGCCGCCGCCAGATCCTCGGGGCAGGTTGCGCGCAGGGAATGGGGGGCAATGCCGATATTCGTATCCGGCGGCAGGGCACGGGCCGCTTGACGCGCAGCCTCCAGAAGCCGCGCAAAGCCATTGAGATCGTTGCCGAACCTGAGTTGCCCCCCGGCCAGTGCCTGCCGCCCTGCCCCGCCGTATGTGTAAAGGACCGGCAGATGGGTCAGGCCGATCCCCGTCTCTGCCGCCGCCGCCATGATGCGCGCGGACAGTTCGGCTGGATCGTCATAGGCCGCCCCGCCCGGCTGGTGGTGGACATAGTGAAACTCTGCCACGGCGGCAAAGCCTGTCTCCTGCATCTCGACAAAGGCCATGGCGGCGATCGCCTGAACCTGATCGGGGGTCAGGCGGTCAAGGAACCGGTACATGATCTCGCGCCAGGTCCAGAAGCTTTCGCGACCCTTGGCGCGCTGTTCGGTCAGGCCGGCCATGGCGCGCTGGAATGTGTGGGAATGCAGGTTCGACATGGCGGGCAGCAATGCACCGACCCTTTGGTCATCCTGCCCCGGCGCCACGCCGACCTGAACCGCACCGATCCGGCCATCGGCCAGCGTCAGGCGCACATCCTTGGCCCAGCCCGTGGGCAACAGGGCGCGGCGTGCGTGGATCATGATCGGCTCCATTATGTCTAGACATAATCACGATAGCAGACTAGAACCGGGGCAATCAACCGGGAATCTCTTATGGCCGGATCACCCAGACTTTTCACAAATTGCAGCGCCGCCACCATGGCGGGTGATGCCCCTTACGGGCTGATCCCGGATGCGGCGATCCTGACCGAGGGCGGGCTGGTCCGCTGGGTCGGCCCACGCGCCGACGCGCCCGCCGCCCCCGAAACCGACCTGGGCGGGCGGCTGGTCACGCCCGCGCTGATCGACTGCCACACCCATCTGGTCCATGGCGGCAACCGCGCCGCCGAATTTGAAATGCGGCTGATGGGCGCAAGCTACGAGGATATCGCCCGGGCCGGGGGCGGCATCCTGTCGACCGTCACCGCCACCCGTGCCGCGACGGTGGAGGATCTGGTCGCCAGCGCCCTGCCTCGCCTTGACGCGCTTTTGTCCGAAGGCGTGGCTGTGGTCGAAATAAAGTCCGGCTACGGGCTGCAGGCCGATGCCGAACTGAACATGCTGCGCGCCGCGCGCAGGCTGGCGACACTGCGCCCGGTGACCATCCGCACCAGTTACCTGGCCGCCCATGCCGTGCCCCCCGACTACAAGGGCCGCGCCGACGCCTATATCGACGAGGTGGTCCTTCCGACCCTGCAGGCCGCCCATGCCGAGGGGCTGGTCGATGCGGTCGACGGGTTCTGCGAGGGCATCGCCTTTTCCACCGACCAGATCGCGCGGCTGTTCGCCGCCGCCCGCGCCCTTGGCCTGCCGGTGAAGCTGCATGCCGAACAATTGTCCAACCTTGGCGGGGCGGCGCTGGCCGCGCGTTTCGGCGCCCTGTCGGCTGACCATCTGGAATATCTGGACGAAGACGGCATCCGCGCCATGGCCGCAGCTGGCACCGTCGCGGTGATGCTGCCCGGCGCCTTCTATTCCTTGCGCGAAACCCGCCTGCCGCCCATCGGCCTTCTGCGCGCCCACAGGGTCCCGATGGCTGTGGCCACCGACATGAACCCCGGCACATCGCCCCTGACCTCGGTACTCCTCGCGATGAACATGGCCTGCACCCTCTTTCGCCTGACGCCCGAAGAGGCGCTGTGCGGCACGACCACGCACGCCGCGCGCGCCCTTGGCCTGAACGACCGGGGCCGGATCGCGCCGGGCCAGCGCGCCGATCTGGCCGTCTGGTCGGTCGCCCATCCGGCGGAACTCAGCTATCGCATCGGGTTTAACCCGCTTTATCAACGGATTATCGGGGGCCTTGCCGCATGAACCTGACATTGACACCGGGCGCCGCCACACTGGACGACCTTGCCCGCATCTACTTCGACGAAGCCCCGGTGCGGCTGGACCCCGCCGCCCGCCCCGCCGTCGAGCGCGCCGCAGAAGCGATCCGCGCGGCGGCCGAGGGCGGCGTGCCCGTCTATGGCGTCAATACCGGCTTTGGCAAACTGGCGTCGGTCCGGGTGGCACCCGAAGATACGGCGACGCTGCAACGCAACCTGATCCTGTCGCATTGCTGCGGCGTCGGTGCCCCGATCCCGCGCCCGGTTGCCCGTTTGATGATGGCGCTGAAACTTCTGTCGCTGGGGCGCGGCGCTTCGGGCGTGCGCTGGGACATCGTGGCCCTGATCGAGGGGATGCTGGCCCGTGGCGTCACGCCCGTCATCCCCGCCCAGGGCTCGGTCGGCGCCTCGGGCGACCTTGCCCCCCTGGCGCACATGACCGCCGTGATGATCGGCGAGGGCGAGGCCGACTATAACGGCCAGACCCTGTCGGGCGCCAAGGCGCTGGCGGCGTCCGGCCTGTCGCCTGTCCGGCTGGGGCCGAAGGAAGGGCTGGCCCTGATCAACGGCACCCAGTTTTCCACGGCCTTTGCGCTGGCAGGCCTCTTCGAAGGCTGGCGGTCTGCACAGGCGGCGCTGGTCACCTCGGCGCTCTCGACCGACGCGATCATGGGATCGACCGCGCCGCTGCAACCCGAGATTCACGCCCTGCGCGGTCACGCGGGCCAGATCGAGGCCGCGGCTTTCCTGCGCGCCCTTCTGGACGGGTCCGTCATCCGCGAAAGCCACCGCGAGGGCGACAGCCGCGTGCAGGACCCCTATTGCATCCGCTGCCAGCCGCAGGTGACGGGCGCGGCGATGGATGTGCTGCGCATGGCCGCCCGCACGCTGGTGGTCGAGGCGAACGCCGCCACCGACAACCCGTTGGTGCTGACCGATGCCGGGATGATCGTGTCGGGCGGCAATTTCCACGCCGAACCGGTGGGCTTTGCCGCCGACATGATCGCGCTGGCGCTGTCGGAAATCGGTGCCATCGCCCAGCGCCGCGTGGCGCTGATGGTGGACCCCGTCCTCTCGTTTGACCTGCCAGCCTTCCTGACCCCCAATCCCGGCCTGAATTCGGGCTATATGATCGCCGAAGTGACCACGGCTGCCCTGATGAGCGAAAACAAGCATATCGCCATGCCCTGCGTCACCGACAGCACGCCGACCAGCGCCAATCAGGAAGACCATGTGTCGATGGCCGCCCATGGCGCGCGCCGCCTGATGCGGATGGTCGAGAATCTGGACCGCATTCTGGGCGTCGAACTTCTGTGCGCGGCGCAGGGGGTCGAGTTCCGCGCGCCGCTTGTCACCTCGTCCCCGCTGCAAAAGGTGCTTGTCCGCCTGCGCGCCTGTGTCGCGACCCTGGGCGACGACCGCTATCTTGCGCCTGATCTGGAAGAGGCAGCCCGGCTGGTCCGCACCGGCGCCATCGCCCGCGCCACGGGCCTGACCCTGCCGGAGCTGGCGGCATGACCCCCTTTACCGTCACAAGGGGCGACAGCCCGATCATTCTGGGGATGCCGCATGGCGGTACCTGGCTGCCCGATGGGCTGACCGCCCGCCTGAACGACACAGGCCGCAAGCTGGCAGATACCGACTGGCATATCGACCGGCTTTATGACGGTCTGCTACCCGGCGTCACGACCGTCGCCGCCACCTTTCACCGCTATGCGATCGACGCCAACCGCGACCCGGACGGAACATCCCTTTACCCCGGCCAGAACACGACCGAACTCTGCCCCACGACCGATTTCGACGGGTTGCCGATCTGGGTGCCCGGTCAGGAACCGTCGCAGGACGAAATCCTGGTCCGGCGCGATGCCTTTCACGCCGCCTATCACGCCGCCCTTCGGGCCGAGGTCGACCGCGTCCGTACCAGGCATGGCGCGGCGATCCTGTGGGACTGTCATTCGATCCGCTCGAACATCCCGTTCCTGTTCTCCGGCGAATTGCCGCATTTCAACATCGGCACCAACAGCGGCACCACCTGCGCCCCGCTGATCGAAACCGCCACCTATGCGCCCTGTGTGGGAGCCTCTGGCTTTACCACCGTTCTGAATGGCCGGTTCAAGGGCGGCTGGACGACGCGCCACTATGGCCAGCCGGGTCAGGGCAGCCATGCGATCCAGATGGAAATCGCCCAGCGCAGCTATCTGGCCGCCGAAACCGCCCCATGGAGTTTTGATGCGACCCGCGCCGAACCCGCCCGCGCGGTTCTGGCCCGCATCCTTTCCACCCTTGACCGCCTCGCCCGCTCGGGCGCCCTTTCGTAAAGGAACAGCCCATGACCGACCGCAAGAACGCCCGCGACATCTTCCCCCCGACCGGGGCGGAACGCACCGCGAAAAGCTGGCAGACCGAGGCCGCGATGCGGATGCTGATGAACAACCTGCACCCGGACGTGGCCGAAAACCCGCATGAGCTGGTGGTCTATGGCGGCATCGGCCGCGCCGCCCGCACCTGGGGCGATTTCGACCGGATCGTCGCCACGCTGAAGGATCTGGAGGCCGACGAAACCCTGGTCGTCCAGTCCGGCCGTCCGGTCGCCGTGGTGCGGACCCATGCGGACGCGCCCCGCGTGCTGATCGCCAATTCGAACCTGGTCCCCCGCTGGGCCACCTGGGACCATTTCAACGAATTGGACCGCAAGGGGCTGATGATGTACGGCCAGATGACCGCCGGGTCCTGGATTTACATCGGCACGCAAGGCATCGTTCAGGGCACCTATGAAACCTTTGCCGAGGCGGGCCGCCAGCATTACGGCGGCAGCCTGACCGGCAAATGGATCCTGACCGGCGGTCTTGGCGGCATGGGCGGCGCGCAACCCCTGGCCGCCGTCATGGCCGGGGCCTGCTGCCTGGCCGTCGAATGCGACGAGACCCGCATCGATTTCCGCATCCGTACCCGGTACCTTGACGCCAAGGCCCGGACATTGGACGAGGCGCTGGACCTGATCGACCGCTGGACCAAGGCAGGCGAGGCGAAATCCGTCGGCCTTCTCGGCAATGCCGCCGACATTTTCCCTGAACTGGTCGCCCGGATGCGCGCCGGTGGCCTGCGCCCCGACATCGTCACCGACCAGACATCGGCCCATGACCCGGTCCACGGCTATCTGCCGCAGGGCTGGACCGTCGCCGAATGGCGGGCGAAACAGGAAAGCGAACCGAAGGTGGTGGAACGCGCCGCCCGCGCCTCGATGCGGGTCCATGTGCAGGCGATGGTCGATTTCTGGGACGCGGGCGTGCCGACGCTCGACTATGGCAACAACATCCGCCAGATGGCCAAGGACGAGGGGCTGGAGAGTGCCTTTGCCTTCCCCGGCTTCGTCCCCGCCTATATCCGACCGCTCTTTTGCCAGGGGATCGGCCCGTTCCGCTGGTGCGCCTTGTCGGGCGACCCCGAGGATATCTACAAGACCGACGCGGCGATGAAGCGGCTTTTCCCCGACAATGCACATCTGCACCGCTGGCTGGACATGGCGCGCGACCGCATCGCCTTTCAGGGCCTGCCCGCCCGCATCTGCTGGATCGGCCTTGGCGACCGCCACCGCGCCGGGCTGATGTTCAACGAGATGGTCGCGAAGGGCGAGCTGAAGGCCCCGGTGGTGATCGGTCGCGATCACCTGGATTCAGGCTCTGTCGCCTCGCCCAACCGCGAGACCGAGGCAATGCGCGACGGGTCGGACGCGGTCAGCGACTGGCCGCTTCTGAACGCGCTGGTCAATACCGCATCCGGCGCCACCTGGGTCAGCCTGCACCACGGCGGCGGGGTCGGCATGGGTTATAGCCAGCACGCAGGCGTCGTCATCGTGGCCGACGGCACGCCCGAGGC
>CAZKJZ010000125.1:0-6507 GCA_964553145.1 uncultured Frigidibacter sp. | reverse complement strand
CAAACGCGTGGGTCGGGTCACCCATATCAAAGAGACATCGCTGGTGCTGGAACCGGGGCGCTTCAACGTGCTTCTGGGCGAGACGGGATCGGGCAAGACATCGCTGATTAAGCTGATGGCGGGGCTCGACCGGGTCGCGTCGGGGCGCATCCTGATGAATGGCCAGGATGTGACGGGGCACAGCCCGCAAAGGCGCAACATCAGTCTGGTTCACCAGTTTTTCGTCAATTATCCGCATATGACGGTCTTCGACAACATCGCCTCGCCCCTGCGGGTCGCAGGCATGGCCAGGTCGGAAATTCAGGGCCGGGTCGAGGCTGCGGCAGATGTGCTGCGCCTGCGCCCCATGCTGAACCGGCGTCCGCATGAACTGTCGGGCGGCCAGCAGCAGCGCACCGCGCTGGCCCGCGCCATCGCCAAGGAATCGACCGCCGTCTTTCTGGACGAACCGCTGGCGAACCTGGATTACAAGCTGCGCGAGGAATTGCGCGACCAGTTGCCCGACCTGTTTGCGGGCCGGGGCGCCGTGGTCGTCTATGCCACGTCGGAACCGGCCGAGGCCCTGATGCTGGGCGGGCGCACTGCGCTGATGCAGGACGGGCGCGTGACGCAAGTAGGCCCCACAGCCGAGATTTACCGCCACCCCAATACGCTGACCTCGGCGCGGGTCTTTTCCGACCCGCCGATCAATGCCGCCGCTGTGACCAAGGCCGGTGCCCGGATGCGGATGGCGACGGGCGCCGAATGGGTGCTGGCAGGACCGGCTGCGGGCTTGCGCGACGGCGACTATACGGTGGCGATCCGCCCCCATCACGTCAGCCCGCGACGGGCGGGCGGCGATCAGGTGGAGCTGACGGGGCAGGTGATCGTGACCGAACTTTCTGGCTCGGAAAGTTCTGCCCATTTCCGGCAGGGGGTTGATACCTGGGTCTCGCTTGCGCCCGGTGTCCATCCCTATCAGGTTGGCGCGGATCATCGGTTCTACATGAACCCCGGCGACTGCTTTTATTTCGCGCCCGACGGCGCGCTTGTGGCCTGAAGGGAACGCCATGGCCAAGATCACGCTCGACCATCTGCGCCACTCCTACAGCGCCGCGCCCAAGGGGCCGGACGATTATGCGCTGAAGGAACTGAACATCGACTGGCAGGACGGTGGTGCCTATGCGCTGCTTGGCCCATCGGGCTGCGGCAAGTCCACGCTTTTGAACATCATCTCGGGCCTTCTGGTGCCGTCCGAGGGGCGCATCCTGTTTGACGGGCGCGATGTCACGCAACTGCCGCCGGATCAGCGCAATATCGCGCAGGTGTTCCAGTTCCCGGTCATCTACGACACGATGACGGTCTACGACAACCTTGCCTTCCCCTTGCGCAATCGCGGCGTGGACGAGGCGAAGGTCAAGGCCCGCGTGCACGAGATTGCCGAGATGCTGGACGTGACCGAGATGCTGAAGGTCCGTGCGGCGAACCTGACGCCGGACAACAAGCAGAAAATCTCGATGGGGCGCGGGCTGGTGCGGCAGGATGTGAATGTCGTCATGTTCGACGAACCGCTGACGGTGATCGACCCGCATCTGAAATGGAAGCTGCGATCAAAGCTGAAGGAACTGCATCACCGAATCCGGGCGACGATGATCTATGTGACCCATGACCAGACCGAGGCGCTGACCTTTGCCGATCAGGTCGTCGTGATGCAGGACGGGCAGGTAGTGCAGATCGGCACGCCGGTCGATCTGTTCGACCGGCCCCAGCATACGTTCGTCGGCCATTTCATCGGCTCGCCGGGCATGAATGTCCTGCCGTGCGAAGTGCGGGGCGGACAGGCGCTGGTCGCGGGTCATGCCGTGGCGCTGGAAGGCGCGGTGACGGCGGGCGAGGGGCGCTGCGAAGTGGGTATCCGGCCCGAGTTCGTGACGCTGGCCGCCAGCGGCCTGCCTGCAGTGGTGCGCAAAGTCTCGGACCTTGGCCGCCATGCGGTGGTCGAGGCGATGGTGGGTGACGCCCGCGTCAATGCCGTGGTCGAGGGGACGGTGCCGGGGCAGGGCGATCAGGTCCATCTGGCCTTTCGCCCCGACCAGACCCGGCTCTACCGCAACGGCTGGATCGCCAGCGAACAAGGAAGGGCCGCCTGATGCGCAAGGTCAATCAAAAGGGCTGGTTCTTTGTGCTGCCCGTCCTGATCCTGGTGGCGTTCAACGCGCTGATCCCGATGATGACGGTGGTCAATTATTCGGTGCAAGAGACGTTTGGCGACAACGTGTTCTTCTGGCACGGGCTGGGCTGGTTTCAGGATATCCTGCGGTCGGAGCGGTTCCATGCCGCGCTGGGGCGACAGGCTTTGTTCACCTTTCTGATCCTGCTGATCGAGGTGCCTTTGGGTGTGATCATCGCCCTGTCTATGCCGCGCAAGGGCTTCTGGGTGCCGGTCTGTCTGGTGACGATGGCGCTGCCGATGCTGATCCCCTGGAACGTCGTCGGCGCGATGTGGAACATATTCACCCTGCCCGATATCGGCCTGCTGGGGTATTTCCTGAACCATGTGCTGGGCATATCCTATGACATGACCCAGAACCCGACCGCCGCCTGGGTGACGATCATCACCATGGATGTCTGGCACTGGACCTCGCTTGTCGTCCTGTTGGCCTATGCGGGGCTCGTCTCGATCCCCGATGCCTATTATCAGGCGGCCAAGATCGACGGTGCGTCGAACTGGGCTGTCTTCCGGTTCATCCAGCTGCCCAAGATGAAGCAGGTGCTGACCATCGCCGTCCTTCTGCGGTTCATGGACAGTTTCAACGTCTATACCGAACCTTTCGTTCTGACCGGTGGCGGCCCCGGCAATTCGACGACGCTTTTGTCGATTGATCTGGTCAAGATCGCGCTGGGCCAGTTCGACCTTGGCCCGGCGGCGGCGATGAGCCTGATCTACTTTGCCATCACCTTGTTTGCGTCATGGCTCTTCTACACGCTGATGACGCGGAACGATGCGAAATAGGGGGTGAACATGAAAAAAAGATACATTATTCCAGTCCTCTATATCCTGTTCCTGATGCTGCCGATCTATTGGCTGGTCGCGATGAGCTTCAAGACCACGCAGGAAATTCTGGGCGGCTTTTCCCTGTTTCCGCAGACCTGGACGCTGGAAAGCTATCGGACGATCTTTACCGATCCGACCTGGTATTGGGGTTATATCAACTCGATCGCCTATGTGACAATCAACACGATCATTTCCGTCACCGTGGCCCTGCCGGCCGCCTATGCCTTTTCCCGCTATCGGTTCCTGGGCGACAAGCAGCTCTTCTTCTGGCTTCTGACCAACCGCATGGCGCCCGCGGCGGTCTTTGCCCTGCCGTTCTTTCAGCTTTATCAGGCGGTCGGATTGTTCGACACCTATTGGGCCGTGGCGCTGGCGCATTGCCTGTTCAACATCCCGCTGGCGGTCTGGATTCTGGAAGGGTTCATGGGCGGCGTGCCGAAAGAGCTGGATGAAACCGCCTTTGTCGACGGCTATTCCTTCCCGCGTTTTTTCCTGAGGGTCTTCCTGCCGACGATCAAGGCGGGCGTGGGGGTTGCCGCCTTCTTCTGCTTCATGTTCAGCTGGGTCGAACTTCTTTTGGCCAAGACGCTGACCGCCGTCTATGCCAAACCCATCGCCGCGACGATGACCAAGACCGCCTCGTCCGCCGGGTACGAACTGGGCCTGCTGGCTGCCGCCGGGACCCTGACCATCATCCCCGGCGCGGTCGTCATCTGGTTTGTCCGCAACTATATCGCCAAGGGCTTTGCCCTGGGGAGGGTGTGAGATGTCGCGCATTTATGTCCCCCTTGCCGCTGCGACCGCCCTGGTCGCCAGCCCCGCCCTCGCCGCAGGCTGGGGCGATGTCGGCAAGAAGGCCGACGAAGGCTTCTCCTGGACTGCGCCGCTCTGGCCCTCGTTCTGGATGGCCTGGACGCCCGCGACATTCGCCGTCTTCGTCGGCATCTTTTCTGCGATGGCGATCCTGACCATGCTGGAAATCCGCCGCCCCGGAGGGGACGAGCGGCAGGGTGTGCTGGGCCTGACCACCACGCGCGGCGACCGGCTGTTCATCAGCCTTCTGGGCACCAGCTATATTTTCATGGCCTGGCTTGGCCTGATCGGCATGCCGCTTTGGGGGCCGCTCGGGCTGTCGATTGCCTGGGGCATCTTCTGTTTCTGGAAGGTCTGACGGCGATGTTTGCGGCAAAGCGCATCGATGCTACAGTCGGGGGACCCTCATGACCCTATCAGGACGATCCCGCGACATGCGCCCCAAGAAAAAGCCCGACATGCTGACCGAGGTCGAGTTGGAATTCATGTCGAAGCTGTGGGATCTGGGGCAGGGGACCGTCCGCGATGTGCTGGACGCCTTGGACGCGGGCCGCAAGCTGGCCTATACGTCGGCGGCGACGATCCTGCGGATTCTTGAACAAAAACAATTCGTCACCAGTATGAAGGATGGCAAGACCTTCACCTACAGGCCCGCGTTGAGCAAAGACAGCTACCAGTCGCGGACGCTGAGAAACCTGTCCGAGAAGCTCTTTGACAATACGCCTGTGTCGCTTGTCGCGCGGCTTGTGGATGACAATGATCTCTCAGAAGAAGCGCTGGACGAGATTCGCGCGCTTCTGGATAGGAGGCTCGGGAATGGTAAGTCTTAGCGCCCTGATTGACACCTATCTCGATGTGAACGCGCTGATGGCCTTTGCGGCGGTCTTGTGGCTGGTCGCGGGCCGTGTCCTGCGGGCGGTGGGGCAGGAGCACAGCTACACCGCGCAACTGGGCACCTTGCGGCTGGTCTTTCTGGCGATCATCCTGGCGCCCCTTGCCGTCACCGGCCTGTTGGTTCTGGCCGACCGCGCCGGGCTGGCGCTGGGTCGGCTCAATCTGGCCGATTTTGTCGTGTCGCAATATCTGCAGGGCAACCTGCAGATGCGCCCCGACCGGCTGGAGGCGATCCTGGGCGCGCGCCGCCAGATCGCAGCGGGCGGGGGTGGCAGCCCGGCGATCCTGACGCTGTTTGCCGTTTTTGCGCTGGGCTTTGCGCTTTTCACCATTCGGCTGGTGGCCAGCATGATCAAGCTTGCCCGCGTACTGGACGACAGTTTCGTCTGGCGGCGGTTCGGCCGGCTGGAACTGCGCCTCTCGGATACGACGGCGGTGCCCTTTTCCACACGCGGCCTTCGCAAGCGGATCGTGGTCCTGCCCTCGGCCATGCTGGCTGAACCTCAGGATCTGCGCATCGCGCTGGACCATGAGTTGCAGCACCTGCGCCAGCATGATGTCGATTGGGAAATCGCCATGGAATGCCTGAAGCCCTTCTTTTTCTGGAACCCGGCCTTTTACCTCTGGCGGCGGCAGGTCGAGGCGCTGCGCGAATTGTCCTGCGACCGCCAGGTCCTGATCCGCAAGCGCTATGATGTCGCGACCTATTGCGGCTGTCTCTTGCGGGTCTGCCACAACAGCCTTCGCCGTCGGCGGCTGTTTGCGCTGCAGGCGCCGATGGTGGCGCTGGTCCAGACCGAAAACCGCCTCTTCGGCCACCGGTCGGCGCAGGTGCTGCGCCTGCGCATGGTCGCGCTGATCGAGGGCCGGGCCGAACGTCACCCCCGGCTGCTGGCGGGCCTGATGCTGGCGCCGCTGATCGCGCTGACGCTTCTGGCCGCCGTGTCGATCCAGCGGCCGGGCGACTGGAGCCAGGACCGGCTGATGCTGTCGACGATCATCAATCTGGAACGGCTGGCAGACATGAATGCCAGCTCGACGATGAAGCAGCCGGTCTATTAGGCGCAATCGGCAATGTCGGGCAAAGGTTGGCTGGACCGGCAACCGCTGTTTCGCGCCGGTCGATAGGGCAGCTGCCATCACATCTTCGCGACAGGGCCTTTCATAAACCCGTCACGATCCTAGGTCAGTCTATGCAGGCCGGCCCCGGAACAGCCGTGCTTATGCTCACTGTCCCTCGTTCCGCGACTGGCGCCCGTTCCCCCCTTGGTTCGGGCGCTTTTTTCTGGCAGGCCTAAGGGGCAGGTTGCTGGCGAAAGGCGGGGCAGATGGACAATCCTTCGGACGCAGAGATACGGGCGATCCTGACCGGCATCGGGCCGATCGCCGTGGTCGGCTGGTCGCCCAAGCCCGACCGCCCCTCGCACGGGGTTGCCTCATTCCTTGAGGCGCTGGGTCGCGACGTCTGGCGGGTCAACCCCGGCCAGCCCGGGGCCATGGTCGGCGCTCATCCGGTCGTGGCCAGCCTGTCGGACCTGCCGCCCGAGGCGGGCATCGAGATGGTCGATATCTTTCGCCGGTCCGAGGCGGTGCCCGAGGTGGTGGACGAGGCGCTGGCCTGTCTGCCCGGGCTGAAGGTGATCTGGATGCAGCTCGGCGTCGAACATGCCGAAGCCGCCGCCCGCGCCCGCGCCCGCGGCGTCAACGTGATCCAGAACCGCTGCCCCAAGATCGAAGCCGCTCGTCTGTTGTAAATCCGATTGCGG
>CAZKJZ010000124.1:0-6526 GCA_964553145.1 uncultured Frigidibacter sp. | reverse complement strand
GTTGGAAACGCAGGGAAAACCGGCGCGCGGCGCCCCCCTCCCCTGCCCTCCCCACGAAGGGGTAGGGAGCGCGTGGTCCTGTATCATGGGTCCATATGCGGGTAGCCCTGCCCCTCGTGGGGAGGGTCGGGGGCGGCTTGCGGCCCAAGCCCCGGGGTCCCCCCTCCCCCATCCCCTGCCCACGAGGGGGAGGGGAGGCGCTGGAGCGAGTGACGCCGGGGCATGGGTCCGATGCGACTGCCTTGCCCGAAGCGGGCGCCGGTCCTAGGCTGTGGCCACCCACGCCCGGAGGCTGCAATGTTGACAAAGGCCCTTATCGCCCTGATCGCCCTTTTGCATGTCTATATCATGATCCTGGAAATGGTTCTGTGGACCCGCCCCCGGGGCCGGCGCGCCTTTGGCATGACCGAGGCCTTTGCCCGCGACACAAGCGTGCTGGCGGCCAATCAGGGGCTCTATAACGGATTTCTGGCGGCGGGGCTGGTCTGGGCGCTGCTGGCCGACCCTTTTGGGGCGGGCGCAGGACCGGCCTGGTTCTTTCTGACCGCTGTCCTGATCGCCGGACTTTTCGGTGCGGCAACCGCCAGCCGCCGCATCCTGTTCGTGCAGGCACTGCCGGCGGCCTTGGGGCTGGCGGCCTTGGCCTTGGGGCTTTAAAACGCCTCGGGCCTTGCCTCGCGCGCCATATGATCCAGAACCGCATTCACGAATTTGGGTTCGCGCCCGTCAGGGAAAAAGGCGTGGGCCACATCGACATATTCGGTGATCACGACGCGCGGCGGGGTCGAGGGCTGCAGAAGTTCGGCCCCCGCAGCCCGAAAGAGTGCCCGCAGCACCGGGTCGATCCGGTCGATCGGCCATTTGGCCACCAGCGCCCGGTCGGTCAGCTGGTCGATCCTGGCCTGCCAGTTCACCGCCTCTTCGATGATGCAGATGAACAGGCCCTCGTCGCCATCGGCAAATTCGACACCTTCGATCGTCGCGCCGAAGCGGTGGCCCAGAAACTCGCGCCGCACCTTGTCGACGGTCTGGCCCGCCGCCTCCATCTGGAACAGCGCCTGAACGGCATAAAGCCGGGCGGCGGATTTCATCTGCCGCTTTTCCTCGGGCGTCATCTTGCGGGGGGCCGTCTCGTCAGTCATCTTGTCCTCGGTCGGCGGGCTTGAAACCCATGCCCTTGGTCTGGCGCGCCCATTTGCGGGAAAGCGCCACCAGATGCAAGGTCGCCGCTGCCGCGCCGCCGCCCTTGTCCTGCCCGGCCGGATTGGCGCGGACCAATGCCTGATCGCGGTTTTCCACGGTCAGGATACCGTTGCCGATGCAGGCACCGGACAGGCCCAGCATGGTCAGGCCGCGCGAACTGTCATTGCAGACCGTATCATAATGGGTCGTCTCGCCCCGGATCACGCAGCCAAGGGCGACGAACCCGTCATAATCGGCCATGCGAAAGGCCATGCCGATGGCGCTGGGAATTTCCAGCGCGCCCGGCACTTCGATCAGTTCGGCCTCGGTCCCGGCTTTGGCCGCCATGGCACGCGCGCCCGCAACCAGCCCATCCGCAATGTCGCGGTAATAGGGGGCGACCACGATCAAGAGTTTCACCGGCCGGTCAAAGGCGGGCAAGGGCGGGGTGTAATGCGTCTCGTTGGCGGCCATGTTCCCTTACTCCATCACAATCGGGCGGGTGCCGGCGATTTCCAGACCATAGGCATCCAGCCCGATAATTCTGGGCGTGCCGGAATTGGACAAAAGCTCGATCCGGTGCAGGCCAAGGGCCGCAAGAATCTGCGCGCCCAGCCCGTATTGGCGCAGCTTGTGCGGCGCTTCTTCCTCGTCCAGCGCCAGCTTCATCTGGGTGTCGCGCAAAAGGACGACGGCCCCACGCCCCTCGGCGGCGATGGCGCGCATGGCGGCGGGCATCAGGCCCGCATGGGCGGGATGCAGGCCCAGCACATCCTCCAAAGGGTTCAGCGAATGCATCCTGACCAGCACCGGCGCGTCACCGGCGATGTCACCCCGGGTCAGGACGATATGTTCGGCGCCCTGGGTCGCATCGGTGAACACCCGCATCTCCCAGTCGCCGCCATGCAGCGACTGGACCGGGCGGCGGGCGATTTCGCGGACCAGACTGTCGTTCCTCAGCCGGTAGGCGATCAGGTCGGAAATCGTGCCGATCTTCAGCCGGTGTTTCTGGGCGAAGGACACAAGTTCCGGCAGCCGCGCCATCGAACCGTCGTCATTCATGATCTCGCAGATCACGCCTGCGGGGTTCAGGCCCGCCAGACGCGACACATCGGTCGCGGCCTCGGTATGACCGGCGCGAACCAGCACGCCACCGTCACGGGCGCGCAGGGGAAAGATGTGGCCGGGCGTGGCAATGTCGGCCGCGCCGCGCATGGGATCGATGGCCACGGCGATGGTGCGCGCGCGGTCATGGGCGGATATGCCGGTCGTCACCCCCTCGCGCGCCTCGATCGAGATGGTGAAGGCGGTTTCATGGCGCGAGGAATTCTTGGTCGACATCAGAGGCAGGCCCAAAGCCTCGATCCGGTCGGCGGGCAGGGTCAGGCAGATCAACCCGCGCCCGTGGGTCGCCATGAAATTCACCGCCTCGGGCGTGGCCATCTGGGCGGGGATCACCAGGTCGCCCTCGTTCTCGCGATCCTCGTGATCGACGAGGATGAACATGCGGCCATTCCTGGCTTCTTCGATGATCTCTTCGGTGGGCGAGATGGCGGATTTCAGATCGTCGGTCATGGGACTTTGCACCAGGGAAAGGTCCCCGCCGCCATAGACCAACGGCAACGGGAATGCCAGAGGCGGACCTGTGCAGGGGCGCAGCCTATCAGGCGCCGAAATAGCGGTCGGCCGCCAGATATCCCGCCAGCCGCCCGGCCGCCAGCCAGTCGCGTTCGCCGTCGAGATCGCCGACCAGAAGGACCTGATCGGCGGGAATGCGGCCCAAGGCGGTGCGCAGCCGGGTGCGCATCTCGGTGCCCGTGGCCCAGGGGTGCGGGGCGGGATGGGCCGCATCGATCCGGGCGGGGTTGGCCTGCAGGGCAAGGCCCGGGTCAAGCCGCCCTGCGGTCAGCACGACGCGCCCGGCGGCGATCAGCGCGGCCAGCTTGGCGTCGCGGTCCGGGGGCAAGGCCGGTGCCAGGGGCGTGATCCGCAGGGCGTTCGAGGAAAAGAGAAAGGCCACCAGATCATGGCCGGTCGTGGCCCGGACCCCGGCATAGGTCCGGTACTCCAGCCCCAGTTCGGCCGCCCGGCGCACGCGGGTGCGGATCACCTCGATCGGCAGGGTGGGCAGAAGGGCCGCGCGGGCCTCGGTCCAGCAGTGCCGGTGCCAGCCCGTCCCCGGCGCCAGCGCCGGACCGCGATTATGGCCGATCAGTCCCATTCCCGCAGCCGCGCCACATAGCGCGCCATCGTATCAACCTCAAGATTGACCGGATCGCCCAGGGCAATCCCGCCCCAGGTGGTGACCGCCTGGGTATGAGGGATCAGATTGACGCCAAAGCGCGCGCCCTCGACCTCGTTCACGGTCAGCGAGGTGCCGTTGAGCGCCACCGACCCTTTCGGCGCGATGAAGCGCGCCAGCGCCCCCGGCGCCTCGAACGTCACCCGCAGGCTGTCGCCCTGCCGCGCCAGCGCCACGACCGCGGCCAGCCCGTCAACATGGCCCGACACGATATGGCCGCCAAGCTCGTCCCCGACCTTCAGCGCCCGCTCGAGGTTCAGCCGCCGGCCCGGACGCCAGCCGCCGCCCGGCGTGCCGATATTGGTCTTGCCGATGGTTTCGGCCGAAATCTGCACATCGAACCAGTCGCGCCCCATCGGTCCGCCATCCCCGCCCCGCCCGCGGGCGATGACGGTCAGGCAGATGCCGTCGCAGGCGATCGAGGCGCCGATGTCAATCCCGTCGGCCCGATAGGCGCTGGCGATGCGGGCGCGCAGGTCGCCCTCTTGCGTCAGGGCGATGACCTCGCCGATATCGGTGATGATGCCGGTAAACATGACCCATTCCTTCCCGATTTCCCCGCACGCCGCAAGGGGGGCTCTGCCCCGGCGCCTGCGGCGCCTCCCCGGGATATTTGGACCACAATGAAAGCCGCATATTCATTGTGGTCCAAATATCCTCGCCGAAGGCAAGCCCGAGCGGAGCCGCGCAGCGCGCGGGCCGCGAGACAAAAGGAATGGCGCCCCGGCAGGGGCGCCGCAATTGGATCCGCCATTGCCCGTGACAGGGCCGCGCGTTTCTGGCAGGGATCGGGCAGAAAGGATGCCAAGTGACCCCTCGCCATGTCCTGATGCTGCAGGGCCCGCACGGGCCCTTCTTCGGCCAGTTGGCCGATCAGCTTGCGGCAGCCGGGGCGCAGGTCTGGCGTGTCGGCTTCAACCGGGGCGACGAATTTTTTTGGCGGCGGCCGAATTATCTGGCCTTTGGCGGCACCCCCGAAGACTGGCCCGCCGCCTGCGCCCGCCATCTGGATGATCTGGCGATCACCGATCTGGTGCTTTATGGCGACACCCGCCCGATCCATGCCGAGGCGGTGCGCCTGGCCCGGGCGCGCGGCCTGCGCATCCATGTGTTCGAGGAAGGCTATCTGCGGCCCTATTGGGCGACTTATGAACGGGGCGGATCGAACGGCCATTCGCGGCTGATGGATCTGACGATTGCAGAGATGCGGGCGGCACTCGCCCTGCCCGGTGCCGATCAACCGCAGGCGCCCGCGCGCTGGGGCGACATGCGCGAGCATGTCTTCTATGGCGCGCTTTACCATTTCTGCGTCATGGCGATGAACGGACGCTACCCGCACTTTCGCCCGCATCGCGACCTGCCGGTCGGGCGCGAATTCCGGCTGCATCTTCGCCGTCTGGCCCTGTTGCCCTGGTCCGCCGCCCGCCGCATGCTGGCCGAGGCGCGCATCCGCCGGGGCGGCTTTCCCTATCACCTTGTGCTTTTGCAGCTGGACCATGACGCCAGTTTCCGCGCCCATTCGCCCTTTGTCTCGAACGCCGACTTCATCCGCCTGGTGCTGGAGGGGTTCGCGCAGGGCGCGCCCGGCCATCACCACCTGGTCTTCAAGGCCCATCCGTTGGAGGACGGCCGCCTGCCCTTGCGGCCCGAGATCCTGACCGGGGCTGAACGGCTGGGGCTGGAGGCTCGGGTGCATTTCGTCAAGGGCGGCAAGCTGGCCGCCCTTTTGAACGGCGCGCGCAGTGCGGTGACGGTCAATTCGACCTCGGCCCAGCAGGCCCTGTGGCGCGGCCTGCCGGTCAGGGCCTTTGGCCGGGCCGTCTATGACCTGCCCGACCTTCTGTCGCACCAGCCGCTGCCTGCGTTTTTCGCAAACCCCGACCGGCCCGATCCGCGTGCCTATCGCGATTACCGGCAGTTCCTGCTGGAAACATCGCAAGTGCCGGGCGGCTTTTACGCCGCCCGCTCGCGCCGCCATCTGTTGCGTCAGGTCACCGACATGATGCTGGCCGATGCCGACCCCTATGAGGCGCTGATCAGCGGCAGGGCGGCACCAAGGCAACAGTTGCATCTGGTCGGATAGCAGGCGCTTTGCAACCAAGGGTCGTTCGGCTAATCTGCCCGCAAAAGAGCAGACATAACTATAAAAACATGCAGGACAGACACGTGGAACGTTTCACCAAACGCGCGGGGCGTCTTGCCCTTTTGTCCCTTATGGCCGGTCTTGCCGGCTGCGGCCTGCCGCGATCGGGCCCGAACAAGAAGGAAATCCTGGCCAGTTCGGTCGAAAAGGACGGCAGTGCCTTTGTCGTGCCGGTAACGGCGACCGTCGCGCGGCTGACCGCGCGTTCGGCGGGCTTTGGCTTTTCCAACGGCTTCCGCTCGGCCGGGCTGGTCGGGTCGGACGATATCCGGCCGGGCGACACTTTGGGCATGCGCATCTGGGAAAACGTCGATCAGGGTCTTCTGGCCCGGGGCGGCGAACCGGCGACCCCCCTGGACAAGGTGCAGGTCGATGATGCGGGCTTCATCTTCGTGCCCTATGCGGGCCGGATCAAGGCCTCGGGCAATTCGCCCGAGGAGCTGCGCCGCATCATCACCGAGAAACTGTCCGACCAGACACCCGACCCGCAGGTCGAGGTGACGCGCGTCGCGGGCGACGGCGCCACCGTGTCGGTCACCGGCGATATCGGCGCGCAGGGCGTCTATGCCATCGAACGCCCGACCCGCAGCCTGTCGGCGATGATCGCGCGGGCGGGCGGCGTGTCGGTCGACCCCGAGGCGGCGCAAGTCACCGTAACGCGCGGCGGCAAAAGCGGCACGGCGCGGCTGAAGGATGTCTATCAGGACAAGGCGATGGATATCGCGCTGCGCCCGGGCGACGTGATCCTGGTGCAGGCCGACCCGCGCTCGTTCACCGCTATGGGCGCGACCGGGGCCCAGACCCAGGTCCGGTTCGAGACTGAAACCCTGACCGCGGTCGAGGCGCTGGCCCAGGTCGGCGGCCTGTCGACGAACTTCGCCGATCCGACCGGCGTCTTT
>CAZKJZ010000123.1:2243-6575 GCA_964553145.1 uncultured Frigidibacter sp. | reverse complement strand
GCCCGACGTGGGCAGCCACAGCCACGCAGGCACTTGCCAGCGGTGTGACGAGGCGTTGGCGGGGCGTTAATCTTGGCACCCAGACAGCGTGAACCCCGGCTGCCAGCGCCATGGCTTCGGTCAGTTCGTCTGGGTGCGCCCCTTCCCCAGCGCGACAGCTATCCGTTCGCCCTGCCTTGGCTTACCGACGATTTTGCTCTGTCCTTTGATCAGCCGGTCACAATCCTGACTGGCGAAAACGGGGCGGGGAAATCAACGCTGATCGAGGCGCTGGCCAGGTTGATCGGGTTTCCCCTCTCAGGCGGCGGCGCCTGGGTCGGCAGGGCCGATGATGACGAAACGTTAACAGATGGCCCTGCGGCGCTGGCGCAGCTTCTGCGGCCTGCCTGGCTGCCGAAAGTGGGGCAGGGATGGTTTCTGCGCGCCGCAAGCTTTTCGGAAGTCGCTGAAAGAACGACCGGGGACTATTTGGGCGTGTCGCATGGCGAAGGTTTCGCAAATCTTGTTATGGACCGCATGCAGGGCAGGGGCATCTTTCTGCTGGACGAGCCAGAGGCCGCCCTGTCGCCACGCAGGCAGGCAGAGCTTTTGGCCTTTCTGGCGGCGATCCAGAGCGAGGCTGATGCGCAAGTAATCATGTCGACGCATTCGCCGATTCTTATGGCCGTTCCAAATGCCAGCCTGCTCAGGTTGTCGCGTCATGGGGTTGAAAAGGTCAGCCTACGCGAAACCGATCACTTTCGGCTGTACCAGTCCTTTGCGCTGGACCCGCAGGCCTTTGTATCGGCGGCGATCGCCGGCGATCTTGATACCCTGCCATGATGGCGATGCTGACATGCCAATCCCCCTTCGGCCCCCTGACCCTGACCGAAGAAGGCGGGGTCATCACCGGCCTTGACTGGCGCGCGCTGCCCGGTGACGGCTCGCCCCTGTTGGCCAAGGCGGCGCGTCAGATGGCGGCCTATTTCGCCGGGGACTGGCGGGCGCCGTTTGACCTGCCCTTGGCCTTTCTGCCGGGGCTGGCGGGCGATGTGCAGCGGGCGATGGTGGCGATCCCCTTTGGCGAAACGCGGACCTATGGCGATCTGTCGCGGGCGCTGGGCGCACCGCCGCAGGCCATCGGGCAGGCCTGCGGGGCTAATCCGATCCCGATCCTGATCCCTTGCCACCGCATTCTGTCGGCCACCGGGCTTGGCGGCTTTTCCGCCCCCGGGGGCGTGGAAACCAAGGTGGCGCTGCTTCGCCACGAAGGCGCGGCCTCGCTGCTGATCTGACCTTTCATTGTGGTCCAAATATCCTCGCCGAAGGCCGCGCGCGGGCGTGCCCGCGCGCCTCTTGTCCGCCTGCCGGGGCCTTGCTAGGACGATGAAAAAGAGGCGTCATGAGCATCTTCATCCTTTTTGCCGTCCTTGGTGCGGCGTTCCTGCATGCGGCCTGGAACGGGCTGGTGCGCACGGGCGCCAGCCGGGTGCAGGTGATGATGATCCTGTCGGCGGTGCAGGGCCTGATCGGGCTGGCGCTGACGCTGGCGCGGCCCCTGCCGGGGGCGGATGTCTGGCCCTGGCTTCTGGCCTCGGGGCTGGTCCATTCGGCCTACAAGGCCTTTCTGACCTTTGCCTATGAACATGGCGATCTCAGCCGTGTCTATCCTTTGGCGCGGGGCACGGCACCGATGATCGTGCTGGCGGTTGGCGGCGCCTTTCTGGGCGACCGGCTGACGGCGCATGAGATGACTGGGGTGCTGATCCTGGGGCTTGGCATCCTGACCCTGGCGTCTGGTGTGTTTACCGAGGGCGAATCCCGCAGGCTGCTGCCCTATGCCCTTGGCGCGGCGGTGGCGACGGCGGGCTATTCGATGATCGACGGACAGGGTGCGCGGGTGGCGGGCGATGCGACCCTGTTCGTGGCCTGGATGTTCGTGCTGGACGGGGTGGTCTTTGCCGCGCTGATGACGGGCCTGCGCGGACCCGGCGCCTGGCCCGGGGCGCCGCGGGTCTGGGTGACCGGGGCGCTGGGGGCTGCGGCCTCCTACGCGTCCTACCAGATCGTGGTCTGGGCGATGACCCAGGCGCCGATCGCGCTGGTGGCGGCCCTGCGCGAGACCTCGACCGTCTTCGGCGTGCTGATCGGCTGGCTGGTGTTTGGCGAACGGCTGGGACGAGCCAAGGTGCTTGCGACCCTGATGATCGTGGCCGGTGTGATCGTCACGCGACTTTAGAGCGGGATGACCGTTGAGAGACCCAGGCCCCCGTCCGGGCCAGCGCGCGCGCGGAATTTTCGAAAATTCCGCACCAGAGCCTTCAAAGGCTCTGGTCCGATTTCTTCGAAGAAATCGGTCCCCGGCGGCGGTTCAGCCAAGCCTCATCCCGCTCTCGCGACCTACTCGGCCGCCACCGCCTGCGGACCCGCCAGGGTGACGATATCGGCCATAATCCGGTTCAGCGCGAAATCCTTTGGCGTATAGACCCGCGCCACGCCCATGCCCGTCAGCCGGGCCGCGTCCTCGTCCGGGATGATGCCGCCCACGACCACCGGCACATGCGACAGACCTGCCGCCTGCATCCGTTCCATCACCTCGGCCACCAGGGGCAGGTGGCTGCCCGACAGGATCGACAGGCCAACGACATGGGCCTGTTCGTCGCCCGCCCGCGCCACGATCTCGGCCGGGGTCAGGCGGATACCCTCGTAGGTAATGTCCATGCCGCAATCGCGGGCGCGGGCGGCGATCTGTTCGGCGCCGTTCGAATGGCCGTCCAGACCGGGTTTGCCCACCAGAAATTTCAGCCGCCGCCCCAGCTTGCGCGAGACAAGGTCCACCGCCTCGCGGATCGGCTCCAGCCCTTCGGTCCGGTTCGAGGGGCTGGCCGACACGCCGGTCGGCCCGCGATACTCGCCGTGAACCTGACGCAGGACACCGGCCCATTCACCGGTCGTGACCCCCGCTTTGGCCGCCGCGACCGAGGGCGGCATGATATTGCGCCCTTCCTGCGCCGCAAGGCGCAGCGCGGACAGCGCGGCCTCGACGGCCCGCTGGTCGCGACCTTGCCGCCAATCCTGCAGCCGGGCAATCTGGTCGGCCTCGACCGCCTGATCGACGGTCAGGATTGCCTCGCCCCCGGCGACCAGCGGCGAAGGCTCGCCCCCTTGCCAGCGGTTGACGCCGACGACTGTGGTTTCACCGGACTCGATCCGGGCGATGCGTGCCGCATTCGCCTCGACCAGACGGGCCTTCATATAGTCGATGGCGGCAATGGCGCCGCCCATCGCGTCGAGGCGGCCCAGCTCCTCGCGCGCGCCGTCCTTCAGCGCCGCAACCCTGGCCGCGATCACCGGGCTGCCGTCAAAAAGATCGCCATATTCCAGAAGGTCGGTTTCATAGGCCAGGATCTGCTGCATCCGAAGCGACCATTGCTGATCCCAGGGGCGGGGCAGGCCCAGAGCCTCGTTCCATGCAGGCAGTTGCACCGCACGGGCGCGGGCGTTTTTCGACAGGGTCACCGCCAGCATTTCCAGAAGAATGCGGTAGACATTGTTTTCGGGCTGCTGCTCGGTCAGGCCCAGCGAATTGACCTGCACGCCATAGCGGAACCGGCGATATTTCTCGTCGGCAATCCCATAGCGGTCCCGGCAGATTTCGTCCCACAGTTCGGTAAAGGCGCGCATCTTGCAGAGTTCGGTGACAAACCGGATGCCCGCATTCACGAAAAACGACATGCGTCCGACCATGGCGGGGAAGTCGGGGGCCGCGACCTTGCCCTGCAGATCGTCCAGAACCGCGATGGCGGTGGCCAGTGCAAAGGCCAGTTCCTGTTCCGGCGTCGCGCCAGCTTCCTGCAGGTGATAGGAACAGACGTTCATCGGGTTCCATTTCGGCAGGTGGTCCGCCGTATAGGCCGCGACATCGGTGATCATCGCCAGCGAGGGGCGGGGCGGGCAGATATAGGTGCCGCGCGACAGATATTCCTTGACCAGATCGTTCTGGACGGTGCCTTGCAGGGCGCTGATATCGGCGCCCTGCTCCTCGGCCACGGCAATATAGAGGGCCAAGAGCCACGGGGCCGTGGCATTGATCGTCATCGAGGTGTTCATCTGGTCCAGCGGAATGTCGCGGAACAAGGCGCGCATATCGCCAAGATGGCAGACGGGCACGCCGACCTTGCCAACCTCGCCCCGGGCCAGGTCGTGATCGCTGTCATAGCCGGTCTGGGTGGGCAGATCGAAGGCGACCGACAGGCCGGTCTGGCCCCGTGCCAGGTTCGCCCGGTAAAG
Organism: uncultured Frigidibacter sp.; assembly: GCA_964553145.1. Taxonomy (GTDB): domain Bacteria; phylum Pseudomonadota; class Alphaproteobacteria; order Rhodobacterales; family Rhodobacteraceae; genus TMP-24. The sequence goes on along the minus strand of CAZKJZ010000123.1, from coordinate 2,306 downwards.
CGCGTTCGACTTTTCCGCCGTCGAATGGCCGGCATAGGTGCGAAACAGCCAGGGCTTTTCCTT
>CAZKJZ010000123.1:0-2143 GCA_964553145.1 uncultured Frigidibacter sp. | reverse complement strand
TGGGCCTTTCTTCTGATCATCGCCTTTGCGGCGGTGGCCTTTTCGTCGCACTTCCTGTTCCCGTCGGTCCGCTGGTTCTTTCGCCGCCGGATGGAGGGGATGGTGGCGCGGCTGAATGCCCGGCTGGACCGGCCGATCCAGCCGTTCAAGCTGATGGAACGTCACGACATGATCCTGCGCTTGTCCTATGACCCCAAGGTCTATGAGGCGGTCAGCGAGGAATCGCGCGCGACGGGCGAACCTGAAACGGTGGTTCTGGAACGCGCCCGCTGGTACGCGCGCGAGATTGTGCCGCGTTTTTCGGCGCGCTTCTATTTCACCTATGGCATCCGGCTGGCGAAGTGGTTCGCGCGCCTGATCTACAATGTGCGTCTGGACGACCGTAACCTGTCGGCCATCGACCCCGGCGCGACCGTGGTCTTTGTCATGAACCACCGGTCGAACATGGATTATGTGCTGGTCACCTATCTGGCGGCCAACCGCTCGGCCCTGTCCTATGCGGTGGGTGAATGGGCGCGGGTCTGGCCCCTGTCGGCGCTGATCCGGTCGATGGGCGCCTATTTCATCCGCCGCCGGTCGGACCGGCCGCTCTATCGCCGGATACTGTCGCGCTATGTGCAGATGGCCACCGCCGAAGGCGTGACCCAGGCGATCTTCCCCGAAGGCGGCCTGTCGCTGGACGGCCGCACCGCGCCCGCCAAGCTGGGCATCCTGTCCTATATCCTGCAGGCCCCCCTGGCGCCGGGCAAGGACGTGGTCTTTGTGCCCGTCGCCATCAACTATGACCGCGTGGTCGAGGACCGGGTGCTGATCGCCGCCCATGCCGAAGGCAAACGGCGGTTCCGCGCCCCGATCCTGTCGATCGCGGCCTTTGTCGCCCGCCATGTCTGGCGCGCGATCCTTGGCAGGTTTCGGGGCTTCGGCGACGCGGTGGTCCGCTTTGGCGCGCCCATTTCCCTGTCGCAGTTTACGGGCGGCCCGGGTGATCCGACCGAGGCCCTGGCCTCGGCGCTGATGGAGGAGATCACACGTCATATCCCGGTCCTGTCGGTGCCGCTGGTCTCGGCCGCCTGGGGCGAGAATGATGTGACTGACCGCGCGGGCCTGATCGAACGGGCCGACGCGCTGGCCGACCGGCTGGTCGCGGCGGGCGGCGAACTTTACCTGCCCGAGGGTGGTATTTCCGCCGCGGTTGACCGGACGATCAGCATCCTTCTGTTGCGGCACATGATGGACAGACGGGGCGAGCGGCTGGCGCTGCGGCCCGAAAGCCGGCCGATTCTGACCTTTTACGCGGCTTCGATCCTGCAGCTTTTTGATGCATCTGCAGCGGAAAACCTGGTCAAGACCGCCAAACCGCGCAGGCGCAGAAATCCTGAAGGTCATAAAATTACAAAATAGCGCCAAAATCCATTGCAATCTTGCGATACCTCTGGTTCTCTGTGGGTAAGGCCGCAGAGATTCTGCGGTGCGGCACCATGGAGGATGCAATGGCGCTCGATATCAAATCCGGGATCGCGCCCTATGATGCGCCGGTGAAGGACCTGTATGAGGTCGGTGAAATGCCGCCGCTCGGTCATGTTCCCGCGAAAATGTATGCCTGGGCGATCCGGCAGGACCGCCATGGCGAACCCGACAGCGCCATGCAGGTCGAGGTCGTGGATACCTGGAAGCTGGACAGCAACGAAGTGCTGGTTCTGGTGATGGCCGCCGGGGTCAATTACAACGGCGTCTGGGCGGCGCTGGGCGTGCCGGTCAGCCCGTTCGACGGGCACAAGCAGCCCTATCACGTTGCCGGGTCCGATGCGTCGGGCATCGTCTGGGCGGTGGGCGACAAGGTCAAGCGCTGGAAGGTCGGGGACGAGGTCGTGGTCCATTGCAACCAGGACGACGGCGATGACGAGGAATGCAACGGCGGCGACCCGATGTTTTCGCCGACCCAGCGCATCTGGGGCTATGAGACGCCGGACGGGTCCTTCAGCCAATTCACCCGCGTCCAGTCCCAGCAGCTGATGCCCCGGCCCAAGCATCTGACATGGGAGGAATCGGCCTGCTATACGCTGACGCTGGCCACGGCCTACCGGATGCTGTTCGGCCATCATCCGCATGACCTGAAGCCCGGCCAGAACGTGCTGGTCTGGGG
>CAZKJZ010000122.1:0-6611 GCA_964553145.1 uncultured Frigidibacter sp. | reverse complement strand
GCCAGTTCGCGACGGTCGAACAGATCGGCGGGACGGTGGTCTATCTGTGTTCGGGCGCCGCCGATCAGGTGACGGGGACGACGATTTCGGTGGATGGCGGCTGGACGGCGCTGTAGCGCGAGACCTTTCCTTGGGACCGATCCGGGGATCTGCCGGTGGCAGATGAGCGAGGGCGTCGCGGGCGGGTTTCGTTCCTCTATCCCCCCGCCGGTCGGGCCCGGCCCGGGCGGCCCTGGCCAACCGGAAAGGGTTTCCCGGGGCCGGTCGCGGGGTGATCGCCCCGGGCTGTGGTGGCCTATGTAAGTCTCGGAGGCGCGCTCATGCTCTTGCCCCTCCGCCAGTCCTCCCAATCCTCAGCTGTATCCAGATCACGCCGCGCCCGGTTGCCGGGCAGGGGGACCAGCCGGGCATCCGCATCGGCCAGCAGCCCGGCAGCGCCCCGGTCGCCGGCCAGTCGTGACAGGGCCGGGAACAGGCAGGCAGGCAGGATCACCGGATGGCCGGGCTGGCCGTCTGCGGTGGCGCCGCGCGCAGGGTGATCAGGCGTCTGGCCAAAGGCCCTGCGCACGGCCTGCAGATCATCCGTGGTCAGGTCGGGCATGTCGGGCAGGTGGATCATCAGGCCCCCGGCGCCCGCCGCCGCCCGCACCCCTTCGCGCAGCGAGGCCGCCAGCCCCTCGCGCCAGTCCGCCAGCGGCAGAATCGTCAGCGCCAGCCCGGCAAGTGTGGCCCGTCGTGACAGAGCATAGGGGCCGTCGGCGGGCAGGGTGACGATCACCCGCGCGCCGGTTGCCAGCGCCACATGCGCCGCATGGGCAAGGGCGGTCAGGCCGCCCACATCCTCGGCCAGCTTGTCGCGTCCGCCCATGCGGGACGAGGCGCCAGCGGCGGGGATCAGGATCGGGATATCATCCAGCATACCCTATGAAGGGGCGCCAGCTTCCCCCGGTCAACCCCGCATCCGCGCGCCGTCACCGTCCCACAGCGCCGCCGTTACCAGCCGCGCGCGGCGCCGTTCGCCCAGAATCTCGATCTCGACCTCCAGCCCCTCTTGCGCCATGTCGGCGGGGATGAAGGCCTGGGCGACCGATTTTCCGGACCAATGGGCATAGCCGCCGGACGAACAGAAACCGACGACCTTGTCCCCGACCCAGACGGGTTCATAGGCGACCACATCGGCATCCACCGCGTCGATGACAAAGGCGGCGAGGCGGCGCTTCGGCCCTTCGGCCTTTTCCTTCAGCGCGGCTGCCTTGCCGATCCACTCCACCGGCTTCGACCAGCGGATGAACCGGTCGATGCCGGTTTCGGCCGGGAAATAGTCAGGGCTGAATTCGCGGGTCCAGCTGCCGAACCATTTGTCCAGACGCAAGGACATCATCGCCCGCATCCCGAACGGCTTGATCCCAAACTCTTGCCCAGCGGTCCAGAGCGTGTGCCACAGCGCGCGCTCTTTCATGAAATCGCAGTAGATTTCATAACCAAGGTCGCCGGTATAGCTGACCCGCTGCACCAGGCAGTCGACCATGCCGATGGTGATCTGCCGGGCATCCATGAACTTGAACGCCTCGCCCGACACATCCGCCCGCGTCACTCTGGCAAGCAGGTCGCGGGCGCGCGGCCCGGCGATCTGAAAGCCGGTCAGCCGGTCGGACAGGTTTTCGACCGTCACGCCGGGGTCGAGGTTTTTCTGGAACCAGCGCAGATGCTGATCCTGCGCGCCATAGCTGCCGGTCACCTGAAATTCGGTTTCCGAGATGCAGGTGATGGTCAGATCGCCGATGATCTTGCCCTTGGGCGACAGCATCGGCGTCAGCGACAGGCGGCCCGGTTTGGGGATGGCACCGGCCATGATCCGGTCCAGCCAGGCGCGGGCACCGGCCCCGCGCACCCGGAACTTGCCGAAATTCTGGATCTCGTTGATGCCCACCGCCTCGCGCACAGCGAACACCTCGCGCCGCGTCGCCTCCCAGGCGTTGGACCTTTTAAAGGTCGGGGTTTCATAGCGGGGCTCGTCGCCGGTCGCGAAATAGTTCGGCACCTCCAGCCCGTATTGCTGGCCCCAGACCGCGCCCATCTGATCGAAAATGTCGTACATGGGGGTAGTGCGGAAGGGGCGTGCGGCGAGGCGTTCCTCGTTCGGGTAGCTGACCGAAAAGCGCATCTGATAGTTTTCGATGACCTTCGGCACCGTATAGCCGGGGCTGGTCCAGGTGCCGAAGCGGGCCACGTCAAAGCCGCGCGGATCAACCTCGGTCTCGCCATGGATCATCCATTCGGCCAACGACTTGCCCATGCCGCCACCCTGGCTGAAGCCCGCCATGACCGCGCAGGCCGACCAGTAATTGCGCAGGCCCGGCACCGGCCCGATCAGCGGGTTGCCATCGGGGGCAAAGGTGAAGGGACCATGGATCACGCTTTTCACGCCCGAGCGTTCCAGAACCGGGAAGCGGCGATAGGCAAAGGCGACGCTGTCCTCGATCTTGTCGAACTGTTCGTTCAGCAGCTCATGCCCGAAGTTCCAGGGCGTACCGTCAACCGACCAGGGTTCGCAGGGCTTTTCATAAAAGCCGATGCAGAGGCCGCGGCCTTCCTGCCGCAGATAGCTTTCGCCACCGGGGTCCATCACATGCGGAAACTCGCGGCCCGACTTCAGTATCTGCATGATCTCGGGGATTTCGTCGGTGACCAGATACTGGTGCGCCATCGGCAAAAGCGGCAGATAGACGCCCGCCATCGCACCGACCTCGCGCGCCCAAAGGCCGCCCGCGTTGACCAGATGTTCGGCGATCACCGTGCCCTTTTCGGTCACCACCTCCCACGATCCGTCCGGACGCGGGTTGGTTTCCAGAACCCGGTTATGTTCGACAATCTCGGCCCCGCCCAATTTGGCGGCGCGGGCATAGGCATGGGTTGTGCCCGACGGGTCAAGATGGCCGTCCAGCGGATCGTAAAGCGCGCCGATGATCCCGTCGGTATTGACGAGCCCGTCGGTGAATTTCACGATCTCGTCCGGGGTCAGAATCTCGGTATGCAGGCCCATATAGCGGTGCTTGGCCCGTTCGGCGCGCAGCATGTCGAACCGTTCCTGATTGTCGGCCAGTGTGATGCCGCCGACATGGTGCAGGCCGCAGGACATGCCGGTGATCTGCTCCAGTTCTTTATAAAGTCCGATCGTATAGCCCTGCAGCGCGGCCATGTTCGTGTCGCCGTTCAGCGTGTGAAAGCCGCCCGCCGCATGCCAGGTCGAGCCAGAGGTCAGGGTGGACCGTTCGATCAGCATCACGTCGGACCAGCCAAGCTTGGTCAGGTGATAAAGAACCGAACAGCCGACGACGCCACCGCCGATGACCACGACACGTGTATGGGATTTCATGACATGCTCCTTCACGCCGGTTTCTCACCGGTTTCCTGATGAATAGCGCCGGGGGCAGGGGCTGACGATCACTCTTCGACAGAAAATGTCGTTTTTGGCAGATGGCTTGCTTGCCTGGGGCAAATCCGACGAAAGTTCATTGGCGGCGTGCGGCCCAACCGTTAGGCAATGGCCCCAATGGGGGCGAACGGGGCGGGGACAGAATGATTCGACTGACACTGCCCCGCCTTTGCGGTCTGGTGGCGCTGGTCTTGCTGGCGCTGGTGCTCATGCGCCCGCTCATGCCGGTGGACGAGACGCGCTATCTGTCGGTGGCCTGGGAGATGCGCCTCTCGGGCGACCCCTTTCACCTGACGCGGAATTTTGGCCCCTATACGCACAAGCCGCCGCTTCTCTTCTGGCTGATCAATCTGGTGTGGTTGGTGACCGGGGTCAGCGAATTTGCGGCCCGGCTGGTCGGGCCAGCCTTTGCCACCCTGTCGGTCTGGGGCGTCGCCCGGCTGGGGCGGCGGTTCTGGCCCGACGATACCGGCCTGCCGCTGGCGGCGGCGATGGCGCTGGCGGGCTTCAGCCTGTTCCTGACCTATGGCAGCGCCACCATGTTCGACGCCATGCTGACCGTTGCGGTTCTGGTTGGCATCGGCGCGCTTTGGGGGATCGGCATTGGCATTGGCACGGGGCAGGGGGGCTGGCTGATGCTGGGGCTGGCAATGGCCCTTGGCATCTATGCCAAGGGGCCGGTGATCCTGATCCATCTCTTGCCGCCCCTGGTCCTGATCCGCCTTTGGGCGCCAACGCCGCCCCGGCTTGGGGCGCTGGCGGCCGGGTTTGCCCTGGCGCTTTTGGTGGCGCTGGTGCTGGTCGCCCTGTGGCTGGTGCCCTGGGCCCTGACCACCGACCCGGCCACCCGCGCCGAACTGATCTGGAGCCAGTCAGCGCACCGCGTGGCGGGCGGCATGGCCCATGACCGGCCCGTCTGGTTCCTGATTGTCCTTCTGCCGCTCTTCCTCTTTCCCTGGTGCCTGTCGCGCCCCTTCTGGCAGGGGCTGCGGCTGGTCCGGGGCAGCGACCCGGCGGCGCGGCTTTGCGGCATCTGGGCGCTGTCGGCGCTGACGCTCTTTTCCCTGATCTCCAGCAAGCAGGCGCATTACCTTTTGCCGGAACTGCCCGCGCTGGCGCTGCTGATCGCGCGGGCGCGGGGCGACGGCCGCTTTGCGCTTTGGCCGCTGGCAGGGGGCCTTGCTGCGCTGACCGTCCATCTTGGTCTGGCGGCAACCGGTCGCCTGACGCCCTATGACACGGCCCCTATGGTCAGGGCCCTGCAGGCACTGCCCCCCGCGCCCTTGGCCGTGACCGGCATGACCTATAATGCCGAGCTGAACTTCACCGCCCGCCTGACCGCGCCCGTGGCCACGCCCGATGATCCCATGGCCTGGGCCAGGGCGCACCCCGATGGCCTGATCCTGGCGCCGCTGGCCAGCCCGCCCGGGACTGCCGCGCCGCTGTCCACCCTGCCGATGGGCGGGCGTGCAATGGGTATCTGGCGGGCGGGCGACCTGATCAGCGTTCCGGGATAAGCCCGCGCGGCGCGAACCGCAGGACCAGCAGCAGGATCACCCCCATGGTGATCGTCCGCATCTGCGCGGCACTGTCGATCAGATAGTGCTTCAGCCCCGACGCATCATCCATCCCCGCCGTGATCCCATACATCAGCGCATTGCCCCAGGGCTCGACCTTGATCCACAGAAACCAGATGACAAAGGCCCCCAGAACCGCGCCCCAATTGTTACCCGATCCGCCGACGATGACCATCAGCCAGATGGTGAATGTATAGCGCAAGGGGGTAAAGCCGCCCGGCGTCAGCTGCCCGTCCAGCGTGATCAGCATCGCCCCCGCAATCCCGCAGATGGCCGAGCCAAGGATGAAGACCTGCAGATGGCGCCGCGTCACATCCTTGCCCATCGCCCGGGCGGTGGTCTCATTGTCGCGGATCGCCCGCATCATCCGGCCCCAGGGGCTGCGCAGCGCCAGTTCCGACGCGGCGAGGATCACGAGGAGCACCGACAGGAAGAGCCCGGCACAGAGGAGCTTGACCAGAATGGTCGATGCCGTGACCGGGTCCCAGCCCATGCCGGCGGTCCAGTCCGCGAACCAGCTTGCAGCCTGCAGGTTCACCTCGTCAGGGACCGGCCAGGGGCGGGGGATGTCGATCACATTCTTGACGCCCCGGTCCAGCCAGTCCTCGTTCTTCAGGACGGCGATGATGATCTCGCCGATCCCCAGGGTGGCAATCGCCAGATAGTCCGACCGCAGGCCCAGCGCGGTCTTGCCGATGATCCAGGCAGCCCCCGCGGCAAAAAGGCCGCCGACGGGCCAGGCGATCAGCGCGGGCAGGCCCAGACCGCCGATATTGCCATGGGTCGCGGGGTCATTCGCCTCGACAAAGGTGACGGCCGGGTCAAGGACCAGCCGGTAGGCCGCGAACCCGACCAAAGCCACGGCCAGCACCGACAGGGTCCGCGCCCGACCCCGCGTGCGGCCATAGGCCAGGGTCGCCGCAGCCACCACCCCCACACCCAGGATCAGCGCCGCGATCAGCCGGTAAAGGCCGCCGCCCACCCAGACCTCGGGCACCACGGGGGACGAGATCAGCACCGGCGCCAGCCCGCCCAGCGCCACAAACCCGACGATCCCGGTGTTGAAAAGACCCGCATAGCCCCATTGCATATTCACACCAAGCGCCATGATCGCCGAGATCAGACACAGGTTCAGGATCGACAAAGCCGAATTCCAGCTGCCCGCGAACAAGGTGAACTGGCCCTGCGGCCCGATCTTCCAGTCCAGCATACCTTCCATCAGGAACAGGATTGCGACGGCGGCGAAAAGGCCAAAGGTGCGTCCGCTGATCCTCATATCGATTTCCCCTTGAATATGCCGGTCGGCCGGAACAGCAGGACCAGGATCAGGATCGCGAACGAGACCGAGAATTTATAGTCCGTCGACAGGATCTGCATCAGCCCCTCGGGCGCCAGGTTTTCGGGCAGGACATAGCCTGCCACCTTTTTCCAGGCATAGGTGACGCCCACTTCCGAAAAGGCCACCAGAAACCCGCCTGCGATGGCGCCCAAGGGGTTGCCCAGACCGCCGACCACGGCGGCGGCAAAGATCGGCAGCAGAAGCGCGAAATAGTTGAAGGCCTTATAGGCCTTGTCCAGCCCGTAAAGCGTGCCCGCGA
>CAZKJZ010000121.1:3830-6753 GCA_964553145.1 uncultured Frigidibacter sp. | reverse complement strand
GCGCGCGTCGCGCGGGCCGGGCGCAGCCCGACGGGGGCAGAGCCCCCACTGATATTCAGCCGCGGCTCAGAAGCCCGCCGGGCGCGCGCTGGATTTTTCCATCAAGCTCCAGCGCCAGAAGTTCGGGCGCGGCTTCGGCCGGGCTAAGCGACAGGTCGCGCAACAGCTGGTCTTCGGCCAGCGGGCTGGGGCCCAGCCGGTCGAGGATTTTCTGATGCAGCGCGACATGGCTGCGCCAGTCGCCAGCAGGCGAGGCAGCGGCGCGATCCTGCGGCGGCGCGACTGCCGGGGCCGCCTGCACGGCGCGCGGCGTGCCGATCACGGCCAGCACATCCTCGGCCCCGCGCACCAATGTCGCACCGTCGCGGATCAGCGCGTTGCAGCCGCCCGCCCGCCCGTCGAACGGATGGCCGGGCACCGCCAGAACCTCGCGCCCCTGATCCAGCGCTGCACGGGCGGTGATCAGGCTGCCCGATCCCAGCGCCGCCTCAACCACCAGGGTTGCGCGGGCCAGGCCCGCGACGATGCGGTTGCGTTGCGGAAAATGGCGGGCCTGCGGGTCAAGGCCGATCGCCTGTTCGGACAAAAGCAGTCCGCGTGCAGCGATGTCGCCGGCAAGACCCGCATTTTCGGCCGGATAGACCGTGTCGATGCCCCCGGCCATCACTGCCACGGTGCCTTTGCCCAACGCGGCCAGATGGGCCGCGGTGTCGATGCCGCGCGCCAGGCCCGAGACGATCACATAGCCTGCATCCGCCAGATCTTCGGCCAGTTTGCGGGCCATGCGCGTGCCCAAGGACGAGGCGTTGCGCGCACCGACCAGCGCCACCATAGGCCGCGCCGCCAGCGTGATGTCGCCCCGCAGCCACAAAAGGGGCGGCGCGTCGCTGATCCGGGCCAGATCCTCGGGGTAGGTCAGTTCGCCGCGCGCGATCAGCCGCGCGCCCAGCCTTTGCCCGGCCCTCAGCTCGGCCATGGCGACGGGCGCGGGGCAGGGTTCATACCGTTCGACCCCGGCCGCACGGGCCATGTCGGGCAGTGCCAGCAGCGCCGCCTGAGCCGATCCGTGATCTTCGAGAAGCCGCCAGAAGGTCGTCACCCCGACCCTGCGGGAGCGAATGAGACGGAGCCACGACAGTCTGTCATCTTCCGTGGTGGGTGGGGTGAAGGGGGTGGGGTAAGAAAACAAACCTTTGTCCCTCGTGCCTTCGCCTCATTCGCAAGGACACCCTAGCAACCTCAGGGTTAATCAATGGTTACGATTCGCCCGCGCTTTTGAAATTTTCACGCCGCCGATCCGCCGACGGTCAGACCGCCGATCATCAGCGTCGGCTGGCCCACGCCGACCGGCACCCACTGGCCCGCCTTGCCGCAATTGCCGATGCCGGGGTCCAGCGCCAGATCATTGCCGATGGCGCGGATCTGCTTCAGCGCCGTTGCCCCGTCGCCGATCAGTGTCGCCCCCTTGACCGGATCGCCGACAACACCGTTTCGCACCCTGTAGGCCTCGGTGCAGTTGAAGACGAACTTGCCGTTGGTGATATCGACCTGCCCGCCCGAAAAGCCCACGGCATAGATCCCGTCCTCCAGCCCCGCCAGAATGTCGGCCGGATGGGCCGTCCCGCCCAGCATATAGGTATTGGTCATCCGCGGCATCGGACTATGGGCATGGCTTTCGCGCCGCCCGTTGCCGGTGGGCGCCACCCCCATCAGGCGCGCATTCTGGCGGTCCTGCATATAGCCCACCAGAATCCCGTCCTCGATCAGCACATTGCGGGCCGAGGGCGTGCCTTCGTCGTCGATGGTGATCGAGCCGCGCCGGTCGGGGATCGTGCCGTCATCCAGCACCGTCACACCGGGTGCTGCCACCCTTTGCCCCATCAGCCCGGCAAAGGCCGAACTTTTCTTGCGGTTGAAGTCGCCTTCCAGCCCGTGGCCCACGGCTTCGTGCAGCAGAACGCCGGGCCAGCCCGGGCCGACGACCACATCCATAACGCCAGCTGGTGCGGGCACGGCGCGCAAGTTCACCAGCGCGATGCGCAGCGCCTCGCACGCCACGGCCTGCCAGTGGCCGGGCACCATCAGGGCCGCCAGCCCCGACCGGCCGCCACCGCCATGCCCCCCCTGCTCGCGCCGCCCGCCCTCTTCGACGATGACCGAGATATAAAGGCGGCTCATCGGGCGGATATCGGACAAAAGCGTGCCTTCGGGCCGCAGGATGAACACCTCCTGCAGGCTGGCCGCGACTGTGGCCGAGACCTGCACCACGCGGCGGTCCAGTCCGCGGGCAAAGGCGTCAATCTCGCGCAACAGATCGACCTTCACCGAAAAACCCGCATCGGCCATCGGGTCGCTGTCGCCGTAAAGCCGCCGGTTGGTACCCTGCGGGGCGGCGGCAAGGCTGCCGCCGCCGGCGCCGACCGCCAGCCGCGCCGTGTCGGCGGCGCGCAAAAGGGCGGCCTCGGAAATCTCGGTCGAATGGCCAAAGCCGGACACTTCGCCCAGAACGGCGCGCAGGCCGAACCCTTCGGAGGCATCGTAGCTGGCGTTCTTCAGGCGCCCGTCATCGAACACCAGCGCCTCGGACCGGCGGCGCTCCAGAAAGAGTTCGCCATCATCCGCCCCGGCCACCGCCTGGCGCAGAATCGACCGGGCGCGATCCGGGTCGATCAGCGTCTCGAAGGGGCGAAATCTTTCGTCACTCATGGCCCTGCCGCATCCTGTCCTTGATTTGCCTTCAAAGCGGCCTTGTGCCGCGATGGTTTTGCTTGTCGCTTCAGCACTAATATGTTTTTAGAGGGCGAAGATACAACCGGCTCTGGGGCGGATAGGTTCCCGGTGTCAGGGACGGCAGCAGGCCGCGACAGGAACGGGAACAGAACATGCGCTTTGCCAGACTTCTTTCGGGCCTTGGGGCCGCCAG
>CAZKJZ010000121.1:0-3730 GCA_964553145.1 uncultured Frigidibacter sp. | reverse complement strand
AACGGGAACAGAACATGCGCTTTGCCAGACTTCTTTCGGGCCTTGGGGCCGCCAGCGCCTCGGTCAGCTTTGCAGTGGCGGCGATGGCCCAGGATGGAATCACCGGGTTGCAGACGATCGGCAAGCCGCACGCCAATGGCATTGGCTTTCAGCCCGCCGCCTCGGAACTGGCCGTCGATCAGCAGTGGCTGGATGGCAAGCTGATGATCCTGTGTTTCATCGTCTCGGCCATGGTCGTGGGCCTTTTGGCCATCGTGATCCTGCGCTTCAACAGCCGTTCGAACCCGGTTCCGGCCAAGTTCACCCACAATACGCCGCTGGAGATTTTCTGGACGCTGGTGCCTGTGCTGATTCTGGTGGTCCTTGGGTCTTTCTCGCTGCCGATCCTGTTCAAGCAGCAGGAAATCCCTGCCGCCGACGTGACGATCAAGGCGACCGGCAACCAGTGGTTCTGGTCCTATGAATATCCCGACGAAGGCATCAGCTTTGACAGCCTGCTTCTGGAGCGCGACAAGCTGGCCGCCTATGGCTACGCGCCCGACGAATATCTCTTGGCGACCGACAATGCCGTTGTCGTTCCGGTCGGCAAGACCGTGGTGGTGCAGGTCACCGGGGCTGACGTGATCCATTCCTGGACCATCCCGGCCTTTGCCGTGAAACAGGACGGCGTGCCGGGCCGGATCGCTGAACTGTGGTTCAAGGCCGACAAGGAAGGCGTCTATTTCGGCCAGTGCTCGGAACTTTGCGGCAAGGACCATTCCTTCATGCCGATCACCGTCAAGGTCGTGTCCGAACAGGTCTACAAGGACTGGCTGGCGCGCACCAAGTCGGCGGACGCAGGCCTGTCGGCGCAGGTGCAGGTCGCATCGAACTGACGGTCGGCAAAAGGGGGCGCATCCGGCGCCCCTGATCCTTGGGGGGAAGATGAGCGACATCAGCGCCTTTGACGACAGCCGCGAGGCGGGATTCGGCGATTTCGTGCAGCTTTTGAAGCCGCGCGTCATGTCGCTGGTCGTCTTTACCGCCATGGTCGGGCTGATCGTGGCGCCGGTTCCGGTGCATCCGTTCGTCGGCTTTGCCTCGATCCTGTTCATCGCACTGGGCGGCGGCGCCTCGGGCGCGCTGAACATGTGGTATGATGCCGATATCGACCGGGTCATGCGCCGCACATCGGGCCGCCCGATCCCCGCCGGTCGTGTGATGGCGGGCGAGGCGCTGGGCCTTGGCCTTGGCCTGTCGCTTCTCTCGTGCCTGATGCTGGGCCTGGCCGCGAACTGGTTTGCGGGCGCCTTTCTGGCCTTTACCATCTTCTTTTACGCCGTCGTCTATACGATCTGGCTGAAACGGACGACGCCGCAGAATATCGTCATCGGCGGCGCCGCCGGGGCCTTTCCCCCGATGATCGGCTGGGCCTGCGCCACGGGCGGGGTCAGCCTTGAATCCGTCCTGATGTTCGCGCTGATCTTCATGTGGACGCCGCCGCATTTCTGGGCGCTCGCTTTGTTCATGAAGGACGATTATTCGAACGCCGGCGTGCCGATGCTGACCGTCACCCATGGCCGCCCCTCCACCCGCCGTCATATCCTGGTCTACACGCTGCTTCTGGCCCCCGTTGCGCTGGCGCTGGGCTTCACCTCGGTCGGCGGGCCGACCTATCTGGCGATCTCGGTCCTTTTGAACCTGGCCTTCATCCTTGGCGCCGTCCGTATCCTCAGCCGTGACGAAGCCACGGCCGAGGCCGACAAATACAAGGTCGAGAAAGGCTTTTTCCGCCTGTCGCTGGCCTATCTCTTCCTGCATTTCGGCGCACTTCTGATCGAGGAAAGCCTGAAGCTGGCCGGTCTTGGGGGCTGGGCATGAGCTTTCGCCCCGATCACGAGCTGCATCGCCGCCGCTGGGGCCGCAATCTGGGGCTGGGGCTGGCGCTGGCCGCCTTCGTCGCGCTGGTCTTTGGCCTGACTTTGGTCAAGGTCAAGCGTGAAGGCCAGCAGGCCGCCCATGCCGCTGCCGCGGTATCGCCATGAGCGGGGCACCGAACAGCAACGGGCGGCTGGCGCTGGGGCTGGTGGCGATCGTCGCCACCATGGTCAGCCTCTCGTTTGCCTCGGTGCCGTTTTACAGTTGGTTCTGCAAGGTCACCGGCTTTGGCGGCACGCCGCAGGTCGCTGCTTCGGCCACCGGCGAGGTGCTGGACCAGACGATCGAAGTGCGCTTTGACGCCAACACCGACCCCGCCCTGCCGTGGGAGTTCAAGCCGGTCCAGAACCGCATGACCCTGCGCATCGGCGAAACCGGCATGGCGTTTTTCGAGGCCTACAATCCGACCGACCGCACCATCGCCGGGCAGGCAAGCTATAATGTCGCGCCCGATATCGCCGGGGCCTATTTCACCAAGATCCAGTGCTTTTGCTTCACCGAACAGGTGCTGAAGCCGGGCGAACGGGTTCAGATGCCCGTCGTCTTTTATGTCGACCCCGAACTGACGCGGGATGTGAACACCGAACAGGTGCGCCATATCACCCTGTCCTATACGTTCTACGAAACCAAACTGCCCCAGGCGCAGGCGAGCCTTTCGCCCGCACCAAAGGCCACCTATAACTGACGCCAAAGCAGGGAAACCGACATGGCACATGCAAAGAACCACGACTACCACATCCTGAAACCCTCGCTGTTCCCGTTCCTCGGGGCGGTCGGCGCCTTTACCCTGCTGTTCGGCACCGTGCAGATGGTTTCGCCGCAGGTTGAACATAACCAGCCCTGGCTGTTCCTGGCCGGTCTGGTACTGGTGCTTTACGTCATGTTCGGCTGGTGGTCGGATGTCGTGCACGAAGGCAATACCGGCGACCATACGCCGGTTGTCCGCATCGGCCTGCGCTATGGCTTCATCCTGTTCATCATGTCCGAGGTCATGTTCTTCTCGGCCTGGTTCTGGACCTTCTTCAAACATGCGCTTTACCCGATGACCGCCGGGTCGCCCAAGATCGACGGCGTCTGGCCGCCCGAAGGCATCACCCCCTTTGATCCCTGGCACCTGCCGCTGATCAACACGCTGATCCTTTTGTGTTCCGGGGCGGCCTGCACCTGGGCTCACCATGCGATGGCGCATGAGAACAACCGCAAGGACATGATCTGGGGTCTGGCGCTGGCCTGCGGTCTTGGCGCGCTGTTCACCTTCTTTCAGGCGTTCGAATACAGCCATGCAGCGTTCGGCTTTGCCGGGAATATCTATGGCGCCTCGTTCTTCATGGCCACGGGCTTTCACGGCGCGCATGTGATCATCGGCACGATCTTCCTGCTGGTCTGCATGTTCCGCGCGATCAAGGGTCATTTCACCCCCGAACAGCATGTCGGGTTCGAGGCCGCCGCCTGGTACTGGCACTTCGTCGATGTGGTCTGGCTGTTCCTTTTTGCCGCCATCTACATCTGGGGCAGCCACGGGGCCGTGGTTCACTGAACCGGCGCGGGACATTCCTGACGCGGGGCTGGCAAACGGCCCCGCGTTTTCTTTTGGGGCCTCTGTTAGAATGAGCAGCCTAGCCGCCCGACGCGCCCGTGCCGATCAGACGATCTTCCAGTGGAAGATCGTCCGGCGCGTTGGCCGAAGCGAAAGCGCAGGCCAAGGGGCTCGGGGAGGAACCGGGCGATTGGGCGAGGGGTGCGCCCGCCCAGGCGGGTGCAAAGCGCCCGCCGCCCCCATGGGCGGGCGCGGCCCTCGCGGCTGGAGCCGCTC
>CAZKJZ010000120.1:0-6799 GCA_964553145.1 uncultured Frigidibacter sp. | reverse complement strand
CCGTTCCCGCCGGATGACAGACCCCAGCCTGCTTTCATTGTGGCCCAAATATCCCACGGGTGCGGGGGTGGAACCCCCGCTCCTGCGGTTCTAAAGACCGAGGACATCCATCATGTCATATTCGCCCGGCTTCTGACCCTGGCCCCAAAGCGCCGCGCGCAGGGCACCACGGGCAAAGACGGCGCGGTCGGTGGCGACATGCCGCAGGATGACCCGTTCGCCATCGGCGGCAAAGATCACGTCATGCTCACCGACAATGTCGCCGCCCCGAATGGCGGAAAAGCCGATATGGCCACGCTTGCGGGCGCCGGTGATGCCGTCGCGGCCGCTGTCGCGATGGTCGGCCAGAGAAATACCACGCCCCTCGGCCGCGGCCTGCCCGAACATCAGCGCAGTGCCGGACGGCGCGTCGACCTTCATCCGGTGATGGGCCTCGACCACCTCGATGTCCCAATCCTCGTCCAAAGCCTCGGCGACCTTGCGGGTCAGCCGGGCCAAAAGGTTGACGCCCAGGCTCATGTTGCCCGCCCGCACCACCACCGCATGGCGGGCGGCGGCACGAACGCGGGCCAGATGCTCTTCCTCCAGCCCCGTCGTGCCGATGACATGAACGGCACGGGCCTGCGCGGCCAGGGCCGCAAATTCGACCGTCGCTGCAGGGGCGGTAAAGTCGATGATGGCCTGCGCCTGGGCAAAGGCGGGCAGTGGGTCATCGCTGACCGTCACGCCAATCGGCGCGCCGCCCATGGCCTGACCCACATCCTGCCCGATCCAGGGGCTGCCTCCCCGCTCGACCGCGCCGACCAGCCGCGCCTTGCCCGAGGCAAGGATGGTTTTGACAAGCATCTGCCCCATGCGCCCCGAGGCGCCGGTGACGGTAATGCCGGGCAGGTTCGGTTGGTCGGACATTCTGGCCTCCGCTGATCGGCCTTCCTTAGCCGCTGGCGGGGGGTTTGGCAAAGGCCCGGTTGCGGTGCTCTGGCCTTTGGCCTAGAGGAGGCGCATGGCACAGAACCGTTTTTCCCAGGGCTCGGGCCCATCCCAGCGTCAGCTGCGCGTGGGCGAACTGATCCGTCACACCCTGTCGTCGGTGCTGGCGCGGGGCGAGGTGCACGACCCCGAGCTGAACCGGTTTTCGATCACCGTGGGCGAGGTGAGGACTTCGCCCGACCTCAAGATCGCGACGGCCTATGTGCTGCCCCTGGGCGGAGAGGGCGCGGACAAGGCGATTGCCGCCCTGAACCGCAACCGGTCGGAACTGCGCCGCGCGGTGGCCAAGGCCATGGTGCTGAAATTCGCGCCCGAACTGCGCTTTCAGCTGGACCAGACCTTTGACCGGCTGGACGAGACGCGGCGTCTCTTTGCCGACGAACGGGTGCAGCGCGACATCGCCCGCAAGGACGAGGGCGGTGACCAAGGTGGCCAGGATGACGGCGATCTTTAAGGCCGCGCTTTTTGCAGGCTGCCTTGCGGCCCTGCCGGTCCTGGGCGCCACCTGTCAGGACCAGACGTTCGACGAGGTCAGCTATACGGTCTGCACCGCGCATACCGGCGCGGATCTGCGGCTCTTTCTGAAGGACGGCAATGGCCATGGGCTGGGCAGCTTTGCCGCCGTCGATGCCGCACTGGCGGCCGAGGGGCTGAAGCTGGCCTTTGCCATGAACGCGGGCATGTACCGGCCCGACCGGCTGCCGGTCGGTCTTTACATTGAAAAGGGCCAGGAACTGGCGCCCCTGATCCGGCGGCCGGGGCCGGGCAATTTTGGCCTGCAGCCGAACGGGGTCTTCTGCATCGCGCCCGACCGTTTTGCGGTGATCGAGACGCTGGCCTTTGACGCAGCCCGCCCGAACTGCCGCTTCGCCAGCCAGTCCGGCCCGATGCTGGTGATCAGCGGGCAATTGCATCCGAAATTCCTGCCAGGGTCCGATTCGACCTATATCCGCAACGGGGTGGGGGTCAGTGCCGATGGCCAGACCGCCTATTTCGTGATCTCGAATCAGGCGACCAATTTCCACCGCTTTGCCAGCTTTTTCCGCGACGGGCTAAAGGTGCCGGACGCCCTTTTTCTGGATGGCAGCATCTCGCGGCTTTATTCGACAGACCTTGGGCGCAGCGATTTCGGCTTTGCCATGGGCCCGATCGTCGGGCTGGCTATTCAGGCAGAGTGACAGGCAGGGCATGGGACGCAGTACCAAGGGTCGCGATATTTCGGGCTGGCTGGTGGTCGACAAACCGGCGGGCGTCACCTCGACCTCGGTGGTGGGCAAGGTGCGCTGGGCGCTGGATGCCAGAAAGGCCGGCCACGCGGGCACTCTGGACCCTGCGGCAACGGGGGTTCTGGCCGTGGCGCTGGGCGAGGCGACCAAGACCATTCCCTATATCACCGACGCGCTGAAATCCTACCGGTTCGCCGTGCGGTTCGGCGCCGCGACCGATACGGATGATGCCGAAGGCACGGTGATCGCGACCGCCGATGCCCGGCCCACAGATCTGGCCGTTCAGGCGGCGCTGGCTGCGTTTCGGGGTCAGATACAGCAGGTGCCGCCCCAATATTCCGCCGTCAAGGTGGACGGCGAGCGCGCCTATGATCTGGCGCGCGAGGGCGAGGTGATGGTGCTTGCCGCCCGCCCCCTGTGGGTCGAGCGGCTGGAGATGGTCGAAAGAATCGACCCTGATACAGCGCTTTTCGGCATGGTCTGCGGCAAAGGCGGCTATGTCCGCTCGATCGCCCGCGATCTTGGCCGGGCGCTTGGCTGCCTTGGCAATGTCCTGTGGCTGCGCCGCGAATGGTCGGGCCCGTTCCGCGCGACCGAGGCGGTGGGCTGGGCCGAGCTGGAGGCGTCGGGCAAGGGCGACAGGCTGCTGCCGCGGCTTTTGCCGGTCGAGATCGCCCTGACCGAGCTGCCGCGCCTCTCTGCCACGGCAGAGGGCGCCGCGCGACTGAGGAATGGCAACCCGGGGCAGGTCACGACCGGCGCCGACTATGATCAGGAAGTCTGGGTCAGCCATCAGGGCCGCCCCATCGCCATCGGCCATTACCGCGCGGGCGAGGTTCACCCATCGCGGGTCTTCAACCTGTAGGCTCGACACAAGACAGGTTGGGCCGGGCGCCCCTTTCATTGTGGTCAAAATATCCCACGGGGGGTGCGGGGGGTGTGAAACACCCCGCTGCCAGCCATAGGGCCGAACGCGTCCGCGATGCTTCGCTGGCTTCAGCCAAACTCGGCAGACGGGTGCAACACTGCCTGATCTTCGCGCCGGAACGGGACCAGATCATCCTCGGCGGGTGCGGCGCCAAAGCTGCGGGCGATCAGATGGCCCGAATGAACCGCCGCCGCGATGGTCGAGGGCGCAAGGCAATCGCCGATCCGTGTGACGGACCGAAGGCCCGCCTCCTGCCAGTCGGCGCGCCGGGCCTGCAGCGCCTGCCACAGCCCGTCCTCGGGCAGGCGGGCGGTCGCGGTGATCAGCGTGCCGCAGGCAATCTGGCGGGTGCGGCCGGTATAGTGGCAGCTCAGACCCAGCCAGTCGGGCCCACGGTCCTGAAGCGCGTGGCCGGTGATGATCTCGACGCCCAGATCCATCAGCCGTTTCTGGATGCGACCCTGTTCCAGCGTTGCCTGCGCGAAACTGCCGACCATCACGTCCGGCGTGACCAGGGTGACAGGATGACCCGCCCGCGCTGCCAGCTCGGCCATCAGCCCGCCCATGTAATAGCGTTCGTCATCAAAGACGGTGACCGGGCCGCTGCCTGCTTCTATCGCGGCGCTGCCCCGGTCCATCAGGTCATCGGGCGTCAGAACCGGGCCTCTGGCGATGAAGTCCAGCGGCATCCGGTGCGCCCGGCCCACGCCATCGGCCCGCCAGCGTGCGCCGGTCGCCAGAATCACATGGGGAATGCCGAAGGCCAGCACATCGTCCGCCGTCAGGCGGCTTTGCAGATACATGTCGGCATCGGTCCGCCCGGTCAACTGCCCCAGCCGCCAGTCGCGGACCCGCCCCCAGGCGGCCAGACCGGGCAGGCGCGCCTCGCGACTGACGCGGCCGCCCCAGTCGCCGCCGGCCTCGGCCAGGGTTACATGGGCGCCGCGCCGGGTCAGGGCGCGGGCCGCCTCCAGCCCGGCGGGGCCGCCGCCGACCACCAGCGCCGCGGCGGGTGTGGCCAGTGGCGCAATCCGTTCGGGGTGCCAGCCGCGCCGCCATTCCTCGCCCACCGTCGGGTTCTGGGTGCAGCGGATCGGCACGCAGGTATTGTCGCCGGACGTACAGATGTTGCAGCCGATACATTCGCGGATATCGTCGCTGCGGCCCTGATCGATCTTTTGCGGCAGGAACGGGTCGGCGATCGACGGGCGGGCAGCGCCGATGAAATCCATCAGCCCCTGCCGGATGACACGGACCATGCTGTCGGGGCTGGTATAGCGCCCGACGCCGACCACGGGCCGGGTCGTCACCGATTTGACAAAGGCGGTATAGGGTTCCTGAAACCCTTCGGGCGAAAAGCGCGAGGTCTGGCTGTCGTTCGACCAGTCCGACAGGTTCACGTCCCAGACATCCGGTTCGTCGGCAAGGGCGGCGATGACGTCGCGCCCCTCGCCCTCGCAGGTGATCCCCTCAGGCCCCAGAAGTTCGTCCACCGCCAGCCGCACCGCCAGCGCGCAGCGGTCGCCGATGGCGCCCCGCACATCGCCGATGACCTCGCGGAACAGGCGCAGGCGGTTCTCGAACGACCCGCCATATTCGTCGGTCCGGTGGTTGTGGCGGCGGGCCAGAAAGTGCTGCAGCACGCTCATGTCATGGCCGGCATAGACATAGACCACGTCAAAGCCCGCATCGCGGGCGCGGCGGGCGGCACTTCTGTACCAGCGGCGCATGGCGGCGATATCGGTCTTGTCCATGGCGCGGGCCTGCACCGGATCGGCGCCGTCATAGATGGCGGGCGAGGGGGCAAGGGGCGGCAGGCGGCTATAGCGGTTCGCCGTGTGCAGACCGTTATGCACGAGCTGGATGGCGGCCAGGCTGCCATGCCGGTGGATCGCCTCGGCCACACGCGCCAGGGCGGGCAGGTCGCTGTCGTCCCAAAGCCGCGCCTCGTTCGCGGGGGAAATGTCCGATGTCGGATGAATCTCGGCCTCTTGCGTCGAGACGACGCCCCAGCCACCTTCGGCCTTGATGCCGCGCACCGCGGCCTCGGCATTGGGATAGCGATAGCCCATGCCGGTGCAATGCGGCACCTGCCAGAAGCGGTTCGGCGCGGTCAGGGGGCCGATGCGGACCGGCTCGAACAGGATGTCATGGCGGGGATCACGCATAGGGGGCCGGTCCTTTCTTACGAACGGGCGATGCGGGGGCGGCCCTGGGCGGTGACGCGCAGGCGGGCCTCGATGAACATCGGCTGGCCCTCGACCTCGATCTCGGTCAGGTCGCGGTGGGTGGTCAGGCGCACTTCCTGAACCCCCGCCGCGCGGGCGCGGGTGGTGGCGTCATCGGTCAGCGCGGCCAAGAGCGCCGCCAGCGCCTGATCCCGGTCGGCAAAGCGGCGTGGGCCGTCCGGCAGATGGGCGGCAAACAGGCCCGGCCCCGGTGCGGTGACGACCCCTGTCGCGACCATCGAGACCTGGCCCACCACGGCGCCGATTGCATTGGCGACGCCCGCATGTTCGGGCAGGATCATCCGCGTGCCCAGCCGGGGGCCAAGGGGCGGGTAATAGCTGGGGGCCGACGCGCCGAGCCCGATGACCGGCACGCCCAGGGACAGGGACAGGGTCACAACCCCAGCCTGCCGCGCCAGCCCGGCCACGGTCAGGGGATGGCGGGCCAGCCCCTCGGGTCGTTCGCCGCCCCAGTCGCGCGGATCATCGGCAAAGGCAGCTTCCAGCAGGCAGTCCATGGTCTGTTGTTCCAGCCGTGCGATGATCCGCGCCGCCAGATCATCGGGGCCAGCCGCGATCCGGTCGCCCCGCCCGTTGCGGCGGCGGGCGAACAGGGTAACGGCCTTGCGCGCGGCGGCAGCGTCCCAGGCATCCAGCCGCCCCAGAACGTGGCTGGCATCCGAAGGCGTAAGCCCCGACAGGATCGCCGCCCCCCGCGCCACCAGTTTCATCAGCGCGGGCAGTTCCAGCCGGGTGCGCACCAGATCAGAAAGACGCGCCGGACCCGCCGCCAGCCGGTCGGCGACCAGCTGTTCGCGCGCCGTCAGACCCGCAGGCGGTGCGCCCTGCCACAGCGGCACGGCAAAGCGCCCGTCATGTTCGCCCGGCGCATCCAGCGACAGCCACTGATCCAGCGCCCCATGCACCAGATCGGGCCAGTCGCGCGCGATCAGCGAAATGGGCATCAGGCGGCGCGGGCCCAGCCACAGGCCGGTGTCCAGCCCCTCGACCAGGGTCAGTTCGCTGTCGCCGCCAAGGCCGGTCGTGCGCATCGCCACCGCCTCGACCATGGTGCGATAGGCGCCGACGCGGGCACCCTCGGGGTCGATGGCGGGCTTGCCGTCTTTCA
The DNA here is from genome assembly GCA_964553145.1 of uncultured Frigidibacter sp. Lineage (GTDB taxonomy): Bacteria > Pseudomonadota > Alphaproteobacteria > Rhodobacterales > Rhodobacteraceae > TMP-24. Next base: position 298 of record CAZKJZ010000120.1, on the reverse strand, counting down.
GCAGGCACACATCCGTCGTGGTGCCGCCAATGTCGGACACCAGCGCATTCTGTTCCCCCGTCAGCCAGCTTGCCCCCGCAATGGACGCGGCGGGGCCGGACAGGATGGTTTCAATCGGGCGTTCGCGGGCCAGATCGGCCGATACCAGCGCGCCGTCGCCCCGCACCACCATCAGCGGCGCGTCGATGCCGCGGGCCTGCATATGCGACTGGCAGGCGCTGATCAGCCGGTCGATCATGCCGATCAGCCGGGCGTTCAGCACCGCCGTCAGCGCCCGGCGCGGCCCGTTCAGCCCGGC
>CAZKJZ010000119.1:0-6838 GCA_964553145.1 uncultured Frigidibacter sp. | reverse complement strand
TCCCCCGCCGCCCAGTCCTATATTGTCATCGACAAGATCATGGCGGCGATCCGCCAGACTGGGGCCCAGGCGGTGCATCCAGGCTATGGGTTCCTGAGTGAAAACAGGAATTTCGCCGCCGCTTTGGAGGCCGAGGGTGTGACCTTCATCGGCCCGCCCAGCCCGGCGATCGAGGCGATGGGCGACAAGATCACCTCGAAGAAGATCGCGCAAGAGGCGGGGGTTTCAACGGTCCCCGGCTATATGGGCCTGATCGCCGATGCGGACGAGGCGGTCAGGATCAGCCGTGATGTCGGCTATCCGGTGATGATCAAGGCCAGCGCCGGCGGGGGCGGCAAGGGCATGCGCATCGCCTGGAATGATCAGGAGGCAGCCGAGGGCTTTCAGTCGTCCAGGAACGAGGCGGCGGCCAGTTTCGGCGACGACCGGATCTTCATCGAAAAGTTCGTGACCCAGCCCCGCCATATCGAAATTCAGGTGCTGGCCGACGGCCATGGCAATTGCGTCTATCTGCATGAACGCGAATGTTCGATCCAGCGCCGGAACCAGAAGGTGATCGAAGAGGCCCCGAGCCCCTTTCTGGATGCGGCAACGCGCAAGGCGATGGGCGAACAGGCCTGCGCCCTGGCCAAGGCGGTCGGCTATACCAGCGCGGGGACGGTCGAGTTCATCGTCGACGGCGACCGCAATTTCTATTTCCTCGAAATGAACACCCGTCTGCAGGTCGAACATCCGGTGACCGAACTGATCACCGGGGTCGATCTGGTCGAACAGATGATCCGGGTGGCGGGTGGCGAGCGGCTGCCTTTCGCGCAGGCTGATCTGAAGATCAACGGCTGGGCCATGGAAAGCCGCCTTTATGCCGAAGACCCGTACCGGAATTTCCTGCCCTCGATTGGCAGGCTGACCCGCTACCGCCCCCCGGCCGAGGGGACGAGTGCCACACATGCCGTCCGCAACGATACCGGCGTCTATGAGGGCGGCGAGATCAGCATGTTCTACGATCCGATGATCGCCAAGCTTTGCAGCTGGGGCCCCGACCGGGCTTCGGCCATCGCCGGAATGCGCGATGCGCTGGATGCGTTCGAGGTCGAAGGCATCGGCCATAATCTGCCCTTCTGCCAGGCGGTGATGGACCATCCGCGCTTTGTCGCGGGCAACATCACCACCGCTTTCATTGCCGAGGAATATCCCGACGGTTTCACTGGCGCGATGCTGGACCAACTGATGCTGCGCCGCGTGGCAGCGGCGGCGGCGGCCATGAACCGTGTTGCCGAAATCCGCCGTACCCGGATCACCGGCACGCTGGGCAATCATGAACGCAAGGTCGGGGATGATTGGGTGGTTGCCCTGCAAGGCGTGGATTTTCCGGTCAGGATTGCCGCCGACAAGGCCGGGTCGACCATCACCTTTGCCGATGGCGCCGCGCTGCGCGTCGCTTCGGACTGGCGGCCGGGCCAGCCGCTGGCCTGCCTGGCGGTCGACGGCGTGCCCCTGACACTGAAGGTCGGCAAGATCACAGGCGGCTTTCGCCTCCGCACCCGCGGCGCTGACCTGAAGGTCCATGTCCGCACCCCCCGTCAGGCAGACCTGGCCCGGCTGATGCCGGAAAAGGCGCCGCCTGACACATCGCGCTATCTTCTGTGCCCGATGCCCGGGCTGGTCGTGAAGATCAGCGTTGCCGAAGGCGACGAGGTGCAGGAAGGTCAGGCCCTGGCCACGGTCGAGGCGATGAAGATGGAAAATATCCTGAAGGCCGAACGCAAGGCGCGCGTGAAAAAGATCAGCGCCGCGCCCGGTGCCAGCCTGAAGGTCGATGATGTGATCCTGGAGTTCGAATAGGGGCTGCTGCCCTTCATCAGTTCCCAAATATCCTGCGGGGGTCCGGGGGTGCAAAACCCCCGGCGCTGCCCGGCAAACGAAGGACCGAGATGATGCCGACCCGTGACGACTGGGCGAAACTCGCCACCCGCGAACTTCGCGACAAGCCGGTCGACGATCTGATCTGGCAGACGCTGGAGGGGATCGCGGTCAAGCCGCTTTATACCGCCGAGGATACGGATGGCCTGCCGCAGATGGGCGAACTGCCCGGTATCGCCCCCTTTACCCGGGGCGTGCGGGCGACGATGTATGCGGGCCGCCCCTGGACCATCCGCCAATATGCGGGCTTTTCTACCGCGGAGGAATCGAATGCCTTTTACCGCAAGAATCTGGCGGCGGGGCAGCAGGGCGTCTCGGTCGCCTTCGATCTGGCCACCCACAGGGGCTATGACAGCGACCATCCGCGTGTGGTGGGCGATGTCGGCAAGGCAGGCGTCGCCATTGATTCTGTCGAGGATATGAAGATCCTCTTTGACGGTATCCCGCTCGATCAGGTCTCGGTCTCGATGACCATGAACGGCGCGGTCATTCCGGTTCTGGCCAGCTTCATCGTCGCGGGCGAAGAACAGGGCGTCAGCCGCGCCGCTTTGTCGGGTACCATTCAGAATGATATTCTGAAGGAATTCATGGTGCGCAACACCTATATCTATCCGCCCGAACCCAGCATGAGGATCGTCGCCGATATCATTGAATATACGGCAAAAGAAATGCCGAAGTTCAATTCGATCAGCATCAGCGGCTATCATATGCAGGAAGCCGGCGCCAATCTGGTGCAGGAACTGGCCTATACGCTGGCCGACGGTCGCGACTATGTCCGTGCGGCCTTGGCGCGCGGCATGGATGTGGACGAATTTGCCGGGCGCCTGTCGTTCTTTTTCGCGATCGGCATGAACCTGTTCATGGAGGCGGCAAAGTTGCGCGCCGCCCGGATGCTGTGGCACCGGATCATGAGCGGGTTTGGCGCGAAAAAACCCTCCAGCTTGATGCTGCGCACCCACTGCCAGACCTCGGGCGTCAGCCTGCAGGAAAAGGACCCCTACAACAATGTCGTGCGCACGGCCTATGAGGCGCTGGCGGCGGTCTTGGGTGGCACCCAGTCGCTGCACACCAATGCGCTGGACGAGGCGATGGCGCTTCCGACCGAGTTCTCTGCACGCATTGCGCGCAATACCCAGTTGATATTGCAGGAGGAAACCGGCGTGACCAAGGTGGTCGATCCCTTGGCCGGCTCCTATTATGTCGAAAGCCTGACGGCAGAACTGGCCGACAAGGCCTGGGCGCTGATCGAGGAGGTCGAGGCGATGGGCGGCATGACCAGGGCCGTGGCCAGCGGCCTGCCGAAACTGCGGATCGAGGAAACAGCGGCCCGCCGTCAGGCGATGATCGACCGGGGCGAGGAGGTCGTCGTCGGCGTGAACAAATACCGGCCGACGCGCGAGGACCCGGTCGAGATCCTGGATGTCGACAATATGGCGGTACGCGAGGCGCAGGTGGCGCGGCTGGCCCGGATACGCGCGACCCGCGACGCGGGCACCTGTCAGGCCGCGCTGGCCGAGGTCGAGCGGCGCGCGCGCGAGGGTGGCAATCTTCTGGAAGCTGCCGTGGTGGCGGCACGGGCACGGGCAAGCGTGGGGGAAATCAGCATGGCGATGGAAAAGGTCTTTGGCCGCCACCGGGCCGAGGTCAGGACGCTGGCCGGCGTCTATGGCAGCGCCTATGAGGGCGACGAGGGTTTCGCCGCGATCCAGAAGGATGTGGAAGCCTTTGCCAAGGCCGAGGGCCGTCGCCCGCGGATGCTGGTGGTCAAGATGGGCCAGGACGGCCATGACCGCGGCGCCAAGGTCATCGCCACCGCCTTTGCCGACATCGGTTTTGACGTGGACGTGGGCCCCCTGTTCCAGACGCCGGAAGAAGCGGCAGAGGATGCGATCGACAATGATGTGCATGTGGTCGGCGTCTCGTCACAGGCTGCCGGGCACAAGACCCTGGCGCCGAAGCTGATCGAGGCCTTGGCGGCGCGGGGGGCGGGCGACATCATCGTCATCTGCGGCGGGGTGATCCCGCAGCAGGATTACGAGGTGCTGAAACGGGCGGGGGTCAAGGCGATCTTCGGGCCGGGAACCAATATTCCCGACGCGGCCAGCGAAATCCTTGGCCTGATCCGCAAGGCGCGGGGCTAGTTGCAGGCCGACGCATGTAGCCAGCCCGGACTTCTGATCAGCCGATTTCAACCGTCCGCCCCGGTCTTGAACCGGGGCCTCGTGCGGGGCGGGAGGCCCCGGCTCGGGGCCGGGGCGCGAAGGCAAAATGCCTGCACAGGCTCGAATCATGGCCCCCTACCACCGGCGCCGGGCATCGGGTATCCCGGGGGCAAAGGCACATCGTTCCCTGGAAAGGCCCGTGTAATGATCATCCGCCCCGCCAGGCCGCAGGACTATCCGGCCATCGTCACTTTGTGGAATCCGGTGATCCGCGACACGACCATCATCTTTCATTCCGAAGAACGGGACGAGGCGATGGTCGGCGCGATCATCGACGGGCGGCGGGCGCTGGGGCATGAGTTCTTCGTGGCGGAAGGCGAGGGGGCGATCCTTGGCTTTGCCACCTATGCGCAGTTCCGTCCAGGCAATGGCTATAGGCATGCGCTGGAACATTCGGTCATTCTGGCACCTTCGGCCTGGGGGCAGGGTGCGGGGCGGGCGTTGATGGATGCGGTCGAAGATCACGCGCGGGCCGCTGGGGGCCATACATTGTTTGCGGGCGTGTCGGGTGAAAATACCGCCGGGATCGCCTTTCACGAACGGTTGGGCTTTCGCACCGTCGCCGTGATCCCCGAAGCCGGGCGCAAGTTCGAACGCTGGCTTGACCTTGTTCTGATGATGAAATTTCTTTGAACCGCTGGCACCCGCCGCGAAAGCCGCTATTGTCACCCCATGTCGATCTGGACCCGCATCGTCGAGGCATTGCAGGCGCTGGCCAAGGGCGAGGGCCTGTCGGCGGTCTTTGACCGGCTGCGGACGCCGCCCGAACGCACCGTCGCCTTTACCATCGCCGTCATCGCGCTGGGTGCCAAGCTGGCCAAGGCCGACGGCCAGGTGACACGGGACGAGGTCAGGGCCTTTCGCAGCGTTTTCACCATCGCGCCCGAGGACGAGGCGGCGGCGGCGCGGGTCTTTGATCTGGCGCGGCAGGATGTGGCGGGGTTCGATATCTATGCCCGTCAGATCGCCCGGATGTTCGGCCCCTGTGATCCGGCGCTGATCGATGTGCTGGACGGGCTTTTTCATGTCGCCACAGCGAACGGCGAGTTTCACGAAAGCGAAGAGGCGTTTCTGCGCGAGGTGGCGGCGATCTTCGGGCTGGATGACCGCTGCTTTCGGGCGCTTCATGCCCGGTTCATGCCCGGCGCGCCGCGCGACCCCTATGATGTGCTGGGTGTCGCGCCGGACGCGCCGGTCGATCAGGTCCGCGCCGCCTGGCGGCAGGCGGTCAAGGACAACCACCCCGATATTCTGGCCGCGCGCGGCCTGCCGGACGAGGCATTGCGTCTGGCCGAGGACCGGCTCCGCGACGTGAACCGCGCCTGGGAGGAAATCAGCCGCCGGGTCGCGGCGTGACGCTGCGCATCGCCAGCTGGAATGTCGAATGGTTCACCAACCTTTTCGATTCCCGCGGGCGGCTTCTGGACGACGAGGAATGGTCCTCGCGCTACCGCGTGACCAGACGCCAGCAGCTGGAGGCGATTGCCATCGTCTTAGCGGCGGTTGATCCGGATGGGGTGATGATTGTCGAAGCCCCCGACAACGGCCATCACCGCAAGACCGTACCGATGCTGGAACGGTTCGCCGCCCGCTTTGGCCTGCGCCAGCGAAAAGCGCTTTTGGGCTTTGAAAGCGAGACGCAACAAGAGATCGCCTTTCTTTATGATCCCGACCGGCTGAGCGCGCGCCATGATCCAAAGGGCGGCAAGCCGGGCGAAAGCCCGGTCTTCAATCAGTTCGACATGGTCGATCTGGATGTCGACGGCACGCCGGACCGGGTCGTCTTTTCCAAGCCGCCCCTGGAAATCGTGCTTGATACGCCTGCGGGTGCGCATCTGCGCCTGATCGGCGCGCATCTGAAGACCAAGGCCCCCCATGGTGCGACCGGCCCCGAGGAGGCGCGGCGCATATCCATCGAAAACCGCCGCAAGCAATTGGCCGAATGCCTTTGGCTTCGCGCCCGGATTCTGGAGCATCTGAAGGCGGGCGACAGTCTGATGGTGATGGGTGATCTGAACGATGGTCTGGGGCTGGACGAATATGAAAAGCTCTTCGGCCGCTCGGGGGTCGAGATCGTTCTGGGCTGGGACGAACCGCGCGAGACGCGGCTGTTCGATCCCCATGCACGCATGGCCTATTCGAAAAAGACCGGCCCAGCGCCGACCAGCGCCCGCTTTTACCTCGATACTGAAAAGCGCTATTTCAGTGCGCTTCTGGATTACATCATGGTCTCGCCCGATCTGCGCGCGAAAAAGCCCGCATGGCGCATCTGGCACCCGTTCGACGATCCGGCCTGCTTTCACGCCGAAGAGCTGCGCGAGGCGCTTCTGATGGCGTCCGATCATTTCCCGGTCAGCATCGATCTGCCGATCTGACCTCGCGCCGCTGTTGGCGGGGCCGGTTTTGTGCTAGAGTGCCCGCATGCGCATCCTGACCGTGACCCTTGCACTATCGCTTGCCGCCTTGCCCCTCAGGGCCGAGGCGCCGGATGGGGCTGACCGCGGTTTCGGCCTGATCGAGGAAGGGGCCAGGCTGATCCTGCGCCAGATGCTGGCCGATGCCGAACCCCGCATGCGCGACATGCAAAAGGGCCTGTCGGACGCTGCCCGCCAGATGGGACCGGCGCTGCGCGATCTGATGGCCCGCATCGACGATATCCGCAATTACGCACCGCCCGAGATGCTGCCGAACGGCGA
>CAZKJZ010000118.1:0-6889 GCA_964553145.1 uncultured Frigidibacter sp. | reverse complement strand
AAACCGCCGATGGGCAACCATCCGTGGGTTCGAATCCCACCTCTTCCGCCACCACCTAAGCTATTGATATTGAAGTGTTTTTAGATGAGCGTATTGCGGCGCGTTTTCCGGGACATGCGAGACGAGCCGGCCACTAGAGACTTGAATTAGCAGGCGAAATAGTCGCGCGAAATGCCGCGAGTCTCTGTTAGGCAATTCGGGCGATACGGTTTTCGGCCGCGGCTTCTGACGCTGGGCTTGGACTTGCAGGCGACTGTGACCGGGGCGGCAGCGGATGGATCATCGGGCGCTTCGCCGACTAGGTGCTCAGTTCCACCAGATGCCGGGACCGAAGACCTAGGGGCAAATTGTACTACAGAGCTGCAGCCTCCGGCAAACCCGGCGCGGTTCAACTTGTAAAACTGCGCCCGCCCACGAATAGCGGCACAATGACGTCTCGCACTTTGTCTCTCTGACTCGGCTCGCATAGGGCAAATCCGAACGGCTGCTTTGGTGATCCTGCTTTGCGGCATCTCTATGCGCCCGGTTGTCGGCCATGGGCCACTTATGTCGTTACTGCACACCAGCGGGCGGAACGCCCCTGTTCGTGTCAACCGACCAGCAGGTCCCATTCCAGGCCGAATCGCTGAAGATATTTCCTAAGCCGGTCGGCATCGTTCGTTGTCGTGCGCTGCTTGCGGGACACGGCGAAAAGCTGGCGCCCAGCATCGCTCAGGCTGGCGGACCTGCGGCAGATCCGGACCACCTGGGCCAACTGAACCCGATCGAACGGGTCAATCTCTTCGGCTGCGACGCCGAGGATATCGGCGAGCAGGCGCTGATCGTCGTCGGTGGTGCCGCGCAGCCAGTCGCCTCGCAGCCCGGCGATCTCTTCCTCGACCATGGCACGGGTGATGCGCCCGCGCTGCGCAAGCGTGCAAAGGCGGCGGATGGCGCTCGAGAAGGTGCGGAAGTTGCCGGGCCAGAGCGATCCGGGGTCGCGCGCGAAGCGCAGGAACAGGTCGCGCGCGTCCGCGTTGAAGCCAACATGCAGGCCGATTTCCCGTTCGACACGCTCCAGTTCAAAGAGGAGATTAGCCTCGACATCCTCGCGCCGGTCGCGCAGTGCAGGCAGGCGAAAGCTCCACATATTCAGGCGCGCGAGCAGGTCGGGGCGGAAGCGGCCCTCGGCCGCCAGCCGTACCGGATCGCGGCTGGTGCCGGCGATGACCTGGAAGCGGCTTGTCACCTCGTGATCAGAGCCGAGCGGATAGTAGCGTCCCGTCTCGATCGCGTGAAGGAGGGCGGCCTGTTCGTCCAGCCCGAGTTCGTCGACCTCGTCCAGGAACAGGACGCCCCCGCTTGCCTCGTGCAGAAGACCGCTGCGCTCGCTGCCGACCTGGCCGTTGTGGTTGCGCCGCTGGCCGAAGAGGGTGGCGAGCGACGAGCTGCCCCTAAGTGTCGCGCAGTTGATCTGCACAAGGCGTCCCTTCACGCGCCGCTTCTGCAGCTTCATTTCGTAGATGCGTTCTGCGAGTTCGGTCTTGCCGGTGCCGCTTTCGCCCAAAAGCAGGATAGGCGCATCCGAACTGCCCGCGATCAGCTCGATCCGGTCGATGACCGCGTTATAGCCTGGACTTTTCGTCTCGATCCCGCCCTTGAGCATGTCGCTGAAATCGCGCGCCATAAGGTCGAAGCGCTGCTGAAGCGCGTTGTAGCGGCTGAGGTCCAGGTCGATGATGTCGAGCGTGCCCAGCCCCTCGTCGCTTCGGGGAGGGCCAGTCTGAGCGAGTTTCGCCGGGATATGGCGGCTTTCTGCCAGCAGGAACCAGCAGATCTGCGCCACGTGCGTGCCGGTGGTGAGATGAACGAAATACTGTTCGCGATCCTCGTCGAAACCATAGTTGCGGGCGAAGTCGAAAAGCTTGCCGTAGACTTCCTGGAAGTCCCACGGGTTGGACAGATCGAACCGGCGCAGCAGCACCTCGGTTTCTGGAGACGCTTCGGCGATCTCGCGCTGGATATGGCCGGCAAGACCGAGGAAGCGCTGATCGTAAAGCAACTCTAGCCGGTCAACGGGAAAATCCGGCTGCGTGCAAAGGCTTACGCTCGGTTTCCAACGCTTGCGTTTGCCCATGTCGAGCTGGGTGCCGAGGAAGCCGATGACGACGTTTCGCATATCTTATCCAATTAGATAATATCGTATCCTAGTGTATAGCAATTTGCACTGCAAGATCGGGCAAGACGCCATATTTTTGTTCAAAAACAGTTGGTTACGCCAAAAATAGAAATTTCTCGGCAATGCGGCCGCGCCATGCGACAAATGCCTCGTACAGAAGAGGACGAGAAAGAAATGGCGAACAAATCCGTGTTTGCATCGTTGAAAGGCCGGCTGCTGCCGAAAGCGAACGCCACGAATGCCGAAGTCGCGCCGGCCTACGCCTATTCCGATGCCCATGCCCTTGCGCAGGTCGCCGTGACCGGGACGTTCGGGGGCATGTTCTACACCGATCCGAAGGACGAGATGGAGCATGTCGTCGCCCTTGCGGATGCGGTCGACGCGCGCTTTCTGGCGCAGGCGGCGGTCTATGCCCGGCAGTCGGGCTACATGAAGGACATGCCTGCGGTTCTGCTGGCGTTTCTGGCCCGGCGTGATCCGGTTCTCTTCCGCTCGGTCTTCCGCCGCGTGGTCGACAACGGCAAGATGCTGCGCACTTTCGTGCAGGTCGTCCGTTCGGGGCAAACCGGGCGCAAGTCGCTTGGCTCGGCACCGAAGGCGATGGTGCAGGACTGGCTGAACGGTGCGTCCGACCGGGCGCTTCTGGCGGCCAACATCGGCAACGACCCGTCCCTGGCGGACGTCGTCCGCATGGTGCACCCCAAACCGGCAAGCCCGCAGCGGGAGGCGTTCTTTGCCTGGATCGTCGGGCGGCCGTGCGATGTGGCCTTGCTGCCGCAAGCTGTGCGCGACTGGCTGGCCTTCAAAGCCACCAGCAAGGGTCCGGTTCCGGACGTGCCGTTCCAGATGCTGACGCAGCTGGACCTGACGCCCGACCATTGGGCGCGGATCGCGCGCAACGGCTCGTGGCAGATGGTGCGGCAGAATCTGAACACGTTCCACCGTCACGGGGTTTTCAACGTGACGAAGAACGTGGCCTATGTCGCGGCCCTGCTGCGCGACAAAAAGCAGATCGGGAAGGCGCGGGCCTTTCCCTATCAGCTGATGGTCGCCGCGCAGAATCTGGCCACCGACATGCCCTGCGCGATCGTGGAGGCGCTGCACGATGCGATGGAAATCGCCGTGCAGAACGTGCCGAAGCTTGCCGGTCAGGTTGTCGTTTGCCCGGACGTGTCGGGCTCGATGACCGGGTCGGTTACCGGCTATCGCCCGGGTGCGACCTCGGTCGTGCGCCATGTGGATGTTGCGGCCCTTGTGGCTGCCGCATTCCTGCGCGTCAACCGCAGGTGCCAGGTTCTGCCGTTCGACTTCGACGTGCGTGATGTGCGTCTGGAGCCGCGCGACACGATCCTGACGAATGCCGGGCGGCTGGCGGCACTGGCGGGCGGTGGAACTAACTGCTCGGCGCCGCTGAAGTGGCTGAATGATCGCGGCCGGTCTCCGGACCTCGTGGTTTTCGTGTCCGACAACCAGTCCTGGGTTGATGCCCGGGGCGCCGGCACGGGAACCGCGATGATGGTGGAGTGGGAGAAGGTGAAACGCCGGAACCCCAAGGCCCGTCTCGTCTGTATCGACGTCGCGCCCTATGGCACGACTCAGGCCCAGACGCGCGACGATGTGCTGAACGTCGGCGGCTTCTCGGATGCGGTCTTCGACCAGATCGCTGCCTTTGCAGCCGGTCGGACCGGCCCGGGCCATTGGGTTGGCGAGATCGAGAAGATCGAGCTGTAAGGCGATGACACGAAAGGGTCAGGCGGAATGCCTGCGGGACTACAGTTGCAACCTGTCGAAGGTCTCGCACGAAACTTGTCCGCCTGACCCACCCTTGAAACGGAAGGAGATCATCTCGGCGAATGCCGGTGGAACTACAGACTGTCACTCTCCAGGTCGCGGGTTCGAATCCCGTCGTTGTCGTCGCCCCGCGGGGAACGGCGCGTAGCTCAGTCAGGTAGAGCGGGACGTTGCACCACCCCCTTGTCGCCGAACCTTTGGAAGGTAGTTCAATTGGCAGAGCAGCGGTTTTTGGTACCGCCTGTTGCAGTTTCGAATCCTGCCCTTCCAGCCAACAAACACATGCAGGAGGAATGCCTGCGGGACTACATGGTTGAGGCCATTTCGGTGGCTGCGCGGTTCGAACCCGCGTCCCGCGCTGCCTTGTCCTCCTGCCCCGCAACGAAAGGAATAGCCTGGCGAATGCCCAAGGAACTACATGCTGTACCATTCCGGACCAGCCTAGGGGTTCAACTCCCCTCTCAGCACACGCCCAGACGGCAAACGCATCCGGTCGTTCGGATGCGGGGCGGGCCCCGGGTCGTTTCTTCCCTTTTGTCGCCGGGGCCAGATCATTCGGCTGTAGCTCAGCGGTAGAGCGCCTGACTGTTAATCAGGATGTCGCAGGTTCGATCCCTGCCAGCCGAGCCAGAAAGACGAGAATGCCGGGGGAATGCCCGTGGGAGTACGTCGTTTGAACCGATCGCCGAAAAGTCCCTCACGAAACCCTTGCCCCCGGGCCCCAACAGACATGGCGAATGCCAGCGGAACTACAGTTAATCATATGGTCGCGGGTTCGAGCCCCGCCATCGCAGATCGCGATGTAGCTCAGTCGGTAGAGCATATGGACGTTTCGCCCCCCTTGTCGCCGTGACCAATATAACGTGAGTTCGAGAGATGACTGAAGAAATGAAAATCGATGACCCCGTTACCGGGGAGCATTTGAAAGACTGGGGCCACCGCCCCGGCAAGCAATTCCCGGGCCTTCTGGCGCGGGCCAATGAGATGCGCGCGGCCGGGCTTGGCCTTGCCCATATCCGCGCGGAGTTGCAGGGAGAAGTCGCGCCCGTTCCGGTCACGTTGGACCTGCGCGCGCCCGGGGCGGTCCCGTTTCACGAGAACATCGACATTGCCGACCCCGACGAGGAAGACAATGTCCTCAAGGTTCGCGAGACAATGACCGAACTGATGCGCACGCCGACGATCGAAGCCGGAGCGATCATGCCGGACGCCTGCCCGGCGGGCCCCGTGGGCACGATCCCCGTGGGCGGCGTGGCGGCGGCGCGCAATGCGATCCATCCGGGCATGCATTCGGCCGACATCTGCTGTTCGGTGATGATCACCGATCTCGGGAACGCCGATCCGAAAGCCGTTCTGGATGCGGCCCAGTCGATCACGCATTTCGGCCCTGGCGGCCGTCCGCAGGGTCGCCGGTTCACAGTGTCTCTGGATCTGCTGGATGCGTTCCGCGCGAACACCTTCCTGAATAATCCCAAGGCCTTGCGCATGGCCCAGGAACATATGGGAACCCAAGGCGACGGGAACCATTTCCTGTTCGTCGGCCGGTCGCGCGCGACAGGCCGTACGGCGATCGTGACCCATCACGGGTCCCGCGGACCTGGCGCGGTGCTGTACAAGATTGGGATGGAGGTGGCCGAACGATTCCGCAAAGAGCTATCGCTCGGAACTCTCAAACAGAACGCCTGGATCCCGGCCGACACCGAGGAGGGGCGGAGCTATTGGGAGGCGCTACAGCTGATCCGCAAGTGGACCAAGGCCAATCACAACGCGATCCATCAAACGACGGTCGAGGCGGTGCGTGCCGATGCGGGCGACCGCTACTGGAATGAGCATAACTTTGTCTTCCGTCGCGGCGACCTTTACCTGCACGGCAAGGGGGCGACACCGGCTTGGGGTGACTATGCTGCGGACGCCACGGGCCGGACGCTCATTCCGCTCAACATGTCCGAACCCGTCCTTGTTGTGCGCGGCAAGGACGCGGCCAAGGGCTTGGGCTTCAGCCCGCATGGTGCGGGGCGCAACTTCTCGCGCTCCGAACACCGGCGCCGGATGGGCAGCATGACGCCGGACCAGATGTTAAAGGCCGAAACCGATGGGCTTGACATCCGTTTCCACGCAGGCGGCATCGATGCGTCGGAACTGCCGTCCGGCTACAAGAACGCCGGATCGGTGGTGGCCCAGATCAAGTCCCATGACCTGGCCGAGATCGAGGATTATATTGATCCCTACGGCTGCATCATGGCCGGAGACGTGCCGCCGTTCTGGGCAGACCGCAGGAAAGAGCGAAGGTAGCCGACCGATACTGTCGGCGGCCTCGATTTCGCTGAGTTGAGTGGCCCCCCCCCGGTATGTCGCGCCGCAGCAGGCGCGCCCTGCTCGGTGACAGGTTTGGGCCGACAGTGTCGGCGCCCTCAGTCCTGGCCTGGACGGCGTCAAGCCATCAACCGTTGAACGATCTTCGTCTGCTCAGACGCCGGGTTGTCGACGATGGCCCGGATTTCCCGCAGCAGCCTGAAGGCCACCTGTGGCGTGAGCCCCGCGCGCGGCCCTTAGCGACCACATGGCGGCGCCCGCATCTGCTGGGTCCTGCCAGCCCGGGGGTTCGGACGGAGGCCCGTTCCCTGCTCGAACTGAGAAATATCCTGTTTGACCCCCAAAAGTTCCCTGTTCATGGTTGTAGGGAATTCTTTGACAGCGCATTGAGGAGGAGCAAGAATTTTGGGTGCGCTGCTACAAATTGGCCAAAAACAGCAGGATATCACGGTTATTTTCCCTGTTTTCACGGAATTTTACGGGGACGGGATAGCTCCGGTTGGCTTCTCCGCCGCCACCAAGGCAGACCATCCGGACTTGCGGTACATCCACGTGTCTTGCGGTACATTCCACATCTACTAAACATTTAGTTTGACAGGTGCGCGAATCCGGTTACTCATGTCGTCA
>CAZKJZ010000117.1:0-6917 GCA_964553145.1 uncultured Frigidibacter sp. | reverse complement strand
GATCGGGATGGGCGCGCATCGCCCCTGTCAGCCGATAGGCGGCGCGTTCGCGCGCCGACCCGCCGTCGCGGGCGGCGGCAAAGAACGACATAGACCGCGCCAGCGCATGGACCGAGGTGGCAAAGTTCGGCGCCGAACAGCCATCAATCCCGAAGCCGGGGCTGGTCATGCCCGTCACTTCCTCGAACGCCGCCTTGGCCGCCTGTTGGACCGGATGGGCCACCTCGTGATAGTCCGCGCCCCCCCCCCGAAGATGCTGGTTCAGCGTCAGGAACCCGGCATGTTTGCCCGAGCAGTTGTTGTGCAGCTGGCAGGGCGCCTCGCCCGCCCGGACCAGCGCATCACGATCGGGTTCGCCCATGGGCATGTGCGATCCGCAGCGCAAATCGCCCTCGCCCAGACCCCGCGCGGCCAGCCAGTCGGCCACGCGCGCCGTATGGATCGGCGCACCATTGTGGCTGGCGCAGGCCAGCGCCAGATGTTCGTCCGTCAGACCCGCCGCATCCGCCGCACCGCTTTCCACCAAGGGCAACCCCTGCAGCATCTTGCAGGACGAGCGGGGGAAGATGATCGCATCCGGATCACCCCAGGCCTCGACGATCTCGCCCTTGTCATCGGTGATCACCGCATGGCCGCGATGGGTGCTTTCCAGAATGTCACCACGCCACAACTCGATAAGTTCGGCCGCCATCTCACGCTCCTTTGAAGGCGATTTTCCGCCGGACGGGTCTTTGCCAGCCCCCGGCAATGGGTTATCAGTTCCTTATCGAGTTGACCGCCGCCCCGCCATGAGAAAAAACGGCCGCAAAGGGCCGCGCGGGCGGCACCGAGGCTGGAGGCCTGACACATGACAAGAACCATCCGTGCATCGCTGGGCGCGCTGGCGCTTGGGCTGGCGGCTACGGGGGCGCTGGCACAAGAGGCAAGCGGCCAGGTCGCCGCCAATACCGACTGGAGCGTCAATCTTTGGGATAATCCCAAACAATGTGCCGCCGTATCCGCGCCGATCGAGACGGTGAACACAAAGGGCGGCAAACCAACCCAGGTGAAGCGCGGCGAAATCCGCCTTTATGTGACCTATTGGGGCGGCAACACGCCCGAAGAAGTGTCCTTTGCCGGGGGCTATCCGTTCGCCCCGGGGTCCGAGGTCGGGCTGGATATCGGCGGCACCACATTCAGCCTGTTCGTCGATGGCGAATCGGCCTGGGCCAAGCCCGGTGACGATGCCAAGATCATCGCGGCGATGAAGGCCGGTGCCTCGGCCATTCTGACGGCGCAGTCAGCCAAGGGCACCCACACCAAGGACACATTCTCGCTGAACGGTTTTTCGGCGTCTGCGGACGAAGCGCAAAAGCGCTGCGCGGGCTAAGTCCGTCACAAGCGAAGAAAAACGAACCGGGGGCCATCAGGCCCCAGTTGTTATTACCTCGGTCCCCCAGTCCCTGCAGCGCCCGGCCAGCGGTGGGGGCAACGGACGGTCGGTGAACAGCCGGTCAATGTCGCAAAGCGAGGCGATGCGCACGGGCGCGGCGCGCAGCAGCTTCGAATGATCGGCCACCAGAAAGGCCCGCCGCGCCTGCCGCAATATGGCGCGGCTGACCCGCACCTCTTGCGGGTCGAAGTCCAGAAGGTCACCGTCCATATCCAGGGCCGAGGTGCCGATGATGGCGAAATCGACCTTGAACGCCTCGATCGCCTCTTTGGTCAGATCGCCGACCAGCCCGCCATCCGACCGGCGCAGAACCCCACCAGCGACGATCACATCGCAACTGTCGCTTTCCGCCAATATATTGGCAACGTTCATGTTGTTCGTGACCGCGGTCAGATTTCGGTGTGACAGAAGTTCGCGCGCCACCGCCTCGGTCGTCGTGCCGATATTCAGGAACAGCGAGGAATTGTCCGGGATCGCCGCCGCACAGGCCCGGCCGATCGCAGCCTTGGCACCCGCGTTCAGGCTGCGGCGTTCGGCATAGCCGATATTGGCCACGCCCGCCTTCAGCATTGCACCGCCATGCACCCGCTCCAGCCGCCCGGCATCGGCCAGTTCGGTCAGGTCACGGCGGATCGTTTGCAGCGTGACGCCAAAGCGTTGCGCCAGATCATCGACTGTCACGCGGCCCTCGGCCCGCGCCAGGTCCAGGATGTCGCTTTGTCGAAGTGTCAGTGCCATCGGACCCTCCTGCCGCCCATCTTAGGCATACCACCTGTCATGACCAGATAAAACGAACATATGCGAACATATTCTTTGACAAATCGCGCCTGCAATTCTTCTATTGCCCCGAAAGGCGGCGCCCATGGAATCGGAACGACCCTACGACATTTTCATCATCGGTGGCGGCATCAACGGCTGCGGCATCGCCCGTGACGCGGCGGGGCGCGGCCTGACGGTCTGCCTGGCGGAAATGGGTGACCTTGCCTCGGCCACCTCTTCCGCCTCGACCAAGCTTTTTCATGGCGGGCTACGCTATCTGGAATATTTCGAATTCGGCCTGGTCCGAAAGGCGCTGATCGAACGCGAGGTTCTTCTGACCGCCATGCCGCACATCAGCTGGCCCATGCGGTTCGTGCTGCCCTATCACCCCGACCAAAGGTTCGAAGGCGAAACGCCGACCTCGCGCCTGCTGAACCGTTTCATGCCCTGGATGCGCGGCCGTCGGCCAGCCTGGCTGATCCGGCTGGGCCTGTTTCTTTATGACAATCTTGGGGGCCGCAAGATCCTGCCCGGCACCCGGACGGTCGACCTGACCCGCGACCCGGCGGGCACGGTGCTGAAGCAGAAGTTCCGCAAGGCCTATGAATATTCCGACTGCTGGGTCGAGGATGCGCGGCTGGTGGCGCTGAACGCCCGCGATGCCGCCGAACGCGGCGCCACCATCCTGACCCGCGCCCGCGTCACCCGCGCCGAACGGATGGGCGACCACTGGCAGGTGACAGTCGAAACCGCCCGCGGAACAAGAACCTGCCGCGCCCGCACCTTGGTCAATGCCGGTGGCCCATGGGTGGAAAAGGTGGTGCGCGGCATCGCCCATATCGACACGAAAGAATCCATCCGCCTGGTGCGCGGCAGCCATATCGTGGTGCCAAGGCTTTATGATCACGGCAAATGCTACTTCTTTCAGGGGCAGGATGGCCGGATCATCTTTGCCATCCCCTATGAAGAGGATTTCACCCTGATCGGCACCACCGATGTCGACCATGGCGCCGACCCCGCCGGGCCGGTCTGCACCGATGCAGAGCGTGACTATCTGTGCGCCTTCGCCTCGACTTATTTCGAACGGCCGGTGACGCCGGATCAGGTGGTCTGGACCTATTCCGGGGTCCGGCCCCTTTATAATGACGGCGCCAAGTCGGCACAGGCGGCAACGCGGGACTATGTCCTGTCGCTGAACGCCGATGGCCCGCCGATCCTGTCGGTCTTTGGCGGCAAGATCACCACCTATCGCAAATTGTCCGAGGCCGCTTTGGCCAGGATCGCGCCCTTTCTGTCGCCCCGTCAGGGTGACTGGACGGCGGGCGTTCCACTGGCGGGCGGCGATTTCCCGGCCGGCGATGTCACCCGGCTGACCGCCGATCTTGCCGCCCGCTATCCGTTCCTGACCCCCTACACCACCCGCCGCCTGATCCGCGCCTATGGAACCGAGGCCCCGACCCTGCTGGGCGCCGCCCGCAGCGCCGACGATCTGGGCCGTGACTTTGGCGCCGGGCTGAGCGAGGTTGAAGTGCGCTGGCTGATGGCCAAGGAATTCGCCCGCCGCGCTGACGATGTGGTCTGGCGCCGGTCGAAACTGGGGCTGCGGATGACTGCGGGCGAGATCGCCGCACTGGACCAGTGGATGCAGGCTGCCGGGGGGACGGAATGAACCATATCATCGCCATCGATCAGGGCACGACCTCTAGCCGCGCCATCGTCTTTGACCGCGGCATGGCGGTGAAAGCCACGGCGCAGCAGGAATTCCCCCAGCATTTCCCCGCCTCGGGCTGGGTCGAACATGACCCCGAGGATATCTGGGCCACGGTCACCGCCACGGTACGCGGTGCGATTGACCGGGCGGGGATCAGTGCGGCGGACGTGGCCGCCATCGGCATCACCAACCAGCGCGAAACGACCGTTGTCTGGGACCGCGCCACGGGCCAGCCCATCCACAATGCCATCGTCTGGCAGGACAGGCGCACATCCGACCTGTGCGCCGCCTTGCGCGCCACTGGGCACGAACCCTCCATCACACACAAGACCGGCCTGCTGCTCGACCCCTATTTTTCCGGCACCAAGCTGAAATGGCTGCTCGACACGATCCCCGGCGCGCGGGAGCGGGCTGCGCGGGGCGAATTGGCGTTCGGGACCATCGACAGTTTCCTGATCTGGCGCCTGACCGGGGGCCGGGTTCATGCGACCGACGCTACCAATGCGGCGCGGACCTTGTTGTTCAACATCCGCGAACATCGCTGGGATGACGATATCCTGCGGCTTCTGGACATTCCCGCCGCCATGCTGCCCGATGTGCGCGACTGCGCCGCCGATTTCGGCGCAACACGGGCGGACCTCTTCGGGCGCGAAATCCCGATTCTGGGGGTGGCGGGCGACCAGCAGGCGGCCACGATCGGGCAGGCCTGCTTTCAGCCCGGCATGATGAAATCGACCTATGGCACCGGTTGCTTTGCCCTGCTGAACACCGGGGATAGGCTGGTCGAAAGCAAGGCGCGGCTATTGGGCACCATCGCCTACCGGCTGGGCGGCAAGACGACCTATGCGCTGGAAGGGTCGATCTTCATCGCGGGCGCCGTCGTCCAATGGCTGCGCGACGGGCTGAAGATCATCCGCGAGGCGCGCGACACCGGCCCCCTGGCCCAATCCGCAGACCCGGCTCAGGCGCTGACGCTGGTGCCCGCCTTTACCGGCCTTGGCGCCCCCTACTGGAACGCCGATTGCCGGGGCGCCGTCTTTGGCCTGACCCGCAATTCCGGCCCTGCCGAATTTGCCCGCGCCGCTTTGGAAAGCGTCGGCTTCCAGACCCGCGACCTGTGGGAGGCGATGCGCGCCGACGGCGCCAGCGGGTCGGACAATGTGCTGCGTGTCGATGGCGGCATGGTCGCGTCGGACTGGACCATGCAGTTCCTGTCCGACATTCTGGGTGCCCCCGTCGACCGCCCCGCCGTCACCGAAACCACCGCCCTGGGTGCGGCCTGGCTGGCGGGCATGCAGGCGGGCCTTTACCCGGACATGGCAGGTTTCGCCCGCACATGGGCGCTGGACCGCCGCTTTAGCCCCGGCATGGACGAAGCAACGCGCACCGCAAACTACGCCCGCTGGAAACGCGCGGTGGCCGCAACGCTCGCGGCCTGAGGTACCCCTCTTTCATTGTGGCAGAAGTATCCCACGGGGGTGCGGGGGTGTGAAACCCCCGCTCCTTCCGCTCAAGCGGGCTGCACCGGCCGGATCTTGCCCGACGCCTCGATGACCAGCGGCAACAGGCCAGCGCCGCCCGCCGCGATGTGATCGAACAACTGCTTGCGCATCCGTGGTTCCCAGAAATCGCTGATATGGGCGGCCGTGCCCGTCACCGCCTCGTCATGAGGTTTGGACGCAAAAAAGGTGGCGATCTGGTTCGCCATGCGGATCATCTTTTCAGGTTGCATTGCTGGCCTCTGGCAGGTCAAAACGTTCGGGATGGGTGAAAACTTCAAAATCCGCGCCGCGCAGAACGGCGATCAGGGTGATACCGGCGCGATCTGCCGTCTCGATCGCCAGCGCGGTCGGTGCCGATGCCGCCATCAACGCAGGCGCACCGATCATCGCGGCCTTTTGCACCATATCGACCGACAGGCGGCTGGTCAGCACCAGGGCACCGCCCCCCGCCAAAATGCCTGCATGGGCCATGGCCCCCGCCAACTTATCCAGCGCATTGTGGCGCCCGACATCCTCGCGCGCCAGAACCACGCCCGCACCGGGCCGGTAGAACCCGGCGGCATGGGTGGCGCGGGTCGCCTGGTTCAGCGCCTGCAGCCGGGCAAGCCCTTCCATCGCCTGCGCGCAATCACCGGGCGTCAGGCGCAGGGTCGAGGTTACGGCGGGCAAGGGCCGCAAAGCCTCGGCCAGACTGTCGATGCCGCAAAGGCCGCAGCCCACCGGCCCGACCTGCGCCCGGCGCCGCGCCTGAAACCGGGCCTCGGCCTTGCTGTCCAGCCACATGCGCAGTTCAATGCCACTTTCGTCTGCAATTACATCAACTTCATTTATTTCTGAAATATCAGAAATAATCCCTTCGGTCAGCGAAAAGCCAAAGCCAAAGTCCTGCAGCGCATCGGGCGAGGCCATCATCACCGCCTGCGTCGTGCCGTTATAGACCAAAGCCACTGGAACCTCGGCGGGCACGGAACGGCTGCCCCGGTCCCAGCGCCCCGCCCGAAAGGCAAGGCGCGGCTTTTGCGCGACCGGCTCCATCACTCGGCGGCGGGCAGGATGCGGCGGGCCATGTCGGCCTGCGCATCATATTCGACCTGCCAGTCGGACGGCCCGTTCGACGGCATGACCTGCACCGCCGTGACCTTGTATTCCGGGCAGTTGGTCGCCCAGTCCGAAAAGTCGGTCGTGACCACGTTGGCCTGGGTCGTCGGATGGTGGAAGGTCGTATAGACCACGCCCGGCGACACCCGGTCGGTGATTTCCACCTTCAGCGTCGTTTCGCCCGACCGGCTGGCCAGCCGCACCCAGTCGCCATCACGAATGCCCCGCGTTTCGGCATCATGGGGGTGAACCTCCAGCACATCCTGATCATGCCAGACGTTGTTGTCCGTCCGCCGGGTCTGGGCGCCGACGTTATACTGGCTAAGGATCCGCCCCGTGGTCAGCAGCAAGGGATAGCGGGGGCCGGTCTTTTCGTCCGTCGCCACATATTCGGTGCGGATGAACTTGCCCTTGC
>CAZKJZ010000116.1:0-6975 GCA_964553145.1 uncultured Frigidibacter sp. | reverse complement strand
GCCTTCGGAGGGCAGCACTCTATCCAGCTGAGCTACGGGTGCAGCGCGTGTCCGGGTCTATAGCCGTTGGCGCGCCGGGTTTCAACAGAGGATCGGGCGATGGGGCGGATATGAAAAGGGCGCCACAAGGGCGCCCCGGGTGACGGTACCGCCCGCCCGCTCAGCCGCCCCAGGTGCGGACCGGGCCGCAGTCCATATGGACAAAGTTCGAGCGCGAATATTTGCCGACGCCGCCAGCCTCGCAGGCCATGGCGGCGCGGTAGATCTGCGACACCGAGCGCGAGCGCAGCCGCAGATCGGCGGCCTGGCCCTGGATATGCAGCGAATTGCGCGCCACGCCACGGCTGCTTTCACGCAGCATGGCGTTGGTATGTTTGGTCCGGTAGCCCGACAGCAGCATGAAGCTTTCGTCGGTGTCCAGCAGCCGATGGGCGGCGGCGGCGATGTCGATGGTCCGGGGATCCATGTCACGCACCGAATCTGTGCGCCAGTCGCGCATGAAGTAATTGATCTCGTTCAGCGCCTCGGGGATATATTCGCCCTCGATCCAGTAGATCGTGTTCAGGCTTTCGCCGGTGCGGCCCGAATACATATGGATGCGGCGGATGTCGCCCGCCCCGCGCAGGAAACTGAAGGCATTCGACGCTTTCGGCGCGGCGGCGACGACGGTGGCAGCAAAGACGGAAAGCAGACCACGACGGCTGAAACCGGGCGCATTCGAAAGTGCCATGAGTTACCTGTCCCCTAGCTGGCCGCTTGATCCGCGGCTTTTGTCGCAACTTATCCCCAAGTGCCCCCGGTTTATGCCACAGGATGAGTCGTGCGCCAACAAGGGAATTGTTGCGATTCCGTAAATTGAACCCTTGTCGGCAGGTTCTTGCCAGTGCACTCCTGCCCCTGCGTCACCCGTCAAAACCTCCCCTCCCTAGTGGCCAAAAGTCCGCAGCCCACGAGATTTCGTGCAGCAAGCACCGAATCCCCCTTTTCCGCAGCGTCCGCTTGGGAAAGAAGTCTTTTCTGATCTTGCAGGATTGTTTTGGGGATTCGATGCCATCGGCTGGACTTTGCCTGAAGGGGCGCACCGGACATATCACCGGTTCTCTGGCCCGCGCGGCACTTGTCGCCTGCGCCGCGCTGATTGCCCAACCCATCTGGGCGGCGGATGCAACCGAGACGTTTCGCGCCACGGTGACCGAACTTTCGGCCGATGATGCGGCCATCGCCGGTTTCTATCTGGCGCATGGCTACCGCTCGCTCTGGACCGGGGCCGAGGATGCGGCGCGGCGCGCGGCGCTCTTTGATGCGCTGGACCGGGTGGCCGAACATGGCCTGCCTCCCGCCCGCTATGATGCGGCGGGGCTGCGCGCGGCCTTTGGCGCCGTTTCGTCCGAATATCAGCGCGCGGCGCTGGACCTGCGGGTCACGCGCGCCTTCCTGACCTATGCCCAGGACGTGGGCAACGGGCTGCTGAAACCGTCCGATATCGACCCCGGCCTGGTCAGAACAGTGGCGCGCCGCGACACGCGGGCCCTGCTGGACGGGTTGGTCGCAGCCGATCCGGCCGCCTATATCGCCGGCCTGCCGCCCCAGGCGCCCGAATATGCCGAACTGCAGCGCGCCCGGCTGGAGCTGGCCGAGGCCGCCGCGCAGGGCGGCTGGGGGCCAAAGGTTCAGGCC
The DNA here is from genome assembly GCA_964553145.1 of uncultured Frigidibacter sp. GTDB lineage: Bacteria > Pseudomonadota > Alphaproteobacteria > Rhodobacterales > Rhodobacteraceae > TMP-24. The sequence continues at coordinate 5,298 of CAZKJZ010000116.1, read as the reverse complement.
AAAAAGCTGCAGCCCGGCGACGATGGCCCGGCGCTGATCGCCCTGCGCGACCGGCTGGTGGCACAGGGCTATCTGGCCCCCAGCATCACCGCAACCTATGATGCCGAGATCGAGCGCGCCGTGCAGGCCTTTCAGTCTGCCCACGGTCTGATCGCCGACGGCGTCGCGGGCGAAGGCACGATTGCCGAGGTGAACCGCGACCCGCAGGACCGGCTGAGGTCGGTCAATGCGGGGATGGAGCGGCTGCGCTGGCTGAATCACCTGCCCCTCGGCCCGCGCCATGTCTGGGTGAACCTGCCCGACTTCACCGCCAGGATCGTCGATGACGGCAAGGTAACGTTTGAAAGCGTCACGGTTGTCGGCGCAAATTCCGATGATCGCCGCAGCCCGGAATTTTCCGACCAGATGGAATTCATGGTCATCAATCCCAGCTGGAACGTGCCGCGCTCGATCACGGTCAAGGAATATCTGCCGATGCTGCAGAAGAACCCCAATGCGGCGGGGCATCTGAAGATCGTTGACCGCCAGGGGCGGGCCATCGACCGGGCGTCGGTCGATTTTACCCAGTTCACCCCGGCGAACTTCCCCTTTTCCATGTCGCAGGCCCCGTCGGACGGCAATGCGCTGGGGCTGGTGAAATTCATGTTCCCCAACAAATGGAACATCTATCTGCATGACACGCCGCAAAAGCCGCTGTTTGACAAGGAAGTGCGCGCCTACAGCCACGGCTGCATCCGCCTGGGTCGCCCGTTCGACTTTGCCTATGCGCTGCTGGGCAAGCAGAGCACCGACCCCAAGCGCCTCTTTCAGCGCTATCTGGATACGGGGCGCGAAGGCGTGCTGAAACTGGACCAGCCGGTGCCGGTACATCTGGTCTATTTCACCGCCTGGCCCGATGCCTCGGGCAAGATCGCCTGGCGCCGCGATGTCTATGGCCGCGACAGCAAGATCGCCGATGCCCTGGAACGCGCCGGGGTGGTCTTGGGCGGCCTTCAAGGCTAGGCTGCGGCGAAGAGGCCGGAGAGACGCATGACCGAAACGTCCGCCACCCGCACATTGGGCGAGATCGCCCAGTCGCTGGCCGCCCGGGCCGAAGGCGACCTTGGCCTGATCATCCGCGGCGTGTCGGAACCGGCCGAGGCCGGGCCGGATGATCTGGCCCTGGCGATGAGCGCCAAATATGCCGACGGGCTGGCGCGTGGACAGGCTCGTGCTGCCGTCCTGTGGCCGGGGGCCGACTGGCGGGCGCTGGGCCTTAGGGCCGCGATCTTTGTCGACCGGCCCCGGCTGGCGATGGCCGGGCTGACCCGGGCGCTGGACCCGGGGCCTGCAATTGCGCCCGGCATCCATCCCAATGCGCATGTTGACCCAAGTGCCCGCATCGGCAGCGGCGCGGCGATCGGCCCCTTTGTCCTGATCGGGCCCGGGGCCGATATCGGGCCGGGCGCGCGGATCGCCAGCCACGTGACCATCGGCGCGGGCACAAGGATCGGGCGCGATGCGCTGATCCTGTCGGGCGGGCGCATCGGCGCGGGCGTGACCATCGGCGACCGGTTCATCTGCCAGCCGGGCGCGGTGATCGGCGGCGACGGCTTTTCCTTTGTCACGCCCGAACGCTCGGCCGCCGAGGATGTGCGCGCCAGCCTGGGCAAAGAGGTCAGCCACCGCGACCAGTCCTGGGTGCGCATCCATTCCCTGGGCGGGGTCGAGATCGGCGATGATGTGGAACTTGGCGCCAATGCCTGCATCGACCGAGGCACGATCCGCGCCACCCGTATCGGCAGCGGCACCAAGATCGACAACCTTGTGCAGGTCGCCCACAATGTCGAAGTCGGGCGTGACTGCCTCTTGTGTGGTCAGGTCGGCATCGCCGGGTCGACCCGGATCGGCGACCGTGTGGTGCTGGGCGGCCAGACCGGCGTTGTCGACAATATCTTTGTGGGCTCGGACGTGGTGACGGGCGCGGGCACGCTGATCCATTCCAACGTGCCTGCGGGGCGCGCGCTTCTGGGCGTTCCGGCGATGAAGATGGATGCCGAGATCGAAAGCTGGAAACATATCCGCCGCCTCGGGCGCCTGTTCGCACAGGTGTCAGAGCTTCGCGCAGCGGTCTTTGGCCCGGACAAGACCGATGGCGACTGACGCTCTGGCCCAGACGGTCGCCGCCATCCTGGCCCGGCAGGCGGTTCTGGACCCGGCCGACGTGACGCCCGACCGGACGCTTGCCGATCTGGGCATCGACAGCCTTGGACTTTTCGAGACGCTCTTTGCCCTGGAAGAGACGTTCGACATCACCATTCCCTTTGATGCGGGCGATCCAGAGGCCGCAGCCCAGGCGCTGGGCACGGTCGGGGCCTTGACCGGGGCGGTGCGCGCATTGGTGGCGGCCCGGCCATGAGGCGCGTGGCCCTGACCGGCGCGGGCACGGTCAACGCGCTGGGGCTGGATGTACCCGCCACCTTTGCCGCACTGACCGCCGGACGCACGGCCATCGCGCCGCTGGACCTGCCCGGCAGGGAATTCTCGCCGCGCCCCGGCCTTGAGCCGGGGCCTCTGCCCGAACAAGAGGCCCCGGCTCAAGGCCGGGGCGGGCTGTCGGATCAGGTCTTGGGCGCGGCAGTGCAGGGCTTTGACCCGGCGCAGCACTTTCAGCCACAGCAGCTGGCGCGCATGGACCGCTTCAGCCAGTTTGCGCTGGTCGCGGCCCGGCAGGCCATGGCGCAGGCGGGCCTTGGCCCCTGCCCCGCCGCCGGGGTCATCATCGGCACGGCGGGCGGTGGGCTGACCACCTCCGAGGAGGCCTATCGACGGGTCTTCGCGGGTGGTGCAAGCGCCGTCTCGCCCCTGACCGCGCCCCGCATGATGCCGAATGCCGCCGCCGCCCATATCAGCATGGCCTTCGGCCTGACCGGCCCAGCCTTCAGTATCTCCAGCGCCTGTGCCTCGTCGAACCATGCGATCGGGCTCGCGGCGCAGATGATCCGCTGGGGTGCCGCGCCCATGATGCTGGCTGGGGGGGCCGACGCGATGCTGACCTTTGGCGGCCTGAAAGTCTGGCAGGGGCTGCGGCTTTTGTCGCCCGACGGCTGCCGCCCCTTTGCCGCCGACCGCAACGGCATGGTTCTGGGCGAAGGCTCAGCCGTCTTTGTGCTGGAGGATATGGACCATGCCCGTGCCCGCGGCGCGCCGGTCCTGGCCGAGGTGGCGGGCTGGGCGATGGGCGCCGATGCGGCCGATCTGGTGGCCCCCTCGCCCGCCGGTGCCGAACGCGCCATGCGGGCAGCGCTGGCGGATGCGGGCCTTGCGCCCGCCGACATCCACTATCTGAATGCCCACGGCACCGGCACGCGCGCCAATGATGCGGCCGAGGCCGAGGCGATCATGCGGGTCTTTGGCGCGCATGGCCCGCCCGTATCCTCGACCAAGGCGCTGCATGGCCATGCGATGGGTGCCACCGGCGCGATCGAACTTCTGGCCTGCCTGATGGCACTGGACGGGGGCCTGATCGCCCCGATGCCCGCGCCCCTGACGCCGGACCCGGCCTGCGGGCTGCGTCTGGTCATCGGCCAGCCGCAGCAGGCCGACGTGCGGGCGACCCTGTCGAACGGCTTTGGTTTTGGCGGGATGAACGCCACGCTGATCCTGACGCAGCGGTGACCCGGCGCGCCATTGGGCGCACCGGGCGGCAGAAGATTATTGCTTCGGCGGCTGGTTTTCGGCCTTCACCGCATCGAACGCATCGGTGAAGCCTTTCAGCGAGGCCGCCAGCGTCACCGGCTTGTCCGGCGTTTCGGCCGGAACGATGGTGATATTGGCCTTGGCGCCCTTCTTCAGCGCCTCCAGCTCCTCGGGCAACAGCCCGATGCGGGCAAAACAGCCCGAGGAAGAGCAGAAGGAATAGGGATAAAGCTTCGGCTTGGACGTATCGACAGCCAGTTGCAGCTGCTGTGTCAGCAACGTCAAAAGCGGTGCGACAATCGTGACGCCCGCCGCCGCCTTGCTGCCCTCGGGCAGGGCTACCATGGTGATCTCGGCGACCGAATTACCCTTGTCGTCCTTCAACAGCTGGTAAAGCTCGCACGGGTCGGACCCGTCGTTGGCGCGGATGCAGCGCAGTTCCCAATCGCCATGGGTTGATTTGACATAGCCTTCCGGCAGCGCCTGGGTACCGGTGGACAACTCGCCTCCGGGCGGGGTTCCTGTAGCGGGCGCCTCGGTAGCGGGTGCTTCGGCGGCGGGCGCGGGCGCCTCTTGGGCCAGTGCTGGGGCCAGTGCGGGCAGGCCAAGCGCCAGGGTCAGGGCAGCGGCCAGCGACAACGGACGGGCAAGGATCGGCATCTATTCATCCATATAAGGTTTTGACCCGCCCGCCATAGCATGGGTCACCAACGCTGTCAGGTGCGATTCCGGTCCCCGCCGGGGCGGGTCTGGCGGCTTTCCGCCGCAGGGACTGAGTACGAAAAATAAGAAAGGGCCCCGAGGGGCCCATTTCCAATTTTTGCTCCCTGTCGGACGGGCCGACTTCGTTATTGGCCGTGACGCTAGTTGGCTTTCCCTCATCCGTCAACACGAAAAAAAACGGAGATCAAAAACCGTTAATCCCCGGAATTTGAACAAAAAACCGCGCCCGAACAGGGGCGCGGCCAGTCTGACAGGGAGGAAGTCACAACCCACAGGCGAAGAGCGCCCCCGGGTCAAGGCAACTCTGGCATCCTGTGGTTAAGACTGTATTGTCAGCCCGGTCGGTAAGGACGAGGTGGAACGTGCTGATTTCGGAAACCGGAATTTATGTGGGCGGCGGTGGCGAAGGCTATACGACCGCACAGGAACTGTTGTTCAGGTTCGGCAACCGCCACGGGCTGATCGCCGGGGCCACCGGCACCGGCAAGACCGTCACCCTGCAGGTCCTGGCCGAAGGCTTTTCCACGGCGGGCGTCCCGGTCTTCATGGCCGACGTCAAGGGCGACCTTGCGGGGATCTCGCAAGTGGGCGCCCCCGAAGGCAAGATGAAAGAGGCTTTTGAAAAGCGGGCCGCGACCATCGGCCATACGCTCGACTATCAGGCCTTTCCCGTCGCCTTCTGGGACATGTTCGGCGATCAGGGCCACCCGGTCCGCACCACAATCACCGAAATGGGGCCGCTTTTGCTGTCCCGCCTTCTGGAGTTGAGCGAGCCGCAGGAAGGGGTGCTGAACATCGCCTTCCGGCTGGCGGACGAAGAGGGGCTGGCGCTCTTGGATCTGAAGGATCTGCAGGCGATGCTGGTCTGGATCGGCCAGAATGCCGACCAGATCGGCC
>CAZKJZ010000115.1:0-6980 GCA_964553145.1 uncultured Frigidibacter sp. | reverse complement strand
CGCGGCTATGTCCTGCGCGAACCGCAGGCGGACGAGTTCAGCCCGAAACTGGCCGTCGGCGCCTGAGCGCCCGCCTGCAGCAGCGACATCAGACCCCCTCACACACGCCCCGGCCGCCGCGCCGGGGCCTCCGCCCGATCAGGGGCCCGGATCAAGTCCGGGGCGCGGATGTTGGGCCAAACACGCGCACGCGAGATATGAGATGTGGCCGGAGCGGAGTGGGAGAGCCTACCAAATGCAATAGAACCGGCATTCCGGGGGCGCGGAATAGAACAGGGTAGCCCTGTGAAAATGCGGTTGACGGCGGCCAGCCCGCCTTCGCCTTCGCCTGCGATCAGCAGCAGGCGTGGGGCCCTTTGATCTTGCACCCTGACCCGGGGCTGCAATCCGACAAAGACAGGGATACATTCCGGCGACAATGCGGCCCGCGGGGGCGTGATCCTGGTGCCTTCAGACGCGGATCGTCAGACGGACGGTGAGGCCCGGCAGATCGCGGGCGAGTTCCGCCTCGACTGCGCGTAGGTCTGGCAGCGGGCCGGTTTCAACCAGCAATTCGCCCCGATAACCCAGAACCTGCAACCGCCGACCGACATCCAGAATGTCAAAGCCCAGGGCCATGAGCGGCGCGATGATCCGTTCGGGCCGGTGATCGGCAACCAGCCGCGCGGTCAGGTCGGGCAGGCCGATCTGGCAGGCGCCGGGATAGGGCGCCGCGCTGGCGGGTTGGATCACGACAATCGCCGAGCGGGTTTCAACAGGCGCAGGAACCTCGATCGACAGGGCAGTATCAGTCATAGGCACATTCGGAATAAAGAAATGGGAACGGGTCTTGCGACGCGAAAGCGAAACGCGCCTGTTACAGGACGGGTGCAAACTGCAAAATCACGAAAACAGTCCGGCAAAACCGCACCCGGTACAGAAGGGCGGGTTGCAAGGCAGGCAGCAGCAGGCGAGGATCATGATGGACGACGGCAGGCAGTTAATTTCGGCAGACATGGCAGAGCGCGGCGCGCCCATCGACATCAACCTGATCCCCATGGCGCTTTTGCGCCTGAATGGCGACGAACGCGTGACCATCGCCAACGAGGTCGCCCGCCAGATTTTTGGCGAGGATATCGAGGGCAGGGCGATCACCGATGTGATCCGCCACCCGGATTTTCACGCGGGCCTGACCCAATCGCTGCGCACCGCGCGGCCCGGGCGTGTGCGGCTGATGCTGGGCACCCGCCTCGGCACCGGCCATTTCGACATCCATTTCACGCCCGAACCGCGACAGGGCGGTGCGCCAAGCGTCCTGGTCGCGTTTGACGATCAGACCGCGCTGGAACAGGCAACCTCGATCCGCCGCGATTTCGTTGCCAATGTCAGCCACGAGCTGCGCACCCCGCTGACCGCGCTGACCGGCTTCATCGAAACCCTGCGCGGGGCCGCGCGCGATGACCCCGCCGCCCGCGACCGTTTCCTGACGGTGATGGAGCGCGAGGCGGGCCGGATGATCCGGCTGGTCAATGATCTTCTGTCCCTTAGCCGGGTCGAGGCCGAAGAGCACCGCCGTCCCGCCGACCGGATCGAGATCATCGGGCTGATCCGTTCAGTCATGGCGACGGAACGCGAGCAGGCCGAACGGGCGGGGGTGGCGATGGAGCTGCATTCCGACCGGCCCGAACTTTATGTGCGGGGCGACGGCGATCAGCTGACCCAGGTTCTTCTGAACCTGACCGAGAACGGGCTGAAATACGGCGCCTCGGGCGGCAGGCTGGATTTCACCCTGGTCCGGATCGAACGGGAACCCAAGCTGCGCGGCCCCGCCATCCTGATCGAGGTCGCCGACCGGGGCGAGGGGATCGACCCCATTCACCTGCCGCGCCTGACCGAGCGATTCTATCGCGTCGATACCCACCGCAGCCGCGAAAAGGGCGGCACGGGCCTGGGGCTGGCGATTGTAAAACATATCGTCAACCGCCACCGGGGCCGGTTGCGCATCGACAGCGAGCCGGGAAAAGGCAGCAAATTCAGCGTGATCCTGCCCGAGGCCTGAAAGAGTGCCCGGATTGCCCCGGGCACTGCAGCCGCCGCGCGTCATGAAACTGTTACGCTGACGTCACAAAAGCATTGCCGCAGGCCCCTAAAGCGGGGCCCAAGGCCGCCGGGGTGGCGGCCCGCCGCTCTCAGGAGATGACAATGAGCATGATGAAATTCGCCGTCTCGGCGCTCGCGCTGGCCGCTGCCGCCTCGGCCGCCGATGCCCGCGACCAGCTGCAGATCGCCGGGTCCTCGACCGTTCTGCCCTATGCCACGATCGTTGCCGAAGCTTTCGGTGAGAATTCGGGCTTCAAGACCCCGGTCGTCGAAGGCGGCGGTTCGGGTGCGGGCCGCAAGAAACTGTGCGAAGGTGCCGACGAAAACACCATCGACATCGCCAATTCCTCGTCGCGGATCAAGCAGTCGGACATCGACCTGTGCAAGACCAACGGCGTGAACGAGATCATGGAAGTTCGGATCGGCTATGACGGGATCGTCTTTGCCAGCGACATCAATGGCCCCGACTTCGCCCTGACCCCGTCGGACGTGTTCCTGGCCCTGTCGGCCAAGATCGCCAAGGATGGCGCGCTGGTCGACAATGCACCGAAAGCCTGGGCCGACGTGAACCCCGCGCTGCCCGCGCAGGACATCATGGCCTTTATCCCCGGCACCAAGCACGGCACGCGCGAAGTGTTTGACCAGAAGGTTCTGGTCGAAGGTTGCAAGGCCAACGGCGCCTTCGATCTGTTCCTGGCTGCCTCGACCGAGGCTGACGACGAAGCCAAGAAGAAAGACGCCGAAAAGCAGTGCGCGACCACCCGCACCGATGGCGCCTCGGTCGATATCGACGGCGACTATACTGAAACCCTGTCGCGCATCGACGCCAACAAGAACGCCGTCGGCGTCTTTGGCCTGTCCTTCTATGAAAACAATACCGACAAGCTGAAGGTTGCGACCGTGAACGGTGTTGCCCCCTCGGTCGAGTCGATCTCCAAGGGCGACTATCCGGTGTCGCGCCCGCTCTACATGTATGTGAAGAAAGCGCATATCGGCGTCATCCCGGGCCTGCAGGAATATCTCGACTTCTTCGTGTCGGACGAAATGGCCGGCCCGGACGGTCAGCTGGCCGAATATGGTCTGGTTCCCGACCCGGAACTGGCCGCCACCCAGGCTGCGGTTGCCGCCGGAACCGTGATGGGTCCCTTGGAATAATCGAAGACCACAGGCGGGCCACAAGGCCCGCCTGACCTTTCCTGACAGGTGCCCCATGGCAAAGTTTCTTCGGTCCGCTGTTCTTTTGGCGCCCGCCTTGCTGCCGACGATGGCCAATGCGGCCGACGGGGCGACGGGGGCCAGCCGCTGGGCGCCCTTGTTCGCCGCGATTTTTGTCCTGGCGCTTGGCTGGTTGTGGTTCGAACTGGGCCGCGCCCGTGCCACGGGCTTTGCCGGTGCACGCCATTCGCTGCCCAGCTTCCACGGCGCCTATGTGCTGATCGCAGCCATGGTTCCCGCGCTGATCGGGGTGCTGGCCCTGACCCTTGCCCGTCCCGGCGCGTCCGCGCCGCTTGTCGCCGCGGCGCTGGTCGTGCCCGGTGCCCTTGGCGCGGCCTTCGGTCTTGCGCGGCTGAAGCCCGACTTCCGCGCCCGCAACGCCACCGAAACCTTCACCATGGGATTGCTGATCGCCGCCTCGCTGATCGCGGTTCTGACCACGGCGGGGATTTTTGCCTCGCTCGTCACGCAGACGGGGCATTTCTTCAGCCTGTATCCGGCATCGAAATTCTTCTTCTCGACCGTCTGGAACCCGCAGTTCCGGGGCGGGTCTGACCTTGGCATCCGGCCGCTGATCTGGGGCACGCTTTATGTCTCGGTCATCGCGCTTCTGGTCGCGGTGCCGATCGGTCTTTTGTCGGCGATCTATCTTGCGGAATATGCCAGCAAGCGTACCCGGGCCTGGGTCAAACCGGCGATCGAGATTCTGGCGGGTATCCCGACCATCGTCTACGGCCTGTTCGCGCTGATCACCGTCGGCCCGCTCTTGCGCGACTGGATCGCCCAGCCGATGGGGCTTGGTTCGTCCTCTTCGTCGGTCATGACGGCGGGGCTGGTCATGGGGATCATGGTCATCCCGTTCGTATCGTCCCTGTCGGACGATATCATCAACGCTGTGCCGCAATCCCTGCGCGACGGATCGCTGGGTCTTGGCGCCACGCCGTCCGAAACCATCCGGCAGGTGGTCATTCCCGCCGCTTTGCCGGGCATCGTCGGCGCAATCCTTCTGGCCGCCAGCCGGGCGATCGGCGAGACGATGATCGTCGTCATGGGGGCGGGGGCCGCCGCCAAACTGTCGCTGAACCCGTTCGAGGCGATGACCACCGTCACGGTCAAGATCGTCAGCCAGCTGACCGGCGACACCGAATTCGCCAGTCCCGAAACGCTGGTCGCCTTTGCCCTGGGGCTGACTTTGTTCCTGTTGACCCTTGGCCTGAACATCATCGCGCTGATCATCGTGCGCAAATACCGGGAGCAGTATGAATGAGCGGCACCTCGCTTCTGACCCGCGATCCGCGCACCAAGGCGCGCAACGCCGCCGAAGCCCGCTTTCGCGCCTATGGGCTGACGGCGATCATCCTGGCCCTTCTGGCGCTGCTGTGGCTCTTGATCTCGATCTTTTCGGCGGGCCTGCCGGCCTTTCGCCAGACCTTTGTCAGCTTTCCGGTGACGCTGGAGGAAAAGCTGCTGGACAAGTCCGGCAGCCGTGATCCGGCGGCTCTGGCCAAGGCGACGACCGTCACCTATGGCAAGGTGCTGGCCAAATCGTTCGAGGCCGAGATCAAGGCGCAGGGGCTGGACACAGGCAAGCTGAAGTCCAAGGATCTGGCCAAGATGCTGTCCGAGGAATCGGCGGCGAACCTGCGCGACATGGTTCTGGCCGACCCGTCGCTGATCGGCCAGACCATCCCGTTCAGGGCCTTTGCCGCGGGCCGCGTTGACGGCTACTTCAAGGGCCGAGTCACGCTGGAGAGTGCGGCCAAGGACAAGAATACCTCGCCCGAGGCGCTGCAACTGGCCGACCAGCTGCGCGACAAGGGGGTTTTGGCTGTCCGCACGAACTGGGGCTTTCTGACCATGCCCGATGCGTCCGACAAGCGGCCCGAGGCCGCCGGTCTGGGCATTGCCGTGGTCGGCTCGTTCCTGATGATGGTCGTGGTTCTGGTCCTGTCGCTGCCGATCGGCGTCGCGGCCTCGCTCTATCTGGAAGAATTCGCGCCCAAGAACCGCTGGACGGATATTATCGAGGTGAATATCGCCAACCTCGCCGCTGTGCCGTCGATCGTCTATGGCATTCTGGGCCTGTCGATCTTCATCAACTTTGCCGGTCTGCCCCAGTCGGCGCCGATCGTCGGCGGGCTGGTGCTGACGCTGATGACCCTGCCGCGCATCATCATCCCGACGCGGGCCGCGCTGAAGGCCGTGCCGCCCTCGATCCGGGATGCGGCCCTTGGGGTAGGGGCCTCGCGCCTGCAGACGGTGTTTCACCATGTCCTGCCGCTGGCGATGCCCGGCATCCTGACCGGCATGATCATCGGTCTGGCCCAGGCTTTGGGGGAAACCGCGCCGCTTCTTCTGATCGGGATGGTCGCCTTTGTCCGCGATTTCCCCGGCGGTTTCTTTGACCCTGCGGCGGCCCTGCCGGTGCAGGTCTATAACTGGACGGTGCGCGGCGACCCTGGCTTTGTCGAACGGGCGTCGGGCGCGATCATCGTCCTTCTGATTTTCCTCATCGCGATGAACGCTGTGGCGATTACACTTCGCCGCAAGTTCGAACGTCGCTGGTGAGCGCAGTGAGGATCGATCCCATGTCGGCAGACAGGCTTGCAGGATTGGACTGGCATTTGCCCGAGGCTGTTCAGCTTTCGACAATTGCAGACATTTCCGCCAATCCGCCGGTTGATCTGACAAGTCTAATATTGCCGGGCAACAAAGCGCTTTGGGAGAATGCGGCAAGAGTGATTGTCGCGATTGGGCAGCCCCGGATTGATCGGGTTCTTACCGATTTGTCCCAATGGATGCAGGATATGAACTGGCCTGGTGCCGCCCTCATATACGACTTTTTCAGGCGCGCCGAGAATGTCGATGGGGTTTTGGCGGAACGTTTGGACCATGCCCTTTCGTCGCACGATAAAGACTGGGCTGAAAATATCCGGTGTCTAATCGCCGAAAGGCAACGATATCTGGCACAAGGTGACTGACGAGATGAAAGACATGAAAGCGGAGCAAGCCGTGGATACCCAGACCGTCAAGATCGAAGCCCGCAAGGTGCAGGTGTTCTACGGCACCACCCATGCGATCAAGGATGTCGATGTCGATATCCTGGACAAGACCGTGACGGCCTTTATCGGCCCGTCGGGGTGCGGCAAGTCGACCTTCCTGCGCTGTATCAACCGGATGAACGACACGATCCCGTCCTGCAAGGTCGAGGGCAGGATCGCCATCGAGGGCGAGGATATCTATGACGCCCGTGTCGATCCGGTGCAGTTGCGCGCCAAGGTGGGCATGGTGTTTCAAAAACCGAACCCGTTCCCGAAGTCGATCTATGACAATGTGGCTTACGGCCCGAAGATCCACGGCCTGACCCGCAGCAAGGCGGAACTGGACGAGGTGGTCGAAAAGTCGCTGCGCCGCGCCGCTTTGTGGAACGAGGTCAAGGACCGGCTGCATTCGCCCGGGACCGGCCTGTCGGGTGGCCAGCAGCAGCGCCTGTGCATCGCGCGCGCGGTGGCGACTGAACCCGAAGTTCTGTTGATGGACGAACCCTGTTCGGCCCTGGACCCGATTGCCACCGCGCAGGTCGAGGAGCTGATCGACGAATTGCGCGCCAACTTCTCGGTCGTGATCGTCACCCATTCGATGCAGCAGGCCGCCCGCGTCAGCCAGCGCACCGCCTTCTTCCACCT
>CAZKJZ010000114.1:0-7043 GCA_964553145.1 uncultured Frigidibacter sp. | reverse complement strand
GTCGATCGACATGAAATAGGTCAGCAGATCGCGGTCGACCACATCCATCGACAGGCCGACCAGAACCGCCGAGGCCTGGGCCATCGCCTCGATGATCGTGACGCCCGGCATGATCGGCTTTGACGGGAAATGCCCCTGAAAATGCGGCTCATTCATCGTCACGTTCTTGATGCCGACGCAGCCCTTGTTCAGCTCGATATCGACAACCTTGTCGATCAGCAGGAACGGATAGCGATGCGGGATGATCCGCTGGATCAGGTGGATATCGGCCTCGGTGACGGGGGTCGTGGTCATCCTGATCTATGCTCCCTTGCACTAAAAATGGCGTTACAAACTGCTAACAACATGGGCCGGGGCTGGCAAGCAGGCCTGCGCGGTTGCCGGGTCAGGGCGCAACCGGTGCGGGACCCGCCCCCAGCTTTTCATCCAAGGCGCGGCGAATGTCGTCGGTTGCATCCAGGGCATCGACCGACATCAGCACCGCCCGGCTGTCCATGATTGCAACAGCCCCGCGCTGCAGCAGCACATCGCGCAAAAACGGCACCGCCGCCGTGAAAAAGGCCTGGCGTTCGCGGTCGCGCTGATCGGAAATGGCCTGGGCTTTGGCATCCTGTGCCTGCCTTATGCCGGTGACGCGCTTGTCAAACTCGTCCGACAGGCTGCGGAATTCCTCGGCGGGCAGTTGCTTGCGCCGCTCTGTCAGGGTCTTTTCCTCTTCGATCAGCGCGGCCTCGATCTTGCGGTTTTCGGCCTGCAGATCGCGCGACGCCGTCTCGATTTCGGCCAGAACGCGCTTGCCCCAGGCCGATTCGACGAACAATCGGTCCTGATCCAGCGTCAGAACCGGCACAGGCGCCTTGCCGGGACCGGCCTCCTCTGCCCGCAAGGCTGGCGCCGCTGACAAAAGCGCCAGAACCAGGCAAAGCGGGCGCAGCGCCCCGGCCATCAGAACTTGGTCGAGATGGTCAGGTCGAACGACTGTTCCTTGTCGTAGGTTTCCTTCTGGATCGCCTTCGAGAAGTTCAGGCGCAACGGGCCAAGGCCCGAATCCCAGAAGACCGACACACCTACAGCCGACCGCAGATGCATGCTGTCGTCGATGAAGGATGGCGCATTATCCAGCCCCCAGACCGAACCGATATCGGCAAAAACCCCGCCGTGGATGCCATATTCCTCGGGCAGGCCGACGGGGAATTCGGCCTCGAACCGCATGACGGCGAACATATTGCCGCCGAGGCCATCCTGATTGACCGCCGTCAGGTCGCGCGGACCGACCCCGTTCGGCTCGAACCCGCGGATCTTGCCATTGCCGGTAAAGCGGTCGACGATCCGCAGCCCCTGGCTGTCCGATGTCGTGACAACACCGCCCTCGAGCTCTGCCCGAAGCGTCACTTCCTCGTTCATCACCTTGGTTTCGAACTTGGCCCGGGCGCCAGTCTTCAGCGAGGTGATGTCCCCGCCAAGGCCGGCAAAGTCCTGATCGAACTCCAGTTTCAGGCGGCTGTTGGGGCTGACCCGGCTGTCCAGCGTATCGTAGCTGAGGCCATAGCCGAGCGAGCTGGTGACCAGCGACCCGCGCGCCGCCTCGGCCTTCAGGATCGAGGACGAGTTGGTGCTGACGTTCGAGATTTCGTCCGTCGATCCCTTGTAGCGCAGTTCCAGACGGGTGCGTTCACTGATCGGGAATTCCAGCGCGGGCGAGAAACCGAAGCTTTTCGTCGAATAGAAGGAATTGGAATTGCTGGAAGTCCGGTACCAGGCCGACAGTTTCGCCTGCAGGTCACGGTCCAGAAGGCCTGGCTCGATGAAGGTGAACGAGCTTTCGCGATTGTCGCTGGTCGTGCCGATCTTGGCCGCGAAATACTGGCCACGCCCCAGGAAGTTGCTGTCTGTCAGGCCGATGTTCAGGCCGACGCCATCCGCGACCGAGTAGCTGGCCCCAAAGCTGAGCGAGCCGGTCGATTGTTCCTCGACATTCACGTCGACGATGACGCGATCCTCGCTTGACCCTTGGCGGGCATTCACGTCGGCAGTCTTGAAATAGCCCAGGGCCCGGATACGTTCGGCCGAATTGCGAATCTCGCGCGGGTTGAACGGGTCGCCTTCGGCGGTGTGGAATTCGCGCCGGATGACCTTGTCCTGGGTGGTGGCGTTGCCCTCGATGTCGATCCGTTCGACGAAGGTGCGCGGCCCCTTGGTCAGGACGAACTGCACATCCAGCGTCTGATCGCGTTCGTTGCGGCTGATGCGCGGGTCGATCGACAGGAACTGTATGCCCTGCTTCAGCGCGATCGCCTCCATCCGGGCGATGGTCGTGTCGATGGCCAGCGGCGAATAGGCCACGCCCTTGCGGATGCGCACCACAGCACTGTAGGGCGCGGCATCGACGCCTTCGTACTCGGACACGACCGAGACGCTGTTGAAGCTGTATTTCAGCCCTTCCTGAATATTGAAGGTCAGAAAGAACCCGTCGCGATCGCGCGAGAATTCGGATGCAACACCCAGAACCTGCGCGTCGATATAGCCGCGCGAGCGGTAGAAGTCGGTCAGCTTCTGCTTGTCGGCCTCCAGCCGGTCGGCGACGAAACTGTCGCGCTGCACCAGCCCGTGGAAAATTCCGGCCTGCTTGCTGTCCAGAACCTGCCGCAGGCGACGGTCCGAGAAGTTGCGGTTTCCGGCAAAGGTGATGCGCTGGGTTTCGGTGACCTTGCCTTCGCGAATCTCGAACACCAGATCGACCTTGTTGTCATCGCGCTTGATGATCTTGGGTTCGACCCGGGCCGACATGCGCCCGATGCTGTTGTAGATCTCGGCGATGCTGGCCGCATCCGCCTCGGCCTGCGCGGCGGAATAGACGCGGCGGGACTGGGATTTGACCGCCTCGGCCAGCTTTTCGTCCTTGATCTTGCGGTTGCCTTCAAAGCTGACCACATTGATCGTCGCATTCTCGGCCACGCGGATGACCAAAGTTCCGCCCTGCGGCACCAGTTCAACCGTCGAGAAGAGGCCCGAGTCGATCAGCCGCTGCTGGGCGTCGTTCAACTGGCCAGCGCTCAGCGGCTGGCCTTTGCGGATGCCCGCGAATTTCAGGATCGTGGCCGGTTCGATCAGCGTATTGCCTTCGACCTTTACCGACGAAAACTGGAATTCCTGCGCCAGAACAGGGGTCTGGACCGCACCAAAGACCAGGGCCGTTGCCAGCGCCGTTCCTGTCAGAAGCCTGTGAAAATGCCCCCGCTTCGCGCGTTGCCGCGTCTGCCTGCCCATATGACTTCTCCGCCGGTCAAATCAGTTTTCTTTTGTTTGATTTGAAGTAACCGGAAATCGCGGAACTGTCAAAAGGCGCGGCGCGGTTTCCGGGGGGAAACCGCGCCGCATCGTGATGCTCGCCGCCGTCCGTCAGGACGGGTCAGGGGAACATGGTGCCGTCAGGCAGATCAAGAAGCAGAAGTTCTCCGCCGATCGCCGCCGCCGCGGCAAGGCTAAGAACAAGCGCTGCAGTCACCAGAAGTCGATCCGCGCCCAGTTGAAATACGAGCGAGACGCCCCGATAACCTTTCTCGATCAATTGCATGTCCGTCCTCCGCCTCGCATTATTTTGTCAATGACTAGCAAGGCATTGTGGCCGGATTTGGGCACAAACATGTTCGGGCGGCCGAAAGGCGCCCCTATCCGCCCAGCCGCGCCGCACGCCCGCCGCGCCGCTCAGGACGGGGCGTCGGGCTGTCAGAGGCGGTCAGGGCCGCCGACAGGATCGGCGACATCGGATGCGCTGGCCGGTCCAGCCCATAGGCG
Source organism: uncultured Frigidibacter sp. (assembly GCA_964553145.1). GTDB lineage: Bacteria > Pseudomonadota > Alphaproteobacteria > Rhodobacterales > Rhodobacteraceae > TMP-24. The sequence continues at coordinate 3,248 of CAZKJZ010000114.1, read as the reverse complement.
GCGATAAGGGCGCGCAGGGCCTCGGCCTGCCCGGTGCCGGCCTTCAGCCCCAGCGCCCAGTCCAGAAAGATCGAACGGCATTCCCCTGCGGTGATCCCCTCGATCGCATAACTTTCGCGGATCAGCCCCTTTGGGTCGGCCTGACTAAGTTCCATGATCCTTCGCCCCATTCGCCTGTGCACCTGTCATCAGCCGCTGGCCGACAATTTCTGCCGCGCGCCCGGTATGCCCCGCCAATTCCGACCGAAGTGCCTCAAGCGACGACATGCCGGTTTCGCGCAGAAGGAAGGCGCGCGCGCCTTCGCCCACCGCCATCATGTCCAGCGGCCGGTCGGTCAAAAGCCGCCCCCCCGCCTGCAGGCGCCACAAAAAGCGTGCCGCCGCCTGCAGCGCCGCCTCGTCTTCGCGCGGCAGATGGCCCGCGGCCAGCCCTGCGCGCAACTGCGCGCCCAAATGCCGGGCCGGACTGGCCGCGCGCAAGGCGCAGGATTGGGCGAAAAGCTCGATATCCTGCAGGCGGCCGGGGCCGATCTTGGCCTCCCAATCGCCATCCGGTGCCTTGGCAGCAAAGATGCGCGCCCGCATGTCGGCCGTGTCGGGCACGACCCCTGCCCCGCCTGCCTTGGCCGCCAGCACCCTGCGCCGCGCCGCCTCGATATCCTGCAACAGACCCTCCGGCCCCGCCAGGGGCCGGGCGCGGGTCAGCGCCAGATGTTCCCAGGTCCAGGCCTCGGTCATCTGATAGTCGCTGAAACCCGCCAGCGACACGGCCACCGGCCCCTGCCGCCCGGACGGGCGCAGGCGCATATCGACCTCGTAGAGCCGCCCTTCGGCGGTGGGCGCGGTCAGGGCGGTGACGAAGGCCTGGGTCAGGCGGGCATAATAGACGCGCGCTGCCAAAGGGCGCTGCCCGTCCGAAGCCTCGACCCCGCCATCGTCATAAAGGATGATCAGATCGAGGTCGGACGCGGCATTCAGCCGTTCGGCCCCAAGCGAGCCCATGGCCACCACCGCCGCCCCGCGGCCGGGCGGGTCCCCGTGCTTGCGGGCAAATTCGGTGACGCAGGGCGCCCAGACCGCCGTGACCGCAGCCCCGGCCAGATCGGCATACTGGCGTCCGGCTTCCTCGGCCCCGATCAGGCCGCGCAGGTGATGGACGCCGACGCGGAAGTGCCATTCCTTCACCCAGCGCCGCGCGGCATCCAGCCTGCCCTCATAGTCCGGCAGTGCGGCCAAGGCCGCCGACAGGCTGGCGGTCAGCGCCGCAGGACCGGGCCAGGGCGCAAAGAACGCCCCGCCGATCACCGCGTCAAAGACCCCGGCATTGCGCGACAGATAGGCGGCCAGCCCCGGTGCCGTGGCACAAATGTCAACAATCAGGTCGATCAACTGGGGATTGGCATCGAAGAGAGAGAAAAGCTGCACGCCGGCAGGCAGGCCCTTCAGAAAGCTGTCGAACTGCAGCAGTGCCTCGGCGGGGTTCGCGGCCCGCATCAGCTGCGACAGGATCACCGGCTCCAGCCTGCGGAAAATCCCCGCCGCACGGCCCGACCGCAGCGCCGGATAGGACCGCCAGCGGGCGCTGACGGCGCGCATCTCGGGCGTGACGGCAGCCGCGTCCCCACGCGCCTCGCCGGGGGCAAAGAAGCCTTCGGTCAGGTCTGCCACCCGGGCCAGCCGGTCGCGCAGCGCGGCGCGCAGCTGAGCGGTGTCGCCGATCCCCATCATCCGGGCGATCCGGTCCATGCCTTCGGCTGTCTGCGGCAGATCATGGGTCTGGGCATCGACCACCATCTGCAGCCGGTGCTCGACCTCGCGGTGGGCGCGGTAAAGCGCGGAGAGCTCGCCCGCCACATCCTGCGGCACCCAGCCCTTGTCCGCCAGCGCCGCCAGCGCCGGAACCGTGGCGCGCTGGCGCAGGTCAGCGTCGCGCCCCCCCGCGATCAGCTGACGGGTCTGGGTAAAGAATTCGATCTCGCGAATCCCGCCCTGCCCCAGTTTCATATTATGTCCGGGCAGGGTCATGGGGCCATGCAGGCCGCGATGGTCGCGAATGCGCAGGCGCATGTCATGCGCATCCTGGATCGCGGCGAAATCCAGATGCTTGCGCCAGACAAAGGGGGTCAGCGCCGCCAGAAACCGCTCGCCCGCCGCCCTGTCACCCGCCGCCGCCCGCGCCTTGATATAGGCCGCGCGTTCCCATGTCCGCCCTTCTGCCTCGTAATAGGCCTCCGCCGCCGCCATCGACAGACAGACCGGCGTGACGCTGGCATCGGGCCTGAGCCGAAGATCGGTGCGAAAGACATAACCCCCCGCCGTCACCTCGGACAAAAGGGCCGTCATGCGGCGCACGGCGCGGACTGAGGCCGCCCGCGCATCGCCCAGATCGGCCGGATCAAACCGGCTGTCGTCAAAGAGGCAGATGAGGTCGATGTCAGACGAATAGTTCAGCTCGCCCGCCCCCATCTTGCCCATGGCCAGCGCAACCAGCCCCACCCTTTCCGGCGCGTCGACAGAACCCGGCAACCGCCCGCGGCGTATCTCGTCGCCAAGGGCAGAGATCAGCGCCAGATGGACCGCATGATCGGCCAGCCGGGTCAGGGCGCCCGTCACCTCCTCCAGCCCCCAGGCGCCGCCCAGATCGGCCAGCGCGATCAGCAGCGCCGCGCGGGCCTTTACCTCGCGCAGCGCCTGTCCCAGCTGATCGGGGGCCGTGCCTGTCAGGCCCTGCAGCAGGTTTTCAAGTGCCGTCTCTGGCGCCACGGCAAGCGCTGTCTCCAGCCAGTCGGCATGGCGCAGCATCAACCCCGACAGATAGGGGCTGCATCCGGCGCTACCACAGAGAAGGTCCCGCACCTCTCGCGGCTGGTCGGCAAAGCGCAGGGCCACATCGCTGGCCCGTTGAGGCTCGTACGGGATCGGGCAACGGGTCAGGCGGGCGGCAAGGCTCATGACCCCAGACTAGCGGCATGGGGCGGAAGGTCAATCGCAACGGCCTGCCGCCCGTCACCGGGCGCCAAGGCTACCCAAAGGCCTCGCTCACCCATCGAACCGATAGCCGAACCGTTCGATATCCGGCCCGCAAAGATCGCCGATCAGGGCCGCATCGCGGTCCGAATAATACCCCCGCCAGTCGCGCTTCCGGTCGCTTTCATTGACCCGCGCCAGTGGGGTCAGGCGATAGCCGACATGGGCCTCGAACGGGGCCAGATCCTGATCCAGCGCCTCGATCCTTGCCATCAGGCGGG
>CAZKJZ010000113.1:1631-7323 GCA_964553145.1 uncultured Frigidibacter sp. | reverse complement strand
GCATTCGCATGGCGCTGAACGGGCTGGTTCTGGTGACGGTGATCATCGACGAGGACGACCAGCCGCTGGGCGACGCCTGGGTCGAGCTGATGGGCCTGCCGGAAACCGGTACCACCGGCAAACCGCTGGCCGACGCGATCGAGGCCGATCTGTCGGAGTTTCTGGAAGGCGCGCCCGACAAGCTGATCAAGGACGACGACAAGCTGGACGAGGCGATCAAGCGCATCGTCCGTCAGGTCGCCGCCGAAGAGATCGGCAAGAAGCCCGAGGTCATGGTGGTGGTCAGCCGTCTGTTGGCGGAATAGGGGGCCTTGCCGTCATCGGGTGAAAGGGGGGGGGCTTCGCCCCCGGCCCCGACAGGTCGGGGCCTCCCCCAGGATATTTGGGCCACAATGAAAGCGGAACGGGGAAGGAATCTGGTTTAGGGCAAGAGCCGCAGCCAGTACCAGACGGTCAGGATGGACAAGGCGGTTCCCACCAGAACCGAGGTGGCGGCGACCCGTTTGCCGACGCCGTACATATTGGCGAAAAGATAGGCGTTGATCCCCGGCGCCATGGCGGCGGTCACCGTGGCGGATCGCAATTCGCCGACCGTCAGGCTGAAGGCGCGGGTGCCCAGAAGGTAGGTGACCGTGGGGTGCAGCACCAAAGCCAGCGCGACCACCATGGCGACGATGCGCAAATCGCCCTCGGGCCGATAGCGGACCAGCACCCCGCCCAGGCCGAAAAGTGCCGCGGGAATGCCCGCCGAGCCGACCATATCGACGGCCGCCCAGACAGGTTCGGGTACCGACAGGTGGCATAGGTTGATGGCAAAGCCTGCCGATATGCCGATGACCAGGGGGTTCGTGGCCAGGCCACGGACGATCTGTCCCCACATGCGCGGGTTCAAAAGGCCCAGCCCGTGGCTTTTCACCACCTCCATCGCGGTGATGCCAAAGGCATACATGACCGGCGAATGCATGGCGATCAGCGCATAGTTCGGCGCCAGCGCCCCGTGCCCATAGGCGCGTTCGGTGATTGGCACGCCCAGGATCAGCGTGTTCGAGAAGAGGCAGGCAAAGCCGATGGCGACGCAGTCCGGGCCGGGCCGGTTGAACACAAGGCGCGCGGCGATGCCGCCGATGAGGAAGGCCAGGAAGGCCCCGCTGTAAAAGCTGAGAAAGAGGCCGGGGTCGAGCGCCCGGGACAGATCGAGCCGCGCCACACCGCGCATCAAGAGCAAGGGCACAGCGATCCCCTGGGCGAACAGCATCAGCCCGTCGATGGCCGCGTCCGAAAGATAGCCAAGGCGATTGGCCAGATAGCCTGCCCCCATGACCAGAAAGACCGGCAGGATGACCTCGATCAGCGCCTGCATGTCAGAGGTCCAGCCCGATCACCATCCCGTCATGGGCGGCGCTGATGTGGGCGGGGGTTTCGGCCTCGACCGCGCTATGGTCCATGTCATTGTGCATGTCGGTCAGGATGGCGGCGCGCGGCTCCGCGCGGGCGATCCAGTCCAGCGTCTGGGCCAGATGCGTATGGGTCGGATGCGGCGCCCGGCGCAGGGCATCGACGATCCAAAGGTCTAGGCCCTGCAACTCGGCCCAGGCCGCGTCGGGGATGGCCGAGACATCGGGCATGTAGCAGGCGCTGCCGATGCGAAAGCCCAGCGCCTCGATATCGCCATGCTGGACGCGGATCGGGATCAAAGTCAGATCGCCGCCCGCGCCGCTGATGGTGAAGGGGCCGCCGATCGTAAGCATGTCGCAGATCGGCGGATAAAAAGCATCGGCTGACTGGATAAAGGCATAGCCGAACCGGGCCAGAAGCGCCTCTTGCGTCGCGGGGTCTGCCCAGACCGGCAGGCGCTTGCGGTTCAGGATGACAAGCTGGCGCAGATCGTCGATGCCGTGGACATGGTCGGCATGGGCGTGGGTATAGGCGACCGCATCCAGCCAGGCGACATCCGCATCCAGAAGCTGGGTCCGCATGTCCGGCGATGTGTCGATCAGCACCCGCGTCACGCCCTGATCCGTCACCCGTTCGGCAAGAAGCGAACAGCGGGTGCGGCGGTTTTTGGGATTTGTCGGATCGCAGTCACCCCACTGGCCGCCGATCCGGGGCACCCCGCCGGACGAGCCGCAACCAAGGATGGTCAGGCGCAGCCGGGCCATTCAGGCCGCCCTGGCGGCAGGGGCCGCGCGGGTAAAGAGCCGCTCGAAGTTGGCCTCGGTCCGGGCGGCGAAGTCGGTCAGCGACAGGCCGAAGACATCCGCGCCCGTCCGGGCGGTGAAGGCCGTGTAGGCCGGTTCATTGCGCCTGCCGCGATGGGGCGGGGGGGCCAGATAGGGCGCGTCGGTTTCCAGCAGGATACGGTCCAGCGGGGCGGCGGCGAAAATATCGCGCAGCTCCTGGCTTTTCGGGAAGGCGGCGATGCCGGACATCGACAGGTAAAAGCCAAGGTCCAGGGCGGCGCGCGCCAGTCCGGCGCCCGAGGAAAAGCAATGCATCACGCATGGATAGGCGCCGTTCCTGAACTCTTCCGTCAGGATGCGGGCCATATCCTCGTCCGCCGCACGGGCATGGATGATCAGGGGCAGTTGGGTGTCGCGCGCGGCCGCGATATGGACACGAAGGCTCTGCTGCTGCGCCTCTTTGCTGTCGGCGGTATAGTGATAGTCCAGACCTGTCTCGCCGATGCCGACAAATTTCGGATGGCGCGCCAGCGCGATCAGCTGATCTGCGGTCACGGGCGTTTCCTGGCCCGCGCGCATCGGGTGGATGCCCGCGGCGTAAAAGACACCCTCATGGGCCTCGGCAATCGCGCGGACCACGGGTTCCTGATCCATCCTCGTGCAGATCGTCACCATCCGCGCGACGCCGGCGGCACGGGCACGGGCGATCACATCGGGCAATTCGCCGTTGAAATCGGGAAAGTCCAGATGGCAGTGGCTGTCGGTGATACGGGGCGGATCGATGGTCATATGCTTACCCTTGGGCAAGCGCGCCTGCCGTCTGGTCTATTCTGAAGATCATATCGAGGAGAAGGGCGGCGGGGTCAAGGTTGACCGCGCGGCCATGGCGGGCGCGGGCGCCCAGCATCTGGTGCAGATCGGCCCACTGCCGGGCCGCTTTCGCATCGGGCGACAGGCGGGCCAGCAGCGCCGCCTCTCCTTTTGCGCCTTCGCCTTGTGTTCCGACGACCCCGGCAAGGGCAAGGCGCGACAGGAACAGGTCCATCAGCCGCAGGATCAGGTCCAGCCTTGTATCGGCGCCGCCGCGCTGGGCCGCACTTTCGGCCAGTTTCAGCGCCCGTGGCCGGTCGAGGCGCGGCAGGCTGGCGAACAGGGAGACGATGTCACCATAGGTCTCCAGCCCATCAAGGTTGGTCAGGCGGATCGCCTCGCCGGCCGAACCGCCAGAGAGGGTGGCCAGCGCCTGCGGGTCCGCCACTTCGGCCCCCGCCCCCTGCAGCGCCAGAGCGAGGTCGGGCGGGGTCAGCGGCGCCAGCCGAAGGTCGCGGCAGCGCGACCGGATGGTCGGCAGCAGCGACGAAGGCTGGTGCGAAATCAGAAGAAGTGTCGCGCCGGGGGGCGGTTCCTCCAGAAGTTTCAAAAGCGCGTTGGCGGCCTGAGTGTTCATCTCGTCCGCCGCATCGACGATCACCACCCGGCGCCCGCCATCGGCGGCCGACAGCTGCAGAAAATTCTTCAGCTTGCGCACCTCGTCGACGCGGATATCGGCAGAGAGGCGGTCGCCCTTGTCGTTCGGCCCGCGGCGCAGGACAAAAAGGCCCGGTTCGGCGCCTGCCCGCATCCGCCGCGCGACGGGATGGTCAGGGGATATGTCCAGCGTCACCGGGGCAGGGGGGGCGTCGCCGAAAAGGCCGCCGCCCTCATCCCCAGCCGGGGTGGCCAACAGAAAACGCGCGATCCGCCAGGCCAGGGTCGCCTTGCCGACGCCGCGCGGTCCGGTCAGAAGCCAGCCGTGATGCAGTCGGCCCGTGGCATAGGCGTCCAGAAACCGCGCCTCCGCTGCCCCCTGTCCGTAAAGGCGTTCGGTCTCGCGCGGGTGGGGGGCCCCCTCGACCCGGTCGGGTTCGGGAAGGTCGGCAGGGTCGCTCATCGCGCGGCCAGCGCCTTGCGGGCGATCGCCCGCACATCGGCGGCGACAAGGGCCGCCTCGCGGGCGCCGTCCACCACGCGAAAGCGGGGGGCGAACTCGCGGGCCAGATCCAGAAAGCCGGTCCGCATCCGTGCCTGCAGGTCGAGGCCCATATCCTCGAACCGTTCCTCATGCCCCTTGCGGCCCTTGGCGCGGGCAAGACCCAGCACGGGGTCCATGTCGATCAGAAAGGTCAGGTCGGGTTCACGGCCGATCATCAGCCCGTGCAGCGCGTCGACCGTAGCGCGCAGGTCGCCCCGCGACAGGCCCTGATACATGCGGGTCGAATCCGCGAACCGGTCGGAAATCACCACCTGCCCCGCTGCAAGCGCGGGCTGGATCGTCCGTTCCAGATGGTCGCGGCGGGCTGCGGTAAAGAGAAGAATTTCGGTTTCCGCCGACCAGCGGTCCGGGTCGCCTTCCAGCACCAGCCGCCGGATTTCCTCGGCCCCGGGGCTACCGCCGGGCTCGCGGGTCAGGATCACCTGCCGACCGTCTGCTGCCAGTGCCTCGGCCAGCAACCGCGCCTGGGTGCTTTTGCCCGATCCGTCAATCCCCTCGAAGGTGATGAACATCGCGCCTCAGCCGTTGATTTCGGCCATGGCGCGACGCAGGAAAAAGACGAAGGCCGCCTTTGAATGCACCAGGAACCCGCCCTTGGCCACGTCGGTCTCGGCGACCAGCGGCACGGTGACGGGCGCATGGCCGGGAATGTCGATCACCAGATCGGCCAGATGCGCGCCCTTGGCGATCGGCGCGTCGATCGGGGACTTGTAGCGCACCTCTCCCTTCAACCGGTCCTGAACCAGCGAGGGTAAAAGCAGGCTCATATCCTTGTCGACCACCAGTCCGACGCTGGGACTTGCCCCCATCCAGACCGGGGCATCGGCTATCTTTTCGCCTTCCTTCGCGACGGTCTTCTGGATGAATTCGCGAAAGGCCCAGTTGGCGATCCGCTCGGCCTCCTCGGCCCGTTCCCTGTCGCTGGACATGCCGCCCAGGGCAAAGATGATCCGCCGGTCCCCCTGTTTGACCGACCCGACGATGCCAAAGCCCGCTTCCTCGGTATGGCCGGTCTTCAATCCATCTGCGCCGATCCCCAGTTTCAGCAGCGGGTTGCGGTTGTTGGCATTGGCGGGGGCACGGTCCTTGTAGTTGAACTCCGTCTTGGAAAAGACCGGGTAATAGTCCGGAAAGACCTCGATCAACCGCTTGGCCAAAAGACCCAGGTCATGCATCGACATGCGTTGCGTGGGATCGGGCCAGCCCGAGGCATTGGCAAAGGTCGATTGCTCCAGCCCCAGCGCCTTGGCCCGCGCCGTCATCTGCTGGGCAAAGGCGGTTTCGCTGCCCGACAGGCCCTCGGCCACCACGACGCAGGCATCATTGCCGGAATTGATGATCATGCCATGGATCAGCTCGTCAACCGTCGGGCGGTCGGTTTCCTGCAGGTACATGGTCGATCCGCCAAGATGGGTCATTTCCATCGCATGGGCCGAGACGCTGAACTGCGTATCGGGCGTCACCCGACCGTCTTTCAGCG
>CAZKJZ010000113.1:0-1531 GCA_964553145.1 uncultured Frigidibacter sp. | reverse complement strand
GCATGGGCCGAGACGCTGAACTGCGTATCGGGCGTCACCCGACCGTCTTTCAGCGCCTCGAACAGCATGTTGATGGTCATCAGCTTGGACATCGAGGCCGGGGGCACCGGCACATCGGCATCCTTGGCCAGAAGGACCGTATCGGTGGTCACATCATAGACCCATGCCTCGCGCGCGCGGGTGTCAAAGGCCGTGGCGGGCGTCGCCAGCCACAGGGCCATCAGGGCCAGTGCGCGAAAGGCAAAGGGTCTGGTCATCATCAGCTCTCCTTACTTGCTGACGGCATAGGCGTCGGGATAGCCCAACGCCTTGACCTTGGCCGCCAGTGCATTGCGGTCGGCCTCGGTCGCGGCGGGGCCGACGATCACCCGCCAGAAGGCCTTGCCCTGGCTCTTGTCGGGTTTGACCGTTGCGCTCATGCCGGCCTTCTGCATCTGGCCTTGCGCCGTTTTGGCATTGGCCTCGACGCTGAAAATGCCGATCTGCAGATAGGCGCGGCGCAGCGCACCGGCTGCGGGCGCGGCGGCGGCAGGTGCGGCTGCGAGGGCAGGGGCAGCGGCAACCGGCTTGGCGCCCTTGGCCGTGGCCGGTTCTGTTGCGGCCTTGTCCAGCGCAGCGGCGGCACCGGCCACCACCGGATCCAGCGCCTTGGCCTCGATCTTGCCCGGCTTGCCCTTGGGTGCCGCGTCGGCCTTGCCGGGCTTTTCGACGGCAGCAGGCGCAGGCGCCGCTTCGGGGGCCGGTTCCGCCGCCGGTTCGGGCGCCTCGATCCGCTTCAACGCCACCACTTCGACCACCGCAGGCTGCCCGGCCAAGAGCCCCAGCGCCTCGGCCGCGTCGGACGAGAGCTGCAGGCTGGGGCCGGGATTGTCGACCTCGCGCCGGAAGAGGGCGCCGATCACGGTCTTGCCGTTCGCGGCATTGCGCATCACCACCCGCTCGGGGTCCTTGACCGAGGCATGGGCGACCCAGACCCCGCCGAGCGAGGGGCGGCCATCCCACAGTGCCTTGTCGGTCCTGCTGAAAATCTCGGGCGCCTCGACATCGCGCTCGCCCCCGGGCTGCCCGGCCACCAGCCCGGCGTCGGGGGCCGCCGCCGCATCTGCGGCGGGTTCGGCCTTGGGCCGTGATTTCATCAGCCCCATCTGGCAGGCGGACAAGGCCGCCACCACCGCCAGCATAATCCCCAGACGTGCCAAGCGCGCCCTTTCCATTCCTGCCCCCTTCCGCATCCTGCCCATGCGTGTCCTGTCCAAAGCCAAACAGCCACGGACGGACCCGCGGCGCTGGTTCGATGCCTCTGTGCTCGCGCCTTTGTCGGCGCTTGGCTGCGACATTATCCGACCGGGGCGCCCATGAAAAGCCACGGCTGAGCGATCGGCGACAATCAGCACTGCCCCCTTTCGGAATCATCACCGACCCGCTAAGCCGCTCGGGCCGGAAGAGTGGCCGAGTGGTTTAAGGCAGCGGTCTTGAAAACCGCCGATGGGCAACCATCCGTGGGTTCGAATCCCACCTCTTCCGCCACCAC
>CAZKJZ010000112.1:0-7427 GCA_964553145.1 uncultured Frigidibacter sp. | reverse complement strand
TTCCGGCTGTCGTTCGACCATTTCGGCCGCTCGTCCAGCCAGCGCAACCACCGGCTGACCCAGCATTTCGCCGGCAGGCTGGCCGACAACGGCCTGATCCGCGAAGTCAGTGAACGCCAGGTCTATTCCATCGACGACGGCCGCTTTCTGCCCGACCGCTATATCGAGGGCACCTGCCCGAACTGCGGTTTTGACAGCGCGCGGGGCGACCAGTGCGACAATTGCACCAAGCAGCTGGACCCGACCGACCTGATCAACCCGCATTCGACCATCTCGGGTTCCACCAATCTGGAGGTGCGGGAAACCAAGCATCTTTACCTGATGCAGCGCACGCTGAAGGACAAGATCGCCCAATGGATCGACAGCAAGCATGACTGGCCGGTCCTGACCACGTCGATTGCAAAGAAATGGCTGAACGACGGCGACGGTTTGCAGGATCGCGGCATCACCCGCGACCTGCACTGGGGCATTCCGGTGAAAAAGGGCGATCAGCCCTGGCCGGGGATGGAGGGCAAGGTTTTCTACGTCTGGTTCGACGCGCCCATCGAATATATCGCCGGAACCGCCGAATGGGCCGATGCGAACGGGCTGGGCGACGAGGCCTGGGAACGCTGGTGGCGTACGGACAAGGGCGCGGATGACGTGACCTATTACCAGTTCATGGGCAAGGACAACGTCCCGTTCCACACCCTGTCGTTCCCCGCCACGATCCTGGGCTCGGGCGAGCCGTGGAAGATGGTCGATTACCTCAAGTCCTTCAATTACCTGAACTATGACGGCGGCCAGTTTTCCACCTCGCGCGGGCGGGGGGTGTTCATGGATCAGGCGCTGGAGGTTCTGCCCTCGGACTACTGGCGCTGGTGGCTCCTGAGCCACGCGCCGGAAAGTGCCGACAGCGAATTCACCTGGGAAAATTTCCAGGCGTCGGTGAACAAGGATCTGGCCGATGTGCTGGGCAATCTGGTCAGCCGCGTCACCAAATTCGCCAAGGCAAAGTTCGGCGAGACCATTCCGGCGGGCGGCGAATTCGGCCCCGCCGAAACCGCGCTGATCGCCGACATCGGCGCCCGCCTGCGCGACTATGAGGCGCATATGCAGGCGATGGAGGTCAGGAAGGCCGCCACGGAACTGCGCGCGATCTGGGTCGCGGGCAACGAATATCTGCAGGCCGCCGCCCCCTGGACGGTGATCAAGACCGACCCGGCCCGGGCCGAAGCGATGGTGCGGCTGGCACTGAACCTGATCCGCGTCTATGCGATCGCCTCGGCCCCCTTCATTCCCGATGCGGCGGCCGTGATGATGGCTGCCCTTGGCTCGGACGACTGGAGCTGGCCGCATGACGCAGGCGCGGCCCTGCGGGCCCTGCCGCCCGGCCATGCCTTTACCGTTCCCGAAAACCTGTTCCGCAAGATCACGGACGAGGAGCGGGAAGAGTGGCAGCAGCGCTTTGCAGGTCGCCGCACCTGAGGCGCGGCATGACGATATCCGACAGCCTCGCGCCAGCGGAATTTAAGAAATTCCGCGCCAGAGCCTGCACAGGCTCTGGTCCGATTTCTGTTCAGAAATCGGGGGCGGTGCGCCCGAGGCACCGGCCTCGGGCTTTGGTCAGGTCAGGCAGCCATCCGCGCCGTGTCGGCAGCCCGCACGCGCGCCAATGCCGGGCGGGCCTGACAGCGATCCACCCAGTCGCGGATCACCGGATCGGACATAAGGTCGGGGAAAAAGGCAAAGGGCGAATGGACAAGAATATCCGCCGCCGAATAGTGGTCGCCCAGAAGCCAGGGCCCCTTGTCCAGCGCCGCGCGCAGGCGCGCCAATGCCTCGTCCGGACCGCGGAAGGCCCCGGTCAGCAGCGGATGGGTCAGTTCGGCCCGCTGATGGATGATCACCGGCTCCAGCACGCTGCCATACCAGGTCAGCCAGGTCAGAAAGGCGCCATGTTCCGGCGTGCCGGACGCGGGTGCCAGACCGCTGCCCGGAAACAGGTTGGTCAGATGCAGCATGATCGCCGCGCGTTCGGTCAGGACCACGCCGTCATGAACCAGTACCGGCACCTTGCCTTCGGGATGCGGGTTTGACAAGTCGCGCGCACCCGTGCCGTCAAAGCGGCGAATGGTGACGACCTCGGTCCTGATCCGGTCGGCGATTCCCATCTCCTCGATCAGGACGGCAATGGCCGAGGACCGGCTGCGGGGGGCGTGAAAAAAGGTCAGCATCATCATCTCCTTGTGGCTTTCCATGGGCTCTCTTATGCTGGACCCCTCCTGTCAGTTTCCGTCAGCATGCCATGGCCCGCGCCGACCGACTTCTTCGCCTGTTAACCGCGCTGCGGATGCTGCCGCAACCGGTGACGGCCGCGCGGCTGGCCGAGGAGACCGGCGTCTCGGAACGTACCCTTTACCGCGATATCGACGCGCTGCGCGCCGGGGGGGCGCTGATCGACGGGGCGGCGGGCGTTGGCTATACGCTGGCCGAAGACCCGGCGCTGCCACCGCAGATGTTCACGCAGCTGGAGGTCGAGGCGCTGGTGCTGGGTCTGGCCGAGGTGCGCCACATGGGCGATGCGGCCCTGACCAAGGCGGCACAGGCGGCGATGGCCAAGATCACCGCCACCCTGCCCGAACGGGTGCAGCGGCAGGCGGTCCATGCCGTCAGCAACAGTTACCGGATGGAACGGCGCCCCCCGGCCCCGGCCCATATCACGCTGATCCGCCAGGCCAGCTGGGACGAACGCGCCATTGATCTGACCTATCTGGACCTGAGCGGTCAGGAAAGCCGCCGCCGCATCTGGCCCTTGGCCATCACCTGGTTCGACCGGGCGCTGATGTGTCTGGCCTGGTGCACCTTGCGGCAGGGATACCGACGCTTTCACCTGGAGCGGATGCGGGATGTGGTGATGACCGACGCATCCTTTCGCCCGCGCCGCGTGCCGCTGCTGCGTGACTATATCGCGCAGGTCAGGGCGGCGGGCGACGGCCCGCGCCCCTGACCGACGGCTGGGTCAGGCGCTGCCGGCGCCGGGCACAACGCCGCCCAGCTTGGGCGCCAGGGGTTCGTCCTGCACCTCGCGGCCAAAGTCCATCGCCACGAACGACGACAGCGGCACGCTCAGCAGCAGGCACAGCGACAGGGGCACCAGCCAGGGTGTGACAATGCCCATCACCACCGCAGGCAGCAGCACCGCCCCGATCAGCGTTTCCATCCAGTGGAACCGCAAAAGGGTCAGCAGGTCCGGCCGCCCCTTCATATGCGGTACCCAGCCGCTGTCGAACCCGGCAAAGGTGCGGATCACCGCGCGGCTGTGCTGCACCATCATCATCGGTGCGATCAGGGCCGACAGGACCGCCTCGGCCAGAACCCCACCGGCAAAGCGGCCGATATCGCGACGTGCCAGCCGCCCGTTCAGCACATAGGACAGGATGCCGATGACACGGGGCGCCAGCACCAGAAACACGACGACCCAGGCCAGGGCCGCCAGACTAAGGTCGGGCAGGGGCCGCCAGGTCGGGCGGATCGGGTCTGCCTCGGTGAAATAGCGGTAGACACCGGCGGTTTCGCCAAACAGCGCCCAGAGCGTCAGAAGGGCGGCCCAGAAGACCGAGCCGAGATAGGCCATGGCCCCTTGCGAGAAATGCATCCGCGACATCGGATGCAGGCCGCGCGCCATCATCACCCGCAGGTGCTGCATATTGCCCTGCGACCAGCGGCGGTCACGCTTGACATAGGCGGGGATGTTTTCGGGCGTTTCCTCGAAACTTTCCTGCGCCTCGGGGATCATCCGCACGCCCCAACCCGCCCGGCGCAACAGGGCTGCCTCGACGAAATCGTGGCTGAGGATGATGCCCCCCATCGGGCGACGGCCCGTCAGATGCGGCAGCCCGGCACAGGTGGCAAAGGCGCGGATACGGGCGATCGCATTGTGACCCAGGAAGTTGCCCTCGCGCCCGGCATAGGCGGCAAAGCCACGGCCAAGGTTGGTGCCATAGACTTCGGCGGCAAAGGACTGCATCCGCTGCCAGATGGTCCGGCCCGGCAACAGGCGCGGCAAGGATTGCACCAGACCCAGCGACGGGTCGGCGGCCAGTTCATCGGCCAGCCGCACCACGGTTCCGGCCCCCATGATACTGTCGGCATCCAGGATCAGCATCGCATCATAGGCACCACCCCGGGTGGTGATCCATTCGCGCAGGTTCCCCGACTTGTAGTCGGTATTCTGTTCGCGCCAGCGATAATGAGCCTCAAACCGCGGATAGGCGTCGCCAAAGCGCGCCATGGCTGCAGCCTCGTCCCGGCGCGCCTCGTCAGTGCGGCTGTCCGACAGGACGTGCAGGGCGAAGGAATGGACATGGCCAGCCTCCGACAGGCGGCGCAAAAGGTCAAAGCCGTTGCCGATCACCTCGCCCGCAGGCTCGCCGTACATCGGCAGGATGATCGCCACCTTCAGCCCGTCGCGGGCCGCAACCCGGGGCGCGGGCGCCGGGCGCCACAAGAGGCCCAGCATGGCAACGCCGACCGACAGGGCCACCCAGAAGATGGTGAACGAGCTTAAAAGAACGATGGCGAATTCCGAGGCGCTGAGCTGGCCGTCAAGGTCGAACCAGCCGGCAAAGGGCATGGCGAGGCCGATCGAGATCGCCAGCGGCAGGGCAAAGGCAAAAAGCCGCGCCGCATAGGCCTGCCAGCCGTTCCGCCCGCCCGGCGCCGCCGGGTCGCGGAACCGCTGCCACAGGTTCTGGTCGGGCATGGCCATCGGCGCCAGCGCGGCCTGCAGGGGATCGGGTCTTTTCATCGGGGCGGTCATGCGTTGATCCAACGGTAAAGCCAGACCTCGCTGACGCGCTGCCCGTCGCGCCACAGTTCGGCGCGCAACTCGTAAAACGGCGCCTCGGGCGCCACGACGGTAAAGTCCAGCCGCATGCCACCGGTCAGCGGGTTGGCATGAACCACGGCTGCCGACACAGTGCCGGTGCTGACCGTCACCCGCGCCTCGATCTGTTCGGGATCGGCGCCCAGGGCCGGATGGGGGGCATAGTCGATGGCAAAGAGCCGCCCCTCCTCGAAGATCCGGTCGCCGCTGCGGACATTCAGCGCCCGCGCCACCGGCCCTTCGACCGGCGCCTGATCGCACCAATGCAGACGGTACTTGAACCGCGCCTCGGTCTTGGCCGCAATCGGCTGGGCGGGCCGCCAGAAGGCGACGATATTGTCATAGATTTCCTTGTCGGACGGGATTTCGATCAGGCGCACCTCGCCCTTGCCCCAATCCTCCATCGGCTCGACCCAGAGGGAGGGGCGCAGTTCATAGCGCGCTTCCAGATCCTGGAAATCGGCCACGCTGCGGCTGCGCTGCATCAGGCCGAAACCGCGCGGATTTTCGTCGGAAAAGGCGCTGGATTCCAGCGCCAGCGGGTTCATCAGCGGGCGCCACAAAAGCTCGCCCTTGCCGTTCAGCATCAGAAGACCGTCGCTGTCATAGACCCCGTCACGGAAATCGTCGAACCGCTGGCGGTTCATCTGGTTGAACAGGAACATGGAGGTGCCAGGCGCAATCCCGACCTCGGTAATATCGACGCGGGGGAACAGGCGCGCATCGACCTCGATCGTGGTAACGGCACCCTTGGCGATGCGGAACGTATAGGCGCCGGTAGTGCTGGGGCTGTTCATCAGCGCATGAACGATGACAATCGGGCTGTCGGCCGGTGCCGCCTCGATCCAGAATTCCTGGAAAAAGGGGAATTCCTCGCCATTCGGATTGCCGGTGCCGATGGCCAGCCCGCGCGACGACATGCCATAGCCCTGCCCGCGCGCCACGGCGCGGAAATAGCTTGCGCCCTGAAAGACCGCATATTCGCGGTCCAGACCGTCATCATCAATATAGCCGGTCAGGCGAAAGCCGGAAAAACCCATGCCCTCGTCCGAGAGGCGGGGGAATTTCTCGCCTGCGGTAAAGGTCCGCATCTCGAATTTCACTTCGCGCGACAGCGGGCCTTCGACCGCGTTGATGATCACGGGCGAGGCGAAATAGAGGCCAGCGGCAAAGAATTCGGCCCGCGCCGCCTTGTCCTGATCTTTCCACAGGGCAAAGTCGCGGTTGAAGTTCAGCAGCTTGTACTGGTCATAGGTCAGGTCCAGCCAGGGCTGCGGCACCTTGACCGGATCGGCATAGGGCTGGCCCGCCAGCATCTTGGCCTTGGCATCGACCATTTCGGCCGAAAAGGGCGTGGCGACGCCCAGGGTCATGCCCTGCCCGGTCGCGGAACCGGCCCAGCCACGCCCCGCCAGACCGGCGGCAGCGGCAAGGGTCAGGGCAGAGCCCAGGAATTCACGGCGGGACGGGCGTGTCATGAACGGACCTCTCCGGCGATCAGGGCCGGTCCTTCGGGTTTGACCTGGGCGGGCTTGCGCGGGCCGCGCCAGGGTTCGGATTTCAGGAAAGAGACGAAATAGGCGATGCCCACCAACAGGGCGAGGCCGCCAACATTGACGACGAACGAGGCCAGAGGCCCGCGCCCGGTCACATCCAGCACCACGCCCAGAAGCCGGGCCATGACCATCGACGTGGCAAAAAGCGGCAGCGATTGCTGGCCCATCACGGTCAGGATGGCAACGATCCGGCGGCCCATTGGCCCAAAGCCCGCAAACCGCGCGCCGCGCGGACCGGCCCAGACCCAGCCCAGATAGGCCAAAGCCAGAAAATGGACGTAACGGGCAAAGCCGAACTGGGTCTTGTCGAACAGATACCACCAGTCGGCCCGCACCGTGCGCAGGCTTTCAAACCAGCCCAGCGTCTTGTGCCAGGCCAGAGGCAGCGTCAGCACCACATAGGCCAGCGCCAGCCACACCAGGGCCCGCCGCACCGGCGGCACCGGCAGCCAGCCCGAGGCAAAGGCAAAGCCGGTAAAGAAAATCAGCTGCCAGGCAAACGGGTCAAAGAACCAGGGGCGCACCGATCCGTTCGAAAACCACCATTCGGCCGGCAGGTTCAGATGGCCGACATTGGCATAAAGCCAGAGCGTCGCCGATCCGGCCATCATCAGTGCCGGGCTGATCCGCGCCAACGCCACCGCAACCGGGATCAGCGCCAGAAGGACGACATACATCGGCAGAACGTCGAAATAGTTCGGCACATAGGTCAGCGTCATCAGCCCGATCAGGTTCGACCCGGTTTCCAGCAGGAACGGATAAAGGTTCAGCGCCCGGACATAATCCTGTTCGAACCATTCAGACCGGTTCAGCGCCAGCATCAGAGTCAATGTGGTCAGGAAGATGCCCAGATGCACCCAATAGACCTGCCAGACCCGCTTGGCCACGCGCAGAAACCCGATCAGGAACCCGGCCCGGTCGAAGGTCGCCCCAAAGGCCAGGGCCGAGGCGATGCCCGAACAAAAGACAAAAATCTCGGTCGCGTCGGAAAAGCCAAAGCGCGA
>CAZKJZ010000111.1:0-7491 GCA_964553145.1 uncultured Frigidibacter sp. | reverse complement strand
TCGGGGTCGCCGTCAAAGGCCACGGACACAGCCCCTTGTGCCAGCGCCCAGTCGCCGATCCGCCGTTCGCCCGTGGCCAGCGCCCGTGCCAGCGGGGCACGCAGATGCAGCGGCCACAGGCCACAGGTCGGGTGCAGGCGGCCCCGGCTTTCGGCCAGGGCAAGCCCAGTCTGCCCGGCGGCACTGGCCAAACGCGACGCAAGGTCGGCGGGCAGAAAGGGCGTGTCGACCGACAGGGTCAGCAGATGGGTCGCGTCCCCCAGCGCCGCCGCCCAGTCCAGCCCGGCCAGTAACCCGGCCATGGGGCCAAGGTCGGCCCCCGCGTCGGGCAGGACGGGCAGGCCAAAGGCCGCAAAGCGCGCAGGAGCGCCATTGGCCGACAAGGCAATGCGCCCGGCCTGCGGGGCCATCCGGTCCAGCACATGTGACAGAAGTGGCCGCCCGGCCAGAAGGATCAGTGCCTTGTCGGCGCCGCCCATGCGCCGCCCCCGGCCCCCCGCCAGGATCACGGCGTCGGGGCGGGGCGCCATCTTAGGGTTGCGCGGCGGTCTGCTGGGCCAGCAGCGCCTTGTTATTGTCGGCGTCCGCATCCGAATGCTTGACCGTCACCACGCCGGGCAACTGGCCGAATTCCCGCATCAGCTTGCCGGGGAAATAGGTGCCGCTGACCGATTCAAACCCGGGGATGTCGTGCACAACGGCGCTGACAGACCGGCCGCACATGGCCTTCATCACCGCGCCATTGTTCAGAACCAGCCGGATCGCCTGTTCCGCGACCTCGGGGCTGACCTGCACGGTCTGTTCATAGACGTCATAGGTCGAACGGGCGTGGTAATCGATGTAATATTTGACCATCGTCGGGGTCATGCCGAAATGCACATCGTTGCGTTCGGGCGCTGTCGGGTGGGTCCAGGTGCCGGCGGGGTCAAAGATTACCCGTTCGGACCCGTTGATCATCAGGCCGGAATGGGCGCCTTCGCCCCCCAGCTTGCGGATCACGGTGAAGAGGGTGATCGACGGCGGTTCTGCCGACCGGTAATGCGCGCGCGCCACAGCCTCGTCCGGGGCCCAGACGGGTTCGGCGCAGTTGGCCAAAAGAAGGGGCAGCAACAGGGCAGCCAGAAAGCGACGCATGTGGGACAGCCCGATCTGATCAGGTACGGGCCAGTGCCAGGAAAATCAGGATACCCAGGATCAGGATCACTGCCCATTTGGTGAAATTCACGAAACCCGCAAAGGTCCTTTCATGGGTGGTGATATCCATGCTGCCATGCTTGTGTTCAGCCATTGCCCGATCCTTTCCTGTCTTGCTGCCCCATCTAACCGATAACGGCCGCCCTGTCACGGCCCCGGATCGGCTTTTTCCGGCCCGAGGCCTGCGGCCAGGCGAAAGCCGATGCGGCGCGGCACGTCCACTTCGGGCGCCTTGGGCATGGCGCGCAACATGACGTTCAGCTGGCTGACATGCTGCACCAGCTGGGTCCGCGTCCCGTCTTCCTCGGTACCGTAAAAGGTGATGATGTCGGGGGCGAAATAGCCGATCCCCTCGATCCGCAGCACACCGGCCTCGCCCCCGGCAAAACCCATGGCGACCTCTTGCGTGTCATCCAGCTGCTTTTCGAAATTGCCGATATAAAGGATCAGCCGCTCATAGGCCCATTCGGCGGGACTTTTTTCCTGCGCACTGCGGGCCGAGACGGCGGCGGGCAGCGGGTCCAGTTCGGCGGTGGCGGGCAGGTTGTCGCTGCAGGGTGCGACCCGCGCCTGCGGCAGGGCGGCGCCTTCGGTCAGTTCGACCGAGCTTTGGATCCGGTCGGTCATGCCGCGTTCCGTCATGCCTCTCCGTCCCCTTCCTGCCGACCTTTGTGTTTCTTTTTCTTTTTGCGCGTGGGCTTGGCCTGTTCCCGGCCCTGGCCCAGTCCGGCGATGGCGCGCGACAGGTCACGCGCGTCCGACCGGGTCAGCAGGTCGATCGCATGATCGAGCGTCGACAAGGCGTCATAAAGGGCGGCCAGACGCACGTCGCCCGTCTCGCTTTCCGCCTCGGCGCGCATCAGCCGGTCAAGGATCGGGGTCAAAAGGCGCGCGCGGCGCCCCGCCATGATCAGACGGATCAGTTCCCAGGGGTCGGCGGGGGCGGTGAAAAACTCGCGCCGCTCGCCGGGCGCGCGGGCGATGCCGACCAGCGCCCAGCCGCGCAATTCCTTCAGCGCGGTCGAGACGTTGGAGCGCGACAGGCCAAGCCCCGCCACCAGATCGTCGGCGCAGGGTGCCTGCGCCGCCCGCCAGATTGCACCAAGGCACAGGCCCGCAGGCCGCGACAGACCCGCCGCTTCGGCAAGGTCGGCCAGGATGGCCGCGAACGAAGGTGTAAGGCCCGTCATCTGATATCCTGCATATCGCCCCAGTCAGAGGGGATGGCGCTGCCCTCGTCAAGCACTCAGCTTGGTCAGGAAGCCATTGCCCGGGCCAACCCACGCGCCCATTGCCTTTTGCGCGCCTTTTCTGCAAGAGGCGAAGAGTTGCAGGAGAGACAGATGACCCGGATCGACACCAGATTCGCCGCACTGCGGGCCCAGGGCAAAAAGGGCTTTGTGTCCTATATCATGGGGGGCGATCCGGACTATGCGACCTCGCTGGCGCTGATGAAGGGGCTGCCGGCGGCGGGGGTCGATGTGATCGAACTGGGCATGCCCTTTACCGATCCGATGGCCGATGGTCCGACGATCCAGCTGGCCGGGCAAAGGGCGCTGGAACGCGGGCAGACCCTGCAAAAGACGCTGGATATGGTGGCGGACTTCCGCAAGGGCGATGATGTCACGCCGATCGTGATGATGGGCTATTACAACCCGATCTTTTCGCGCGGCGTCGACAGGTTCCTGGCCGATGCCAAGGCGGCGGGCGTCGACGGGCTGATCGTCGTCGATCTGCCGCCGGAAGAGGATAGCGAGCTTTGCATCCCCGCCAAGGCGGCGGGGCTGAATTTCATCCGTCTGGCCACGCCCACGACCGATGCCAAGCGCCTGCCCAAGGTGCTGCAGAACACATCGGGCTTTGTCTATTACGTCTCGATCACCGGCATCACCGGCGCCGCCGCCGCCGAGGCAGTCGATGTCGCCCCCGAAGTGGCGCGGATCAAGGCGGCAACCGACCTGCCGGTCATCGTCGGTTTTGGCATCCGCTCGCCCGAAACCGCGCGCGCCATTGCGTCCGTCGCCGATGGTGCGGTTGTCGGGTCGGCCATCGTCAAGTTGGTCGAGGAAGGCCGTCCGGTGCCCGAGATCCTGTCATTCGTCAAAGGGCTGGCGGACGGTGCCCACAGCGCCTGATCCGGCGGACCGGCCCGATGTGGTGGCGCGGTCGCGCTGGCTGGGCGCCAGTTTCGCAGCGCTGACCGGGCGGGCGCTGGTGCCCGGACCGGACCCGGCGGATGCGGGTTTTGCCCGTGCCCTTTTTGACCATCCGCAGCCTGTCGTTTCGCACGGGACCGAGGCGGACCCGATCTTTGCCTATGCCAATCGCGCGGCGCTGGCCCTGTGGGACTGTGACTGGGATCACTTCACCCGCCTGCCCTCGCGCCTGTCAGCCGAGGCGAATGGCGATATTCAGGCCGACCGCAACCTTTATCTGGCCGAAGCGGCGGCGCGGGGCTGGGTGGCCGACTATCAGGGCATTCGTGTTGCCGTCACCGGGCGCCGGTTCCGCATCACGCGCACCATTCTATGGACGGTGCGGGACGAGACGGGTGGCGCGCGCGGGCAGGCGGCGCTGATCGGTCAGGTTCTGCCGGTCTGAGCCGCTTGTCCGGTGCCGCATGTGCCGGTACCTTTTATGAAAACGAAGGGAATAACGATGACCAAAGGACGTATCGAGGCCTTTTCCGACGGCGTTTTCGCCATCATCATCACCATCATGGTTCTGGAACTGAGGGTTCCCCATGGCGTCGGCTGGGGGGCGCTGTCCGAGCTTTGGCCGATTTTCCTCAGCTACATCCTGTCGTTCGCCAATGTCGGCATCTACTGGAACAACCATCACCACATGTTCCAGGCGGTCAAGCATGTCGGTGGCTGGGTTTTGTGGGCGAACCTGCATCTTCTGTTCTGGCTGTCGCTGATGCCCTTTACCACCGCCTACATGGGCGAAAACCATTTCGCGGGCTTTACGGTTTTTCTCTATGCGCTCGACCTCTTGGCCTGCGCCGTTTCCTACACTTTGCTGGTGATCGCGCTGATCGGGCAGCACGGGGTCGAGTCCGACTTTGCCCGCGCCATCGGCAAGGATACCAAGGGCAAGATATCGCTGGTGGGCTATCTCTTGGCCATTGGCGCCAGCTGGTTTGCGCCGGTTGTGTCGCTTCTGTTTCTGGCGGCCGTGGCACTGATGTGGATCGTGCCGGACCGGCGGTTCGTCGGGTAGGTGTGGTCAGGCGCGCACTTGCCCCCGACCAAGAGTGCGCGCCATCAGCGCCATTACCAGCATCAGCAGCGCAACTCCGACAAAGACCGCGCGCAGGCCGGCGTGCTGGGCGACCAGCCCCATGCCCGTCGGCCCCAAGAAAAAGCCGGTGAAGCCGATCATCCAGGCGCGGCTGATCGCAAAGCCGCGCTGATCGGGGCGCACCATCTTGCCGAGGATCGAATTGGCCGAGGGCACGGATACCGCAACGCCAAGGCCCATAAGGCCAACGCCAAGGATCGCAACCAGTGGCACGGGCGCAAGGGCGATGATCGCCGCACCCGTTGCCCCGACCAGGGCCGACCACAGGATCAGCCCCGCCTCGCCCAGCCGTGCCGCCGCGATCTGGCCGGACACGCGGCCCAGCCCCATGGTCAGGCCGAACATCATCGGGCCAAAGCCGCCGTCCCCTGACGGCCCGCCCAGCGTGCGTTCGATATGCAGCGCCGACCAGCTTTCGGTGGTGTTTTCGCAGACAAAGGCCACGAACAGGATCGCTGCAACCGGCAGGATCGCCCGCCACAGCCCGTCATGCCCTGCATCCTGCGGCGCTTTGGGCGCCTCGTGCCAACCGTCGCGTTCCACCATCAGGGCGGCCAGCGCCAGCAGGGCAAGGGCGGCAAAGGGAAAATGCACCTCGGGCGGCAGCCCCGCGCGGCGCGACAGGCTGGCGGCCAGTGCGGCGGCGGCGAAGGCGAAAGAGAACATCGCATGGTTCAGGTTCATCAGATGCAGGCCTGACCGCGCCTCCAGGTCGCTGATCCGCATGTTCGACCCGATATCGAGCAGCGAGACACTCGCCCCCATCCCGACCAGCGCCAGGGCAAGGGCAGGCACCGATCCGGCCAGAAGCGGATAGGCCAGCGCCATGGCCAGAATGACAGAGGCAAGGGGCAGGATCGCCCGGCCCAAAGCCGCGCTAAGGCGCGGGCCCAGCCACATGACGCCGATCCCGCCCACCGCCGCCGCCATCAGGCACAGTCCCAGTTCGGCATCACTGGCCCCGATCCGGTCCTTGAACAGCGGGATATAGGCTGCGAACGATCCCCAGAACACGCCAACCCCGACCAGACCGGCCATGGGCGCGCGGGAAATGCGGGCGACAGTCAGGAACGACACGGGGAGACCTCATACTTCCAAAGCGCTTTGGATTACACTATCGCCCGGCAGCCGGGCCGGGAAGTCACGATTTATGTCTGCGATTTCCGCCGCGTGATCCCTGCCGCTTTTCAGCTTTCCTTCACGCCGATTCCCCACTATAGGGGCCACCTCGGGCATGCACCCTTGGAGGATGCCCTTATTTTATGGAGAAGACCCATGGCTGGTAAGATCACCGATCTCATCGCCACGGTACGGACGGGGACAGGCAAGGGGGCCGCCCGTCAATCCCGTCGTGACGGGAACGTACCTGGCATCGTGTATGGCGACGGCAAAGAGCCGGTAGCCATCAACATGAACTACTACTATCTGCTGAAGTTCCTGAAAGCGGGCCGCTTCAAGCAAATGCTGTTCAACCTGAAGGTTGAAGGGCAGGACGACGTCCATGTCATTTGCCGCAACGTCCAGCGCGATGTGGTCAAGGACCTGCCGACGCATGTCGACTTCATGCGTATTCACGACGAAAGCCGCATCAACCTGTTCATCCATGTCACGTTTGAAAATCAGGACAAGGCGCCTGGCATCAAGCGCGGCGGCACGTTGACGATCGTGCGCCCCGAGGTTGAACTGGAAGTGATGGCTGGCGATATCCCCGATCACATCACTGTCGATCTGACCGGCAAGGATATCGGCGATGTCATTCATATCGGCGATGTCGTGCTGCCGAATGGCGCCAAGCCGACGGTTGCGCGGAACTTCGTCATCGCCAACATCGGCGCGCCCTCGGGCTTTGTGGCTGCGGAAGCCGCTGCCGAAGCCTGATCGGGGTTTCCCGGACGATAAGGATACGCGGGGCCATCTGGTCCCGCGTTTTCTTTTGGGCGGGCCGATTGCGCTGGCAGGCCGCGCATCCTAGGTTCGGGCGGCAGAAAGGACCCACCATGCGGCTCTTTGTCGGCCTTGGAAATCCCGGGGCGAAATATGCGGGCAACCGCCACAATATCGGCTTTATGGCGCTGGACCGGATCGCCGCCGATCACGGCTTTCCGCCCTTTCGTGCCAAATTCCAGGGCCAGGTCAGCGAGGGGCGGCTGGGGGCCCTGCGGGTGGTGCTCTTGAAACCCGACACGTTCATGAACCTGTCGGGGCAATCGGTCCGCGCGGCGGCGGATTTCTACAAGATCGCGCCTGCCGATATCGTGGTCTTTCATGACGAGCTTGACCTTGCCCCCGGCAAGGTCCGGGTGAAAGAGGGCGGCGGCCATGCCGGGCATAATGGCCTGCGGTCGGTCCATGCCCATATCGGCGATGCCTATGGCCGGGTGCGGCTGGGCATCGGCCATCCCGGCCACAAGGATCGTGTGGCCGATTATGTGCTGTCGGACTTTGCCAAGGCCGATCAGGGCTGGATCGACGATCTGCTGCTTGGCCTGTCCGACGGCGCGGCGGCGCTGGCCGCCGGTGATGCGCCGGGTTTTCAGAATGCCGTCGCCTTGCGCATGGCGCCGCCCCGCCCCTCGACCGGCACGGCGCGGCCCGATCCGGCGGTTCCTGCGCCGACGCCGTTGCCCGACGCCCCCCAGCCGCAAAGCCTGATGGAGCGTCTGGCCGAACGATTCCGGAAATAGGTTCAGACCGCACGCCGAAGCGGGGCAGGGCGACCCTTGTCCTCCATCAGGTCATCGATGAAGAGGCTGAGGAGTTGCGGCCGTCCGGCCACCCCCGCCTTGCGGTAGATGGCGTTGGTCTGCGCCTTGACCGTGCCTTCGGCGGTGCTGCGCAGCAGGGCAATCTCTTGCGTGGTCATGCCCTTTATCGCGAACAAAGCCACGTCGCGTTCCGAAGCGGTCAGGCCCCATTCGGCGAACCGCTCCTCCAACAGGTCGGAAAAGGCCGACGAGGCGCGGCGCAGCTTCTCCTCGGCCCGTCGCCGTTCGC